>JAGCNI010000061.1 GCA_017646015.1 Lentisphaeria bacterium
ATCAAACGGCGCAGGACATAAGCCTGGTCAACTTTACCCGGGGTGATACCATCTGCCATAATGAAGGTTGCCGCACGGATATGTTCAACAACGATTCGTTCGGAACGGTTGCGGTCAGCAGCATCGATTCCGGGAACGCCGCGGAGTTCATCCAGTTTAGCAAACAGCGGAGCAAAGAGTTCTGTCAGATAGCAGCTGCCCTTGCCCTGAAGAATAGCGGTAACACGTTCAACACCCATTCCGGTATCAACGTTTTTCTGTGCCAGAGGTTCAAATTTACCTTCGGCATTTTTGTTATACTGCATGAACACATCGTTCCAGATTTCGACCCAGAGTTTATTGGAGGGTTCAAACTGTTCCGGAGCCGGCAGCGGACCTGTCCAATAGAACATTTCAGTATCGGGTCCGCAGGGTCCGGTCTGTCCGGCAGGTCCCCACCAGTTGTCTTCTTTCGGCAGACGTGCAATACGTTTTTCACTGATTCCGAGAGAGCGCCATTTATCATAAGCCTCCTGGTCGAACGGAGCATTTTCATCTCCGGCAAAAACGGTAACAGCCAAACGGTCAAGCGGAATATTCAGATTGTCTTTTCCGGTCAGGAACTCAAAACTGAATTCGATTGCTTCTTCTTTGAAGTAATCGCCCAGAGACCAGTTGCCGAGCATTTCAAAGAAAGTCAGATGCACGGGATCGCCGACTTCATCAATATCTCCGGTACGGATACATTTCTGTACGTCGGTCAAACGGGTTCCCTGCGGATGTTTGCCACCCAGCAGATACGGAACCAGCGGGTGCATTCCGGCAGTTGTGAACAGAACAGTGGGGTCATTGTCCGGAATCAGAGATGCACTCTTGATCACAGCATGTCCCTTGGACTGAAAAAATTCAATATACTTTTTACGAAGTTCTCTTGCAAGCATTGTATGAACCTTTCATAAAGTTGTTATTATAATTCGGCATTTTCCCTGTAATATACTGTATATTTGATAAAATATCAATAGCGGAAACACAGAAAAAAGCAGACACTTGACGATTTTTTATCAAGTGTCCGCTTTTCTCAGGGAAGTTGACAGGAAAGAATCACTTACTCAATTCTGTTCCGGCAGTATCTTCAGGAGGCTGATTGACAGACCAATCTGCCGCTTTTCCCCGGATCTGATTGGAAAGCCATGCAGTTGCCGGACCGATCAGAAGAGTATGACCGCCTTCAAAAAGAGTCAGACGGGCTGAACCGGACTGTCTGCGGAAATAGATCACATTGCGACCGAAAGCCGGATCAGCTTCCATTTCAGGATCGATCAGAGATTCCGGAATCTTCTCATTCGCAACGATATAGTCAATATCTTCCTGTGAAATACGGTCTTTTTCATCCGCCAGCACATTGAATGCGTTGATTGCCTGACTGACCGGAACACTTCCTGTATGACCATCATGAATCCCGGTGCTGATGTCCACCAATGTTGTTCCGACAGCATTCGGCAGCCAGGTCAACGGAGAACGTTTTTTGGCTTCCATAGCGACCACAGGATCTTCTGCAGGATTGCCGCCGCAGGCTTTTTCAATATGTTCAGAATAGACTTCGCAGGGACGGCTGGCACATTCCTGATGCCATGCTGCAATATCAGAAATGGGACACCATGAAGAAACAGCTGTCCAGAGGTCAGGACGGCGTCCTGCCATCAGCAGAGAACAATGACCGCCGCCGGAACCGCCCACAAGATAGATCCGGTTGGGATCGACATTTGTGACTTTTTTCATATAAGCGACAGCATCTTCCAAATCAGAAACGACCAAATCCGAACCACATCCTTCCGGAGTCCAGTTTGGACCACGGAATTCAGGAAAAATCATATTCCATTCATGTTTTATGCAGTAATCAGCATAATGTTCAAACTCAGAGCTGTGGTCATAACTCCAGGTATGCAATGCAACCAACAGGGGACGGGGTTCTTTGACCCGGGCTTTATAAAACATGGCAGGCTGCATGGAGGAATCGATCTTGCAGGGATAAGTAATTTTTTGGATCATAGGTATAAAAACTCCTTATTTTGATTTTGATCCTCTTAATATATCGTATGGCTTTTAGAATGTCAAACAGGAATATCGTTTTTTCCTGAAAAGAAACTTGGATGCAGAATAAAAGAGGAACTTGCAAATCTGCACAGAGAGGGTATATTTAGACCCGTAGAAAAAAAATGAGATCAATAATCATAAAAAACAACATAGTAAGGAGACAACGATCATGCCTTTTGAAAGCGGTAGCACGGCTTTGATGATTTGTACGCTGACCGGAAAAATGCCGGCAGATTTTCTTACCCGTCTGGCAAAAAACAGCGCAGGGAAACTGGATGATGTGAAGGATGAACCCGTACTCGGCTGGGTCAGCGGACGTCATCTGTTGGAAAGCGATATCAATGAAATGACCTCACTTTGCGGAGGACATCTCTATGTGAATCTGCGGAAAGCGGAACGAAAGATCCCCTCGCAGCTGTTGAAAGCGATCTGCAAACGGGAGGAACTCGCTTATATGCAGGCAAACAACACCCTCGGTGTTCCCAAAAAAGAACGGCAGCGGATCAAAGAAGATGCAATCGAACGCAATCTGATGAAAATGCCGCCTTCGATCAGTGCGATCCCGATCGTTGTGGATATGGCGAAAGAGATCATGTATGTCGGTACAGCCTCTCTGAAAGGGTTTGACATGATTTCCGGAGAATTTCTGAAAGCCATGGAAATCGATGCGACCCCGATGACAGTCCGGGAGCTGATGATCAAATATTTCCAGAAAGGTGAATCCGATCTGCCAGTTATTTCTTTCAATGGAAGATCTTACGGCGAAGCTGTTCCCGGCAGAGACTTTCTCACATGGCTCTGGTATTACGGGGAAACCCGCGGTGGTGTTATGAAACTCGGTGATCTGGGAATGTTCAATCTGGTTGTGGAAGGTCCGCTCTCTTTTGCAATGTCCGGCGATGATGCACCGGGGGCATCGGAAAGTGTTGTCAAAAAAGGATGCCCGCAGATGTCCGCCGAAGCAAAAGCAGCTCTGGCTGTCGGTAAAAAACTCAGAAAAGCCAAAATTCTGATGGCACGCGGCGATGCAGATAAGTGGTCTTTCACTTTCGATGCTGATACTTTCACGATCACAGGTTTGACTCTTCCGGAAACAGAAGAAATGGAACTCAATGCACGTTTTGAAGAAAGGGTCATTTTCCTTGATATTCTCCGGGAAGCTCTCGAAGCCTACTTCAAACTCTTTGCAACAGAGATCATGAAAGATGATAAACAGGTCTCTGAAGCAATCATTCATTGGGCACAGGAACGCGAATCCCTCTGAGTTCCAGAACAATACGACCCGGAGAACACAATCATGGCAACAGAAATCGAACGGAAGTTTCTGCTGAAAAATGATTCCTGGCGGCAACAGGTGGAATCAACCCACTATATCCGTCAGGGATATGCCCGTTTCCGGGAACATGACAAGGCATCGTTCAGGGTCAGAATCAAAGATGATAAAGCGTTTCTGACCTTGAAAACGCCGGTCGTCAACTACTCCAGAAAAGAATTTGAATATGCGATTCCCCGTCAGGATGCCGAAGAACTGTTGCAGGAAATCTGCAGCGGCGGTGAGATCGAAAAGAAACGGCATATCGTGATCTGCGATTCCATGCGTTGGGAAATCGATGAATTTCTCGGAGACAACGCCGGACTGCTGGTGGCAGAAATCGAATTGGAATCGCCGGAGCAATCTTTTTCCATTCCCCCCTGGCTGGGCAGAGAGGTCTCGGATGATTTCCGCTATTTCAACAGCAAACTTCTGCTAAATCCTTATAAGAACTGGAAAGAGAAAGCATGAAATACCTTTTGATCATATTGCAGTTATGTATTCTCAGCTCGTTGACTCTCCATGCGTCCGAATGGTATTCTTCATACCGGAAAGCAAGAACAACAGCCATCCAGCAGAAAAAAAAGCTCTTGATTTTTTTCTCCGGCTCAGACTGGTGTGAAGCGGGAAGAAATCTTGACAGAGATCTGTTCAAAACATCCACATTCAAACGTCTGGCGGCACAAAACTATATTCTTTATAATGCCGATTTTCCAAAATACAGCAAGCTCGGACAGGAAGCGGAAGATCAGAACAGAAGTCTTGCAAGGCGTTATGGGATCCACAGTTTTCCTGCGGTGATCATCATTGAACCGCGGGGATGCGGTCTGCTGGTCAAACAGGTCGGAATGAATGGAGTCACACCCCGCACACTGCTCCGGAAACTGGAATCAACAGCAGGGATCAAATCAACGGTTCCATCCGGACAGAAGAAGAAAAAAATCCCGGAAAGCAGAAAATGAAAAACTTGCGTTTATTATCATTGGAAGAAGACAATACTCTTTTCCATTCACAAAGAGGCAGGAAACTTTTTATTTTTCTGGCATTTCTCCTGTCGTTCGTATGGCTCTGTGTCTTGCGTCCACTCTGTATGCCGGACGGTGAAAATGCGAATGATGCGTATTATCATATCGGCATGGCGGAACGCGGAATTCCGGCGATTTGTGCCAAAAATTTTCCTCAGTTGGAATTATCGGTCTGGAAAGAGAATTTTGCAGACAAAGAATTTTTGTATCATGTTCTTCTGTGTGGACTTGTAAAACTCCGGAATCTTACCGGATCCAGTGGAGAAGCCCCCTATCATTTTCCAGCGATGTTTTTTACAGGCTTGGCATTGGCGGCATTGATCTATGCCATGATCCGTCTGAAGATCGCCCCTGCCCTGCTGCCGGCAGCCACGACCCTGGCGGTCTTGATCATCCCCAATGCGACATTCCGGATTTATATGCTGCGTCCGCATGTATTATCTCTTGCATTGATGCTGCTGCTCTGCGGGATCTTATCTGCCGGAACACTCAAATTCCGTATCGGAATGACTTTATTGGTTTCATTCATTTACACCTGGAGTTACTCCAATCCCCAGTTTATTCTGATTCCGGCAGTACTCTTTTCTCTTGCCGGACTCCGGCAGGATTCATGGAAATCTCTCTGGATCTCGATTGCAGCTGCGGGCGGTGTAGTGCTGGGATTGCTGATCCATCCGCAATTTCCGCACTCATTCATAATTTGGAAAGTACAATCGTTTGACGCTCTTTTCGGACCTCTTTTTGATCCGGGGCTGCGCGGCATACGGACTCTGTTGCCGCCGATGGAAATGCTCCCGCCGGATGTGATCTGGCACAGGAATGCGTTGCCTTTATATATTTTCGGATATATGGCATACCTTACCGCTGCCAGGATCATCGCAGCAAAAGGATTCCGTTTCCTGCCGATACCGGTGATCGTTACAGGTCTGCTGGCATTGCTCTTTACCGGTGGCTCTTTCATTGTCCAACGAACCATGGAATATGCAGCTGTCTTCATGGTGCTGTTCGGAATTCAAATCTTTGACATTGCATTGAAAGAGAAGATTTTTCTGCCGGGAAGAGAACGTCCCTTCCGTTTCAGTTTTATTCTGACAGCACTGGCTCTTCTGCTGGCATGTTACTCCTCGGTCATGAATATGGGTTACATCAAATCCATCACGCCCCCGGCTGTCGGGATCGGCAAATGGATGGAGGAAAATCTGCCGGAAAATGAAGTTGTGATCAATCTGAACTGGGGAGATTTTCCTCCGATTTTTCAGGCGAACCGGAAACAAATCTTTTTATGGGGAATGGATCCGGCATTTTCCATTGCCAGAGATCCGCGAAAAACCCGGAAGATCGAAACATTGCTTCTTTCGGGAACACAGCTGACGCCCCGTAATTTTTTGATGCAAACCCGCTGCCGTTATGCTTTTGTACTGGCAAAACGGGATAAGTTTATCCAATATATGAAGCGTCTCGGATGGCAGACTGTCTATGAAGCGGAAGACGGATGTATTTTTACCACGGGACATTGAAAAAACAAGATTTGTATTATGAAAATTATAGATGTTCATTCCCACATTTTCCCACCTGCGATTGCAGAAAAAGTCATTTATGAACTGGAAAATTTTTACGGTTTCCAATGGAACGGAACAGCGTTGTTGGATGATCTTCTGCGAAATATCCGGAAAACACGGATTTCAAAATGCGTGATTTTTTCCTCGGCGACCAAACCGACGCAAGTAACTTCGATCAATAATTTTGTGTACCGTTTGAAAGAACAATATCCGGAACTGCTGCTGGCATTCGGCACCTTACATCCGGAATTTGAAAATTGCCGGGATGAGGTCACAAGGATACGGAAAATGGGATTGTGCGGATTGAAATTTCATCCGGATTTTCAACAATTCTGTATTGATGACCCCAAAATGCTGAAAGTCTATGAAGCCATCGGCAATGAATTGCCGGTGCTGTTTCATATCGGCGACTACCGCACGCCCTACTCCAAACCGGAACGTCTTGCCCGTATCCTGAAACTCTTTCCGGGAATGAAGTTGATCGCAGCTCATCTGGGAGGCTATTCCGAATGGGATCAGGCATGGAAACATTTGATCGGAACAGATGTTTTTCTGGATATTTCCAGCACGATCCCGATTTTGGGGATCGAAGAAACAAGAAAAATGGTCAAGGCTCACGGAGCGGAGAAAATTCTTTTTGCAAGTGATTATCCGGCATTCAGCCATACGCAGGCTGTTCAGGATGTCATGGATCTCGGACTTTCCCCGGAAGAAAATGAGATGATTTTCCACAAAAATGCTGAACAACTGCTGGGGGTGTAAAAAAAGATTCACTCCTTGTAAAATCACTTAAAAAGATTATATTACTGCATCACAAAAAACAGAAGGAATAAAAATGTTTAAAAAATTGTATCTTCCTCTCGGAATGTTGGTCGTGCTTGCGCTGGGATTGCTGATTCCGGAAAGCGGACTGTGGATCAAACATTGGAAACTGAGCAACCTCTTCATCATCCTGATTTTTCTTGTCTGCGGCTGGCAGACAGATGTCAACGGGCTCCGTTTCGACCGCAAATTTGCATTGGCGTTTGTTTCCGGTGCAGTATTGAGTTTGATCTGTGCGCCATGGATCGCGCTGGGAATTGCCAAAATCATGCGTCTTCCGGAATTGCCCATGATCGGGTTGGTCGTGATTTCAGCGGTTCCGCCTACACTCTCCAGCGGGATCGTCATGACAGAAACTGCTGAAGGGAATGTATTTCTTTCCATGACTCTTACGATCGGTTATAATCTGTTAGGTGTTCTGACACTCCCCGTGGTGCTCTCCTGGTGTCTTGCCGGGGATAGTTCCATCAATACCAATCCGGGCAAAATGCTGTTGAACCTTGCCCTGTTGGTCGTGCTGCCGTTCTTTGTCGGATTCTATATCAAAAAATTGAGCCGGAAAAAATTGCCGTCATGGACAGGTTATATTCCATCGACCTGTGTGATCATGCTGCTTTTCTCTTTCTTTTCAAGTTCCGCAGAACAGTTGAAGATTTTTCCGAAAGATATTCTTCTGCTGGCGGCACTGGCGGGATTGCTCATGCATATCCTCTTGCTGGTCATTATGTGGTACGGCAGCAAAGCCATGAAAATTCCGGCAGAAGACGGGAAAGCCATGATCTTTACCGGAGCCTCAAAAACATTGACGATCGCACTGACGATCCTCACCATTCTGGGGGCAGACGGCGGTGCCGCTGTTGCGCCGTGTCTGGTCTTCTACTTTCTGCAAATGCTGATTGATTCCGCACTCGCCGGAAAAATGGGAATCGCTACCAAAAAACAAATGGAAAAATCCGTTTGATTCACAATAAAGCCTCAAAAAAAATCCGGTTGGACAGGTCTCAGAAGCCAGTCAACCGGATTTTTTATTGCTGTATGAAACAGATCAGATGGGAATGATTTCCTGAACAACAGGCTGAACCATAACTTCCGGGAATACAAGATGTTCCGGATAGTTGCAAATGTAACGGACAAGGTTCCCCATATCATCCGGGGACATCACTTTTGCAGCCAGTTCTTTGCTGTTCGGCGGCAGCTTGGCAGCCACATTGAATTCAGTATCGCCCCAGGACGGAGTGACAACTGTGACCCGGACATTGTGCGGGCGCATTTCGGTATAAAGAGTTTTGCTGAACATATCAAGCCCCGCTTTGGCGGCGGAATAGCAGGCAAATCCGGGCCAGCCGTAATGAGCACAAACACTGGAAATATTGATAATGATCCCGGATTTCTGTTTTGTCATGATTTCAGCTGCGCGACGGCAGCCGAGGATCACACCTGTCAGATTGGTATTGATTGACTGCATAATCTCCGCATCGGAAAACTCTGTCAACGGAGTGACTTTCAATCCGCCGCCAGCATTATTGATCAGAATATCCACGCCCTGAGTTTCTGCAAAAATACGATCCCAGTCTTCAGCTTTGGAAATATCAGCCTGAATATATTTGACACCCAATTCAGCGGCAGCCTTTTCCAATTTTTCCAAACGTCTTCCGATGATCCAGACTTCTGCTCCATCTTCTTTCAACATTTTTGCATCGCCATAACCATACCCGGTAGCTCCGCCGGTGATAATCACTTTTTTCCCTTTGCAACTCATAATCGTCTAAACTCCTTTCTGTTATTTCTGGCTTGATTTATTCAATACTGGAAAGTCCGGATTCGGTTCCGTCTATTCCTGTGAAATCACAATGTTTTCTGAAAGCAATGGCAGCCGCTTTTCCTGCTGTTTCACCCAACTGCATCATAGTCCGCGACAAACGGCAGCTGGATGCAGCAAGAGAAGAAAATCCGGCACATCTTCCGGCAATCAGCAGGTTATCATATTTGACCGGACACAGACAGCCGAACGGGATACGGTATGCTCCTGTTTTTCTTCCCGGTCCGGAGACACCATGCAAATCCATTCCATGATCGCAGACAGCGACCGCATCCGGAACAGGATGTTCCATTCCTTTCAAAATATCTTTTTCTGTCAGCATGTAACGGCACTCGACACGATAGCTTTCCCGGATTCCGATTTCAGGAAAAATTGATTTGATCCGCCATTTTCGGAATTCAGGATAAGTTCCCTGCAAATAAAGCCAATATTCCCGGATCCGTTCTTCAGAAATCTTCTTTGCAGCCGCATCTCCGTAAGAAAAATATTCCTGTCCGCTCATACCCGGCAGCATATTGCAATTATAATCGCCACAGGGATATTGCACTGCCATCATCGGCGGATAGGATTCCCGCCAAGTACAGTTCTCTGCCGGAACAGGAGATGCCGGAATTTCTTCATCCGCCGGAGTGATCCGGAATATACGGGTCGCACCATTCAGAGAAGCATCTTTCTGACGGGGGGCATCCGGTTCTTGAAAATCATCATAAGTATCTCTGCCGAAATAAACTTTACAATCTCCCAACCGGGCAAGGATACTGCAGCAGTCGATCCATGAATCTGCACGGATCACAGTATCATCCGTTAAAACAACTTCCGTTATGTATCTGCCGGAACATTTGATGGAAGAGACCTCACTGGAAAGCAGAACTCTGCACCCGGCATTTGTCAACAACTCCAACATAGTCCGGCTCAAAAAATCCGGTTCAAAAATGATTCCGCGCCGTTTATTCCATAAAATATCAGGAGCAGAACCGATATATGAACAGAGAGTATCTTCATAAACAGCCGCAGGATCAATAACAGCTTCACAACCGGGGAAAGGCGGCTGATTCATTGCAGGAATGGAAAAATGACGGTTCACACGGTAAATTCCGCATTGTGCCGGATCACTCAAAAGAATACGGCTCAAACGTTCTGCAATTTTTCCGCCGCCGATAACCGGTTCAAAACAATTGACTCCCGCCAGAGAAGCGGTTCCGCCAAGTTGAGATAATTTTTCAACAAGGATCGTATTCAAGCCGTTTTCCGCCGCTGCCAATGCAGCTGCAAATCCAGCAGAACCGCCACCGACAACACAACAATCACACTGTATCTCTTTTCCCATGACCGGACTCCTGCATCAGAGAGAGTTTTATAGTATCATATCACCTTTTAATATATCCGTCATGATCGATCAATTCAAACAAAATAAAATAGTATAATTTGTCATTTCTGGTATTTGCTTTGGCATATTTATGTGCTATATTTGTGAAAAAAAGGAAAAATCAAAAATGCAACTGATCTTGCCGAAACCAGCCAATAACTGTATCTATCTGTCCAATCAGACAGCGGAAAAATTATCCGGAGGCTTTTACGATCACAGTTATATTCCAGAAACACGCGGATACAGTGCAAAACATTGTTATTTTGCTGTAACTTACATTTTACAGGGAAGTGGTATTTTCCGGGATTACCGTTCCAATGAATACCATTATCAGGAAGGTGATCTGCTGATCCGTCATCCGGATTTGCCCTATTTCACCTCGAAACACAGACGATCCGGTTGCTGGCTTGAATTTTCAACGGCATTGCCGGCAAGTTTTTATCAGGCATTGCTGGCGGCAGGGATCCTTTCACAGGAAACAACATTTCTCTCTCCGGGATTATCTCAGGATCTGATTTCAGCGGCGGAATTGGTTGTCAAGGGAATGAGTGAAGTCGGATTTCATGGAGGCAGAGCCAGAGTGTATGCAGCGTTTCTCAACTGGATCAATCTGGCTGCCGAAAAAACAAGACAGGAAAACACGATCTCCTCCAATCTCTTTTCTGCAGAACAGGCATGTGCACTGTTGAGCAGAAATGAACAACAAAACAGTGTCCGGCAGATTGCGGCAAAATTGAATATGGGATATGAAAATTTCCGGAAACAATTCAAAAACGCAATCGGGATCTCTCCGAATGAATACCGAATCAGAAAAAAATTGGAATTCGCTGATTCGCTCTTGTGTCATACTCGTCTCTCTTTGAAAGAAATCGCAGAAAAACTGCAATATAAAGATCTCTCGGATTTCTCCCGTCAATATAAAAAATACCGGGGGTTTTCTCCAGGAAAAACACGGTACTCTCACAACGAATACGGGCAGGAAAAAAATCTGATTTCAAGACAGATCACACAGTGAAACAGTACGGATCGCCGGAAATATGAAATTTTCTCGCTCCGGAAACAGAAATTTCTCCAATAACTTCTTGCAATCCGGCACAGGTGAAAGTATATTGCAATGCAAAAGATAAAACAATATTTCTGACAGGAAAGGTCATTAAAAATGAAATTTGAAAAATTACTCTTTTTCGCCGGAGTATTTCTTCTCCCGGCAGCCGGAATTCAAGCTGATACAACAGTGCAGTCCCCCAAAACACCAACCGAATCCCAGACAGTGTTTCAGAATCCTGCCGAAGCAGAAAAACTGCTGAAAGAAAAAGCGGAATTGCGTCAGAAAATGCTCAAGACACGTGCGAATCTGCTGAAAAATGATCCGAAACTCCGCAAACTCTATCTCGATCTCATGCGGACCACGCGGCAGCTTGCAATCGAACTGAATTCTCAGCCGGAAATGCGTAAACTCAATGACTCCCTCAGCGAAGTCAATGAAAAACTGGAAAAATTGAAAAAACAAGACAACAAACAGAAATAAGTAACAACGGATGAAATAATGATGGATTTCACAATGAAAAATATTGACGGAAAAGCAATTTCAGAAGCAGTCAACAAAGAAACCGCAGCGGAAGTGGAAGCCCTGAAACAGAAAACAGGGAAAGTTCCCGGTCTGGCTGTTGTGCTGGTTGGAGACAATCCGGCGTCTAAAGTATATGTCGGCAGCAAAGTTCGTAAATGCGGCGAACTGGGAATCTACTCTGAAAAAATCATTCTGCCCGCAGATGCCTCTCAGGATGAATTGCTCGATGTGATCAAACGTCTGAACAATGATCCGGCGATCCATGGAATCCTCGTGCAGTCTCCTGTTCCGAAACAGATCGATGAAGCGGCTGTGGTCGATGCCATTGATCCGGATAAAGATGTGGATTGTTTCCATGCAAGAAATGTCGGCAGAATGATGCTGGGTGATTTCTCCGGTTTTCTCCCCTGCACTCCGTGGGGTGTGATGCAGCTTCTGGAACGTTCCGGAATTGAAACAAAAGGAAAACATGCGGTTATCCTCGGCAGATCCAATATCGTCGGGAAACCGATGACCGCCCTCCTCTCTGCAAAAGGTGCAGATGCCACGGTCACGGTCTGTCACTCCAGAACACAGGACATTGCCTCCTACACCCGTTCTGCGGATATCATCGTGGCAGCGATCGGTAAACCGGAATTTCTCCGCGGCGATATGGTCAAAGAAGGAGCAGTTATTATTGACGTCGGAATCAATCGTGTGGAAGATCCCTCCTCTGAAAAAGGGTATAAACTGGTCGGGGATGTGGCGTACGATGAAGTCGCTCCGAAAGCCTCCCGGATCACTCCGGTCCCCGGTGGTGTCGGTCCCATGACGATCGCCATGCTCATGAAAAATACTCTCCGGGCATTTCTGAAAACAATCAACGGATAATCATTTTGCAGCAAAGAGGTTTACCATGCCAATTCTTGTATTCGCCTTTTGGATCATAGTCCTTGTTATTATAAGTTCTGTAACCAAAAATCTGAAAAAGAATGCAAACAGGCAAACCTCCCGGCAGAAAACTCAACAGCAGCCTCAGCCATCGCCAAACGCATGGCATGGAAAACTGTCTTCCAAAATCTATGAAGCGTGGATGATGACTGCCGGTGCACTGCACATGGAATACATCCGTCCGACAGAAAACAATATTTATCCGGCAATTCAGGGAAAATCAGGAGATTACACACTCAAAGTCAACTGTTATTCTCCTGCCCCGGGAATGCCGCCGGAAGTGTTTGCAAAAGTCACTTTCCCCTCTCCATCGCATCTCGGGCTCCGGATCGTCAAAGATATGCCAAATATATTGGAAATCGAAAAATCAAAACGTAAACTCTTTGCCATGTTTGAACCGTGTCGTTTCCCGGATGATCTCCTGTTTGCGGCGGATGACATCGAAGAGTTGAAAAAATATCTCACGGTAAACTGTGTTGATGATATCAAACTTACCTGCAACAGGTTTCCAAATTTCAGAATCAGTGATAACTCTTTGAAGATCCATTTTCCGAGCATTTTCAGAGATGAAGAAACTATGGTGAACGAGTTGAAGCAGGTTCTGAATACGGCACAGTTGTTTTACGCTCATGCTCAGCTTATCGAAAGAAAAATCCTCCGCCCATTATCGACTCAAACGATCGATCCGCTCCCGCATCTGGACGATCAGGAAGTCATTGAGGATATCCGGGAATTCCGTAACGTTCAGAAATCGAAAGCACAACAGCCGACATCCAAAGATTTTGTGCTGTCTCAGCCGGAAAAACAAACAGAAACAGTTATCGCTGAACCGGAAATCAAAATAGAAACTCCGGATCAGCCGGAAGCCGATGCTGTACAGGAAAACACTCCGCCGCAAGCAGTTACACCAACAGTTGCTCCGGATAAAGAAACATTGCTCAAGGAGTTGTTCCCCGGCACATTCGCTGCCAGCGAAAACAGCAAAAAACTTTTTGAAACACTGAAAGGCTATCAGGTTGAATGGGATGGAGTTCTGCGGACAACCTATGATTACTTCTCTGATTTCACATTCGGCAATGGACCGGGAATCAAAGCAACAGTGGAAATTCTGGAATTCTCACCTCCGGGATCCATTATGAAAGTCAAAGTCAAAGCGGTCGTGGCATTCACGAAAGAGAATGCGGAATATCTGAAAAAACAAACAGGCAAAACGATCCGTTTCCGTGGAACATTGCTGAAAATGGAATCGTTTGCCAAAGAAATCTATCTTGCAGATGGACAACTGATCGGAGAATAAATCATGAAAACGAATCATCCCTCACAGGAAAATATCATGCTGGGAATCGGTCTGGACAATCAGGATGGACACAGACGGGTCACAAAAGGCGATAATTTCATGTTGGTCGGAGGCTCGGAAGAAACTCACGAGCGTATGACTGAGACAGCTGTAAAATTCAATGAACAGTTGAGCAAGCGTGGGAAATCGCTGGATGAAATTTCCAGAGAAGAATTTATCGACATGATGCACAAGGCATCCGGGAAATAAACACGGAGGAACAAGATGACCGTTGATATTCTGCATGAAAAAGTGGCAAAAGTATATGACCAGCTCGCAACGGTGATCCGCGGGAAAGAGGAAATATTCCGTCTGCTCTTCATCGCAATCTTTGCAGAGGGACATATTTTGATGGAAGATGTCCCCGGTGTCGGAAAAACAACTCTTGCCAAAGCATTGGCAAAATCAATCAATGCGGAATTCAACAGGATCCAATTCACACCGGATATGCTCCCGGCAGATATCTCAGGAACAACGGTATATTCCCAGAAAGAAGGTGTGTTTTCATTCCGGAAAGGTCCGGTCTTTGCCAATCTGCTCCTGGCGGATGAGATCAACAGAGCGTCGCCCCGGACACAATCGGCACTGTTGGAAGCCATGAATGAACGGCAAGTCTCGATCGACGGAGAAACCTATCCGCTCCCCGATCCGTTTCTGGTCATTGCAACTGAAAATCCAATTGAATATTACGGTACTTTCCCTCTGCCGGAAGCTCAGCTTGACCGTTTTGCGATCCGTCTTTCTCTGGGATATCCGGATGAAAAAGCGGAACTGGCTCTGCTCCTTGATCGTAAACATTCCGACCCGCTCAATACAATCGAACCGGTATTGACCTGTCCGGAACTGCGGCAGATCATGGATCAGGTGCGACAAATCGGCATGGATGATTCGATCGCATCATTCGCATTGCAGATCATTACAGCAACCCGTAATGCGCCGGAATTCATTCTGGGCGGCAGTCCACGGGCTCTTCTGACTCTGATGCGTTGTGCTCAGGCAGCAGCATGGCTCGACCGGAGAGATTTTGTAAAACCGGATGACATTCTCCAACTGATCCATCCGGTTCTGGCTCACCGTATGGTTCTTTCCCTGGACAGCAAACATGCAGGGATCAAAGCGGAAAATGTCCTGACGGAACTCTTGAAAAAGATCAAAGTCCCGGTATGATCCGCTATGACAGCCAAGTCAAAAAAACAAATACCTTCTGTTGCCTGGTTCTACCGTGGCCCCAAAGGAAGACCCCTCCGCAAAAACCGTTCTGAGGGGGCATATATTTCAGTGACATATATGCTCTGGATTTGGATTTCCAACCGGGCAGGCAGATATATGACTCCAGCAGGTTCCATTATGCTTACCGCATATTTCCCGCTGGCTTTTTTTGCCTTGCTGATGACACGCAGTCCGGCATTTCTTCTCTTCCTCATGCTTTCTGTTTTTTATCTGATCGACTGGTTTTGCAAATGGTTGGCTCCGCACAAACTGGAAATCAAAAGATTCCCTCCGCACAGAGTTGTATGCAATACTCCTTTTGAAATCCAAACAGAAATATGCAATCATTCATTTCTTCCGCTCTACGACAGTATTGTGAATGAAAATCTCTCTCCACTGCTGATACCACAGGATAAACAACAGCAGATTTTCTCCGTGCACAGAAATGAAACGATCACGATCCGGCAATCTTTTCTGATCCGGAAACGGGGAGTATATGAATTGCCTCAAACAAGACTGGATTGTCTGTTTCCTTTCCGGATTTTCAAAACGATCCGTTCCGGTTCACTCAGACAGGATTTGATTTGTCACCCGCAATATTTCCGTTTCAGCGAATTGCATCTTCCTCAGGGACACCGTTTGTCAGATCAGAGTCCGGCAACCGTTTCCGAAAAAGGCAGCAGTCTGGATTTTCTCGGTTGTCGCGAATATCGCCCCGGGGATGATATCCGCAGGATCCACTGGAAAGCCAGTGCGGTCCGTAATACACCGGTCATCAAAGAATTTCAGGAAGAGAAACTTTCTTCGGCAGCAATCATTCTGGATAATTATCTCTTTTCTCCGCAAGAGCATTTTCTGGATCAGCTCAGGAAACTGGCAACGCTGAAACCTCTCTTTTCCAATGATCCGGAAACAACATTTGAAGCGGCTGTCTCGCTCACAGCGTCTATTGCCGATTCTCTCGCCGCACAGAATTTTGTGATCGATGTTTTTGCCTCCGGATCCGAAATACATCATTTCCGTACAGGCCGGAACACAATGACTCAAGAGGCATTTCTGGATCTGCTTGCCTCGCTGGAATCTTCCCATGATCCGGAACGTTTCAGCCAACTTGCCCCCTCGGTATTGCAGAACATCGCAGAGGCGGGCGCAGTTTTCATGCTTCTGCTCCATACCGATGACAAAGCAGAAAAAATTTATCGGGAGCTTTTGAAAAGAAATGCAAAAATCCGGGCGTTCCTGATCCGGACAGAAAAACAATCTGCGGTTCCGGACTGGATCGAACTGATTCAACCGGAGGAAATTCTGAACAGAAAGCGGGTGATCCTGTGAATACTCTCCCCGTCAATCACGAACAGAAACCTTTTTCTCTGCGATTGCTTTTATGCAATGCTGCATTGATCTTTCCGGTAGTATTTCTTTATACTGTAAAAAGCGACACTCCGGTTTATTTTATCATAACAGCGATCCTGCTGCTCTTTGCATTTTTCAGAAAAGAGTTTCTGCCCTTCAAAGACCGTCCCATCATTTACAGTATCACTGCCGCCCTGATCCTGACAGTCTTTCCGGATATGCTGATCACGATCGATGACTCCCGACAGGGATTTTTTGATCTGGTGATCCGTTCAAAACTGGCAATTCCATTTTTCTGTTATCTTGCGGCATTGAGTTGTTCATTCTATCCGACCCCGCGCAGAACGGGATTCACAGCGGCATGTGTACTGGGCGCACTGGCAATTTGCGGAGACCGTTTCAACGCTGAAAATATGAATAATATTCTTCTGTCGTTTCTGGATATTCCCCTCCGCAACTTCAGACTCTCCTATGCTTTGGGAGCCATCGGAACAACCATCATGCTGCCGTTGTATCTGATTTTCACAAACAATACAGCAACACGATCAGGACCGCATGATAAACACTCTCCGCGGATGAAACGTTTCTGGTTCATTCTCTGTATGCTCACACTCCCTTTCTCCGGATTCATTGCCACAAAATTCTATTATAATAATGAATCATTCATCCGCTTTATTGAATATCATGTTCTGAGAATGGGAATGAAACGATCCCGTGGATACGGCAAACATACACTCTCTTCAACAGCCAATCTCAATGTTCCGCTCCCGCGCAACAGAAAACAGGATTTCGATCAGGTACTCTTCCGCATAAAAGCTCCGCTGCCGCCCGGATATCTCCGAACGGCTGTCTGGCAGGAATACAAATCCGGCGTCTGGTTCAAAAAACAGAATCCTCCCGCTCCGGCACAACTGACTGTTTCCCGGAAGATGGAGATCGTTTCCTATTCCTCATTCACAAAAAATACTGACCCGCTGCCGAAGGATCTGCTGAAAGCGGAATTGTATCTTGAATCTCTTATGACTGGCGGAATCATTCCCGTTCCCGGAAATCTTCTGCAGCTGGATGCTGTCGCCGATTCCGGAGAAATGACAGAAGATGGTATTTTCACATTGAAACAATGGAAAAACGACGGCGGATGCACACTCTTCTATCCACAGGATGATCCGGATACAGCATGGCAGGGAGGCGAACTGACAGATTTTAAAAATATTTCCGAACCACTCAAAAAATCCCTCGCGCCCTTTATTCCAAGGAGCCAGGGAAAATCATCGGACAGAAAAAAAATCAATGCACTCCTCTATTATTTCAGCAAATTCACCTACACTCTGGACAATATCAATCACACAAAAACTCCGGATCCGCTGATTTATTTTTTACAAAACAGTCAGTCCGGTCATTGCGAATTTTTTGCAACGGCAACAGTTCTTCTGCTGCGCTCGCAGGGGATCCCCGCCCGCTATGTCACGGGATTCATCTGCGAAGAAAAAAGCAGTTATGGAGACTACTATATTGTCCGGACTTCCCATGCCCATGCGTGGTGTGAAGCCTATCTGCGGGATGAAAAAAAATGGATCACGGTCGATCCGACACCACAGGACACCCTCCGGAGTCTGCACAGAACACGAACAGGATTCAAATCATTATGGGATTCGGTGAAACAACTTTATCATCAGCTATTTGCAGATATCAGACGGGGTTATTTTGCAAAAGCGGTCATTGATGCTGTCAGCGGACTTTTTTCGCTCCTTTTCCGTTTTCTCATTTCCATTCCGGGAATCATTCTTGAAATAACACTGATCCTGTATTGTATCTGGCGTTGGCGGAAATATATACGAAAGAAAATGCAGGAGACCTCCACACATTCCCCCGGCAAGAAAAAACTTGCCGCTGCATGGCGCGATCTGGAAAAGAAATACCGGAAAACAACCGGAGAAATACGTCCGCCGCATATAACCTTGCAGCAATTCTATTCCGGCACTCCATTGGAAGAGTTATGCAGGGAATATGAAAACCTGCGCTACTCTCCCGCTGAACCGGATACAGAAGCTGTGCAGGCTTTTATCAGAAAAAGCAAATCAAATTTCAATCATACTATTTAATAAAAAGGATTCGATCTTATGAAAACTCCCCGTTCCTGTATCCCCTGCGAAAGAATTGAAATCGATTCTTATGACTGGTACAAACGCCATGACGCAAAACTCAAAGAAGTTTCTGAAAAACAAGCTGATATTATTTTTATCGGTGACTCCATCACCCATTTCTGGAAAGGCGAAGACGAACATCCCGGTTACGGCAATGACATCTGGCAGGAATATTACGGCGATCGCAAGGTGATCAATCTCGGTTAC
>JAGCNI010000062.1 GCA_017646015.1 Lentisphaeria bacterium
ATGGGAAGAGGAAGAGGCTCTGGATGAGTCCCAGCGGGAGACGCAGGATGTTCAGAGATTCTTTTCCGATTTTGAATCCCATTTTACTGACATTGATCAAACCGCGTACCACATGAGGGAGCAGGATTTTGGCTGCCTGGATCGCAATTGGAGTCAGGATGGCGATGGTTGCCGGGTCCATGGCTTTGGCTTCATAACGGGGACAGAAAAATGCAAAAAGCATCAGTCCGATCGTAAAGACTAAAGCATATTTTCTCATGAAACCGTCCCTTTTTTATAAAATTTAGAAAAGCAAAATCACAAAAATAGTATAACATGTTTCTGTGATTTTGCAAATCCTGAATGTTATTTTTCTGCAAAAATATCGTTTTTGCTGATAAATTTGATTGTGTTATCGGCTTTCAACAGTTCGAGTGCTTTTTCTGCGGAATCGAGCCGCATGATAATGACTGCCTTGCTGTTGACAGTGGAGACGAAAGCATAGATATAATCGACATTGATCTGATATTTATCCAGTGTTTCCACGAGTTTGCACATGCCGCCGGGCTGGTTATCGACTTCCACCGCAAAGACATCTGTGATTTTGACCGCGAATCCTTTTTCGAGGAGAATATCCCGGGCTTTTTCCCATTCTTTGAGGATCAGGCGGAGGATCCCGAAACTGCTTGTATCTGCCAGAGAGAGTGCGGAGATATCAATGTTGTTCTCTGCGAGGATCTGGCACACTTCTTTAAGTGCACCGGGTTTATTTTCCAGATAAACAGATAATTGATTCAGGTTCATAATGGCATCCTTTCCGGTCAGTCGTTCCGTTTATCGATGACGCGTTTTGCTTTTCCTGTACTCCGGGGGATGGAGTTCGGGGGGAGCATTTTCACTGCGGCACGGATATTGATGATTTTTTCGATCGCTTTGGAGAAACGTTTGGTGATCGCTTCGATTTCACTGACTTTATCACTGAACATTTCCGGGGTCAGCTCGATATGCACCTCCATATTGTCCAGACTCTTGGTACGGGTCAGGACGATCTGATACTGAAGAAGCTGTTTCCCTTCGCTGAGAATGGCAGTTTCGATCTGAGAGGGGAAAACGTTGACTCCGCGGATGATGAACATATCATCACTGCGGTGCGAAATCTTGGAGATTCTGCGGATCGTTCTTCCGCAGGAACATTTTTCAGTCATGATGGAAGTCAGGTCTCTGGTTCTGTAACGGATCATGGGCATAGCCATTTTCATCAGTGTCGTGATGACCAGTTCGCCTTCGACACCGTCCGGTACGGGCTGGAGTGTATCGGGATCCACGATTTCCGGATAGAAGAGATCTTCAAAGACGTGCATACCCTGCTGACATTCACATTCGACTGCGACCCCGGGGCCGGTGATTTCCGAGAGTCCATAGATATCGAATGCTTTGATGCCGGCAGCTTCTTCAACATAGTGGCGCATTTCCGGTGTCCAGGGTTCGGCTCCGAAAATACCGACTCTGAGCGGGAGCTGGCGCATATCGATCCCCATTTTTCCGGCTTCTTCAATCATGTGAACAAAATAACTGGGGGTACATGCGATCCCGGTCACGCCGAAATCTTTGAGAAGCATGATTTGACGTTCTGTATTTCCACCGGATGCGGGGATCACGGTTGCGCCGAGACCTTCTGCTCCGGCATGAGCACCGAGCCCACCGGTGAAGAGACCATATCCGTATGCGATCTGGATCAGGTCATGTTTGCTGCAACCACAGGAAATCAGAGAACGGACCATGGCATTCTGCCACACATCGAGGTCTTCTTTCGTGTAAGCAACAACGATCGGTTTTCCGGTCGTTCCACTGGATGCGTGGAGACGGACTACTTCCGAGAGCGGGCTTGCAAAAAGTCCGAATGGATACGTATCGCGGAGATTGGTTTTGATCGTAAAGGGGAATTTTGCGATATCTTCCAGATTTTTAAATGATTCCGGAGTGACCCCCATGGAATCAAAACTTTCCTTGTAAAACGGGACTTTTTCGTATGCACGGCGGAGAATATTTGCCATGCGTTCGGTTTGCAGTTCGCGCAATTTTTCTTTGGGCAGATAGTCCGGTGCACTGACCGGATTGAATGTTGTTGCAGACATTTTTCAATTCCCTTTCTGTGCACGCAGGAATGCGGCGATATTGGCTTCCGCCACTTCCGGTTTGAAAGTTCCGCGGATCAGTTCGAACCACAATTCTTCAGGGAACTTCAACATGCTGTTGAGTTTACCCAGCATGGCAATATTCAACATTTTGGAAGCGGCATCCTGCGGATCGATATCGGTTGGACGGATAATGATCCCATCCTGTTTGAGGTAGGAACCGCAAACATCGATCTGATCTTCGGAGACAGCCACAAGGTAATCCGCTTCTCCTTTCGGGATCATCGGACTGAAAACTTTTTTCCCGAAACGGACATCACTGGAAACAGAACCTCCACGCTGACTCATACCGTGAAGTTCGCTTTTTTTTACATCATACCCCAGACGGAAAGCTGCTTCTGTGAGCATGTCAGAGGCTTTAATGATCCCCTGTCCGCCGATCCCGGCGAAAAGGACATTTACAATTTTATCGTTCATAGTTTCAAAATCCTTTATTATTTTTTCGCCAGTTTTTTCATCTGCAGGATGCAGGGACGGCGTGCGATGATCACGCTGACATCATTGGAAGCAAGACGTTCTTTGACAAGTTCCATGAATTCCGCATGATGTGCTGTCGGGTCGATCACGTCAACATGATCCACTCCGATGGATTTGCAGAGAGCTTCCAGATCCAGCTGATGCGTGGAGGACATGTTCAGATGTCTGCCTGTGGCAGGATTTTCCTGAAGACCTGTCATGGCGGTGGTGGAGTTATCCAGAATGAACACAAGGTGTCCGGTTGCCGGACGGTTGTAAACCATTTCCACGATTCCAGTGATACCGCTGTGGACAAATGTACTGTCACCGATCACGCTGACAACTTTCCGAGCCTGTTCTTCGGGGAGAGTATGGCGGAGTCCAAGACCCGCTCCGATGCTTGCACCCATGCAGAGACAGGTGTCGATCGCGCTGAACGGAGGCATTACGCCGAGAGTATAGCAACCGATATCTCCGGAAACGATACATTCCAAATCGCGGAGGGATTCAAAGACTTTGCGGTGGGGACATCCGGGGCAGAGCTGCGGGGGACGTCCCGGCGGGGGAGGCGGTTCCGGAGTCTGATCATTGACGAGCAGACGGCGTACTTTTGCAACATCCAATTCTCCGAAGAGGAAGATATCGCCTTTGGCTTCGACATCGATTCCCTGTTCGAGGATTTTTCCAGCGAGGAATTTTTCACCTTCTTCCACCACAACGGTGCGTTTATTGCCTTTGACGAATTCAGCGATTTTATCAAAGGGAAGCGGCCAGGTCATTCCCAGTTTCATGATCCGTGCTTCGGGAGCGGCTTCAACTGCATGCTGATAGGCAGCACCGGAACAGATGATTCCCAGGTCAGCTGTTTCCGGACCGGAAATACGAATCATATCTGAAGCGGCATTCCAGGAAGCCAGTTCTTTCATTTTATCATAGAGGCGGACATGGGCTTTTTTTGCAAACGCGGGAACCATGACACGTTCCGGAATATTTTTAATGTAATTTTTCTTGACAGACTCTTCATTTTCTTTCCAGAGATTGACAATGGAACGTGCATGGCAGACACGGGTGGTCATACGGAGGAGAACCGGAATTTTGAACTGTTCGGAAAGTTCAAAGCTTTGATCGTGAAATCATAGGCTTCCTGACTGTCGGACGGTTCAAACATGGGCATGTGAGCCGCTGCGGCATACAGACGGTTGTCCTGTTCGTTCTGGCTGGATGCCATGCCGGGATCGTCTGCTGAGACAACGATCAATCCGCCGGTTGCGCCGATATAAGTGAGTGTAAACAGGGGGTCGGCAGCCACATTGAGACCGACATGTTTCATGGTTGCCATAGTTCTGCCGCCGCCGAAAGAGACACCTGCTGCGACTTCGAGCGCGACTTTTTCATTGGGAGCCCACTGGGCATTTCCTCCGATGGAGGAGAGATGTTCCAGAATTTCAGTTGAGGGAGTTCCGGGATATCCGGTTCCCAGCGTGATGCCTGCAGCCCGTGCACCGTGTGCAACTGCTTCATCCCCGCTCAAAATAATACGTTGTTCAGCCATTGTTTTTTATACCTCTTTGTAAATCAAAGTTATTTTGCAAAAAAATGATATAAACTTTATCTGCTGAATAAGAAATTTTCAAATCCATTACTGAATTTTTTTTATATTTTTTTATGTTTCAGAGGATTTGCGAGTTCGTTTTTTGTGTTTTTATCCCGCTGACAGCATCATTTTTCCGACTTCTGCTTGACATTCTTTCCTTATTGTTGTATTTTACAGGTCATGAGAACGGTATGAAATCTTGATTTCAGGAGCAGGATAATGTTTTTTTCAACGATCCGTGCATTTTTCAGTTCTTTTATGGGATGGAATTGTCCAATTTGCGGCGGTGCTCCATTTGACGGGGAGGACAGCCATTTCTGTGCGGAGTGCATGCGTTCTTTCCGTTTTGTACGGAATCCTGTCTGTCCTTCCTGTGGAGGAGAGCTTTCCGGGATCCTGCAAATCTGTCCGGATTGTCTTCATGCGGGGAGGAAATTTCCCTGGCGGAAAGCGGCAGCTGTATTTATTATGGATGGTTTTGTAAAAGATGTGATATACCGGTTCAAATACCGCAATCAGCCGGAATTGGCACGTGTTTTCGGTTATCTTGCTGCGGGAGCCTGTCGATCGGCGGGGATCCATGCAGATTTGATCGTACCGGTTCCGCTGCATTGGGTCCGTTATTTACAGCGCGGATTCAATCAAAGTGAACTTTTATCGGAGGAAATCGGAAAAAATCTGAAAATTCCTGTCCGGAGCATTTTGAGGCGGAAAAAGTGGACTGGACAGCAGGCAAAGCTGAATCGGGATGCAAGAATTCAAAATTTATCGGGTGCGTTTGCAATTTCCGGCTCGACAAATTGCAAAGGATGGTGTATATTACTTGTTGACGATGTTATGACGACTGGTTCCACATTGGCGGAAGCGGCCCGGGTATTACTCGATTCCGGTGCTGAAGAGGTCAATATTCTGGTACTGGCACGAAGACAAAGGAATTAAATTATGGCTATATTGTTCAGAAAATCGAAGTACTCGACACTCAGCAGTGTTCCGCCGACGGACATCTCTGCGGTTGCCCCTCATCATGCCGGCTTGTCTGCCGAACCCTCGAAACGGAAAGAAATTCCGGAAGGTCTGTGGGAAAAATGTAAAAAGTGCGATGAAATGATCTTTGTCAAAACCCGCAAAGATAATATGAACGTTTGTCCCCGTTGCGGTTATCATTATCCGTTGACAGCGAAACAGCGGATCGAATTATTGACTGATGAAGGTTCATTTACTGAAATTGATGCAGAAATGGTTTCTGTTGATACACTTAAATTTACCGGTGTTGCTTCTTATTCCGAAAAACTTGCGGCAAGCAAGGCAAAAACCGGATTGAAAGATGCAGTTGTCTGCGGAAAAGCCTCTTTGCAGGGAATTCCTTTTGCACTCGGAGTGATGGATTTCCGTTTTCTCGGAGCCAGTATGGGTGCAGTGGTCGGGGAAAAAATCACACGTCTGGTGGAGTTTGCGACTGCGGAAAAACTTCCGTTGGTGATCGTAACAGCCAGTGGCGGTGCGCGTATGTATGAAGGTATGATCAGTCTGATGCAGATGGCAAAGACCAGCGGTGCACTGGAATATCATAAAGAAGCCGGGTTGCCGTATATTGTGATCATGACTCATCCGACGACTGCCGGGGTCACAGCCAGTTTTGCTTCTCTCGGAGATTTGATTTATGCGGAACCGGAGGCGTTGATCGGTTTTGCAGGACCCCGTGTGATCAAGGATACAACTCAGGCTCATCTGCCGGAAGGATTCCAAACAGCGGAGTTTCTTTTGAAGAAAGGACTCATCGATCGCATAATAGATCGAAAAAATTTACGTCAGGAACTCGTTTCTACACTTGAATATTTCAATTTTTATGCTAATAGTACCAAAGAAACGAAAAAACGATCTTCCAAGTAAGGAAGTTTTTGGGTGATTTTGCCGTCTTCGGTGGAACCCATGCGTCGGAAGCGCGTGAACGGGTCAGATGGGGAACCAAGCAGCCATAAGCGTTGTGACCGGGTGCAGTGGATCTTCTGCCGGAGACGGCTTTTTTGTATGTAGATAAAAACAGGATTTTGAAGATGAAAAGAATTGATGCCCGCAAAAATGATCAGCTCCGTAAAGTTAAAATCATTCCCGATTTTCTCGCTCATCCGGCAGGCTCCGTCCTGATCGATATGGGTGGAACCAAAGTGATTTGTGCTGTCAGCTTTGAACCCGGTGTGCCTCCGTGGATGAGACAACAGGGGGTCCCCGGTGGTTGGGTCACTTGTGAATATGGACTTCTGCCTGCATCGACTCATCAGCGTTGTCAGCGGGAAGCCTCCAAAGGAAAACAGGGTGGTCGGACAATGGAAATCCAGCGTTTGATCGGACGTTCTTTCCGTTCAGTGATCGATTTGATCGCACTCGGTCCTAATACTATATATATAGATTGCGATGTGATCGATGCCAATGGCGGGACCCGTTGTGCATCGATTACCGGGGCATCGGTGGCATTGCAGCTGGCATTCCGGAAATTGATGGAGAAAAAATTGATCTCCCGTTTCCCGATGAAAGAAAATGTCGCAGCAGTCAGTGTCGGTATGAAAAACGGGGAATGTCTGCTGGATCTCTGTTATGAAGAAGATTCCTCTGCCGACGTGGATATGAATATCGTTATGACTGAATCCGGGAAACTGGTTGAAGTGCAGGGAACAGCAGAAGAAGTGCCGTTCAGCCGTGAGGAATTGGATAAAATGCTGAACGTTGCCAAACGCGGTTTGGATGTTCTTTTTGAAGAACAGAGAAAGATCATCGGAGACATTCCGACCCCGAAACCTTCGCCGAAATCCTTTGGCAGTCTTGGCGATTCTCTTGATTATGCATTGAAAAACAAGAGTTGAAACTGGTAAAAATTGCTGTTTTTTGGAAGAAATAGTGAAAAAACAGCAATATTTTTTATTTTTTTGAGCTTTTATACCTTGTCTTTTAGAAAACAACAGGTTATCTTACGTTTTCTAAAGCAAGGCAAAGAGAAATCAAAACATTAAATAACATAAGGGTTTTACAACATGGCAAATGACAACAACAATCTTGCAGCAGTGTTGGAACGGTATTCACTTTCTGTGAAACTGTCCGCAGTCGCATGCTGCGTATCACTTGCACTTTCGATCCTGGTCCTGCTTGCAGGTCCGGTCTATGACTGGTCCGGTTTCGTGACCTTCTCATTGGGCGTGATACCATTTATTCTCGCTTTGATTTTCTCTCTGATGGCTTTTGTGCAGACAAAATTGTCTGTGGCGGCTGTCCGTGATGAAGAAGAAAAGATTCTGTTGGAAAAGCGGAAAGAATCCAAAACATCCCTGTTGGATATTTCGGAGGATGTGCGCTTTACCGCCGGCAGAACTCTTTTGAACTTTGAAAAATATATTCCGTCCGCAGTGGCGGTGATCTGTTTCCTCGGGCTTGCATTGGTTCTGGTGTATTTCTGGAGAAATCAGATTGCCCGCCCGGAAGATGTTGTCACTCTGGCAACCGGGCTTCCCAAACAGCCGATCCTTCTGGCATTCACTTCTGCGCTCTGTGCTGTGGTCAGTGTATTTCTGGGGATCTTCCTTGCCGGACAGTCTCATGTATTTGAATTCCGCTGGCTGCGTCCGGTGGGTGCATGGTTGATCACCGGTGCGGTGATCATGCTTTTTACATTGATTTCTTCTCTGCTGCTTGTGTTGAAGATGACTCCGTGGGATGCGTTCTTCTCGAAATTGTCATTCTTTGCTCTGGCAATTCTCTGTATTGAGATCCTGTTCAACTTTGTCAGTGAATTCTACCGTCCGCGGAATCAGATCGAAGTCCGTCCGGTGTATGAAAGCCGTCTGCTTTCGATCTTCACCGAACCTGGCGGTTTGATGAGAAACTTTGCGGATGCTTTGGATTATCAGTTCGGTTTCAAAGTTTCCAAAACATGGATCTACGGTTTTATTGGAAAAGCTGTATTGCCGATGATCCTGTTGTGGATGGCATTGTTCTGGATCTTCACCTGTGTTTGCGAAGTTGCTCCGGGTGAACGCGGGATCCGTGAAAAATTCGGTGCAGCCTGCCGGAACAAAGTTCTGACTCCGGGTGTGTATCTGAAACTGCCCTGGCCGATGGAAAAAATTATCCGTATCCCTGTTGAATCCATCCAGTCAGTTGTGATCGGCGGTGAGTTCAAGAAAGATGGAAAAGACCTGAAACCTGCGGTTGTTCTCTGGACAACGGATCATGGTCAGAATGAAAATGGCAATATGGGTTTCCTTGTTGCCAACGATACCGATGGTTCGGAAGTTGCAAAAGCTGTTTCGATTCTGGAAACCTCCCTGCCGATCCAGTACCGTGTGAAAGCTGATAAACTGTTTGATTATTATTTCAAATTCAAAGAAGTTCCGACAATCCTCAAGAATATCGGGCAGCAGGAATCCACCCGTTATTTTGCCAGTACAGACTTTATCAAAGATATGTCTTCCGGAAGAGGTATGATCGTCAATGAACTTCAGAAACGGATCCAGAAAGAAGCGGATCGTCTCGGTCTCGGGGTTGAAATCGTTTGTGTCAATATGAACGATGCACATCCTCCTGTCAATGAAGTTGCTCCTGCATTCCAGGATGTTCTGGCAGCCAAGGAAGAAGCCAAATCCATGGTGTTTGCGGCACAGGCTGTTGCAGAAAAAGCCATTGCTGAAGGAGCGGTCCAAACCATGGCAGTCGAAAGTGATGCTGCCGCTTATAAATTTGATGTGTCCCATGTTGCTGCTGCGGATGCTTTCCGTTTCCAGCGTCAGCTTCAGGCATATGAACAGCAGCCTATGTTGTTCCGTTTGCGTACATACCTTGATTTCCTGGAAAATGATTGCAAGGATCTGCGTAAATTCATCATTTCCTCCCGTATCCGTTCTCAGATCTACGAGTTGAATATGGAAGAAAAACCGCAGCTCGACCTGTTGGACGGTGCTGATGTTCAGAATATTGGAAAATAATAACAAATAACATAAGAGTTGGAGACAAAACATGACGAAGAAAAATTCAGAAAAAGTTGCTAAAGTACCGGTTTACTGGTCAACTATTCTGCTGGGAGTGATCGTAGCAGCCATTTTCCTGGTGGCGATCTTCTCCTATCAGGTGCAGGAAACGGAAAAAGCATTGGTTATTACCATGGGTGAGATTACCGGTGAAAAAGGTCCCGGTCTTCATTTGCGCCTGCCGCTCCCCATTCAGGAAATCGTGAAATACGATATCCGTGAAC
The DNA here is from genome assembly GCA_017646015.1 of Lentisphaeria bacterium. Taxonomy (GTDB): domain Bacteria; phylum Verrucomicrobiota; class Lentisphaeria; order Victivallales; family UBA1829; genus SIG94. The sequence continues at coordinate 9,461 of JAGCNI010000062.1, forward strand.
GTTGTTTTGAAGGCAACGTCGGAAGTTTGGAAGAAACCATGACACAGGATGAAAAGAATGTGATCGTCGGGATCTATACCATCTACTCGATCAAAGATCTTGCCCGCTTCAAAAATGCCGCCAAGAGTCTTGCCGCCGCTGAAGAATATCTGAGCAACCGTATGCGTACTGTCAAAGGTGCCGTAATCGGTCAGTACCGTTTCGATCAGATGATCAATACTGATCCCAAGAAAATGAAACTTTCTGAAATTGAAAAAGCCATGTTCGATCAGATCGCTCCCGATGTGTTTGAACGTTACGGTCTGAATGTGGTCAAAGTCGGGATCCGCACTGTCAGTGTTCCCGCCAAAATTTCTGCTGCTATTACTGAACGCATGAAAGAAGAACGTAAAACAGCTGCCACCATTGACAAACAGAAAGGCAAAGTGGAAGCTGAACGGATCAAAACTGAAGCCAATGCAAAGAAACGTGAAATGTTGACCGAAGCAGAAGCCAAAGCCAAAAAACTGATGGCTGAAGGGGATGCTGAAGCTGCAAAACATTTCTCCGTTTTCAATCAGAATCCGGAACTCGCAGCTTTCTTGCGTAAACTCGAATCTCTCAAACGGATCGTCGGAACCAAAACAACGCTCGTTCTCGGTACTGATTCCACCCCGTTTGATATCTTCAATATGAAGGTCGGCGAACTTCAGGGAGCCTCCAATAAAACAGTCAAAGCCGCCGGTAAATAACGGTTTGGCGAAGAGGTGTTACTTATGGATAACAATAAAAACAGATATGAAGGTTCCTTCGGGACTCAGGAAAACGGTCAGTTCTATTCCGGAACGGCTGCCCTGATGAAACTGGCAAAGGCCCTCTTCTACCTGATGACAGTTGTTATTGTCATTATGTTGATCTGGTTCTTTACCCTCGGCGGTTCCTTTATCGTGGATTCCACCAAGGAATCTGTCCTGCTTCTCCATTTCGGAAAGTTGACTGAACAGCTTAATGAAGGATATCACTGGCGTCTGCCTTATCCGGTCAATACCATTGTCCGGATCCCCAAAACCAATCAGACGATCCGCAGCACAACATTCATGCCTGCTGACCGGAAATCTCTGATCGAACGTTCCAGTGAAGAAAATCCGATGAATACGCCGCAACCGTTGACTCCCGGAAAAGACAGTTTTCTGCTGACCGGCGACAACAGTATCATTCATACCGAATGGGAATTGGTTTACCGTGTGACCAATCCGCAGCAGTATTATACAAAATGTTTGACTCCGGCACAGCCGCTTGATCCGGATGAAATCTTCAAAGATGATAAAGGTGAATCTGTCGGAACCCGCGGAGCCACCACCATGATCAAAGATCTGTTGGACAACTGTGTGATCAAAGTCACAGCCACCTGGAATATCAAAAACATCCTGTATGACCGTACCAACGATTATATCAATGAAGTCAAAGCTCTGTTGATCAAATCCTTGAATGAACGTCAGATCGGGATCGCAGTGGAAAGTCTTGCCTTGCCGGTGAAACGTCCTCCGCTGCTGACCATTGCTGCATTTGACGAAGCTGCAAGTGCGGATACACAGGCTTCGATCGAAACAGAAGCCGCCAAAGCGTACAGCATTGAAACAGAAAACAGTGCCAAAGCGGAAGCTGCTGAGATCATTGCCAATGCCCAGTCTTACAAAAAACGGGTTGTGGCTGAAGTTATTGCGGACAAAGTGTACTTCACCAAATTGCTCGAAGAATATAATAAAAATCCGGAATCTGTCATGGTGTCTCTCTATTCCACGACTCTTGCCGATGCACTCGCAAAAGTCAAGGATAAATTTACCATTGGCTTGAATGAAGATTCCCGTCAGGAATTGCGTATCAAGCTGAATCCGGAGCCTGTTGTCAAGAAAAATCAGCCTGTTACGGAGGAAAAATAAGCCATGAGCGAACACAAAGAACATCATCACAATCATGGCTCTGCCTGCGGCTGTGGTCATGATCACAGTCATAACCACAATCATACTGCTGCCTGCGGTTGCGGTCATGATCATCACCACGATGAGCCCACCCGCTGTATCTCCTGCGGTGCTCCCATGGGCGAAGGTGCAGGACATGGCAGATCCATGGGCCGTATCGGTTTCGCTGTTATCGGCGGTTTCCTGATTATCAACCATTATCTGCTTGGCTGGCTGATGCCTGAATTGGCTTTTGCCGCTTCTCTCAGTGCTTTTCTCGGTGCAGTGATTCTGGCTCTGCCGATCGTCCTGACCGCAGTCAAAGACCTCTGTGAAGGCAGAGTGTATATGAATGAACTGGTGGCATTGGCGATTCTGGCTGCTTTCACATCTGCAGAATTCAGTACTGCCGGTCTGATCGCTTTCTTCCTGCTGGTAACGATCATTATTGAATCTCACACTGCCAGCGGAGCTCAGCGTTCGATCGAAGATTTGATCCGTCTTGCTCCGCATACCGCACAGAAACTTGTGGATGGTAAAAGCACAGAAGTGGAAGTTTCCTCTCTGGTTATCGGAGATGTGATCAATGTCCGTCCCGGCGATAACTTCCCGGTTGACGGTGTGGTTATCCGTGGGCAGTCTGCTGTTAATCAGGCATCCATTACCGGGGAATCTCTGCCGATCGACAAAATCGAAGGCGATGAAGTCTATGCCGGTACCCAGAACCTTTCCAGCAGTTTGGATGTCCGCATCACAAAACTCGGTGCAGATACCACTCTCGGTAAAGTCCGGGATATGATCCTTTCTGCTGAAAGAAGCAAAACTCCGATCGTGCGTATCATTGACAAATATGCCGGATTCTATACTCCGACAATTATGATGCTTGCCATTATCACCTGGTGGCTTTCCGGTGGCGATATGACCCGTGTCATCACCCTGCTGGTCATTGCCTGTCCGTGTGCTGTGGTGTTGGCAACTCCGACTGCAACGGTTGCTGCAGTTGCTGCTGCCGCCCGACTCGGTATTTTGATCAAAAATGTCAGTCATCTTGAACTTGCCGCTAAGATCCGTGCGTTTGTGTTTGACAAAACCGGAACTCTGACGGAAGGGGAACTGGCTGTTGCAAAACTTGGTCCGACGGATGGGATCGAACCTGCTCAGCTGCTTCAGATCGCAGCATCTGTTGAAGCCCACAGTAAACACCCGACAGCTCTTGCGATCCAGAAACTGGCTCAGGAAGTCGGAATCAAAATGCTGGAAATCAATGACTTCAAAGAAACTCCCGGTACCGGGGTCGAAGCTCTTGTCGATGGTAAAACTGTTCTGGTCGGTCGTGCATTGTGGCTGAAACGTTTCAATGTTGTTCTGCCGGAAACGCAGCCGTCTGAATCCACCGGAATGAGTGTTGTGTATGTAGCTCAGGATGGTAAACTGATCGGTTGGATCGGTTTCCGTGATAAGATCCGTGCTGAATCTGCGGAAGCGATCCATCGCTTGAAAGAACAGGGTGTCACCCGTTGTTCCATGGTCACCGGTGACCGTGAAACTGTGGCTGCCGGAGTTGCGGAAAAACTCAATATCGACGATTTCAAAGGTGATTGTCTGCCGGAAGGAAAAGTGGAATATATTGAAGAGTTGAAAAAGAGTACACTGGTTGCGTTTGTCGGGGATGGTGTGAACGATGCTCCTGCACTGGCAGCCGGGGATTTGAGTATCGCTATGGGTGCGATCGGTTCTGATATTGCAATCAACAGTGCTTCTATTGCGTTGATGACCAATGATTTGCGTCGTATTCCGATGTTGGTTTCTCTCTCCAAGAAATCCAATTCGATCACCAATCAGAACGTTGCTTTCGGTCTGTTGTTTGTCCTCTGCGGTATTATCCTTTCTGTCTTCGGATGGATGGGGCCGATCGCGGCGGCTGTACTTCACACCTTGAGTACCCTGATCATTATTTTCAACAGTGCACGCCTGCTCCGTGCCGGAGAAGAAGCGACCACGATGGAAGCTGTTTCCTGGCGACGCGGGCTTCAGCTGGAATCTTCAAAACAATAAGGGGAGGGCGGCATCATGGCGGAAGAAAATGATCTGAGATCAAATATTATTGTCAGTGCAGTCGGACTGGTAAAAGAGTTCCGGGATTTTTGGAACAAGCCGAAAGCAAAAGCAGTCAATGATTTGGATTTTGAAGTCCGGGAAGGCGAAGTGATCGGTCTGCTCGGACCCAATGGATCCGGGAAATCGACGACTGTGAAGATGCTGCTCGGTTTGCTCTATCCTACCGCAGGACGTTTGACGGTGTTCGGAAAATCCCCCCGTGATGTCGATACCAAACGTTTGATCGGTTATCTTCCTGAAGAATCCTACATGTATAAATATCTGACAGCGTATGAAACATTGGACTTTTTCGGTTCTCTGTTCAATCTGTCAGCTCTTGAACGCCGGAAACGTGCGGAACAGCTTTTGGAAATGGTTGGACTTTCCCATGCCAAAAACCGTCCGGTCGGTGAATTCTCCAAAGGGATGACCCGCCGTATCGGTTTGGCGCAGGCAATGATCAATGACCCGTCCCTGCTGATTCTGGACGAACCTACATCCGGTCTTGACCCTCTGGGCTGCCGTGAGGTCAAAGATTTGATCCACCTCTTGAAAAAGCGTGGAAAAACAGTGATCGTGACCAGTCACCTGCTCAGTGATATTGAAGATGTCTGCGACCGTGTGATCATTCTTTATGGCGGCAAGATCCGTGCTCAGGGAACTTTGAACGAATTGCTTACGATCGAAGGAACAGACCGTATTACGACACCGCAGCTGAAACCGGAAGTCATGGAAAAAGTCCTTGATATTCTGCGTGCCAACCTTGCCGATGATTCTTTCCGTGTGGATCATCCGCGTATGTCTCTCGAAGAATTCTTCCTGGATGTTGTCAACAAAGCTCAGGCTGAAAGTGTGGAAACATACGGAGCGCGTTCCGGAGGACAGATCGCTGATTATCTTTCTCACGGTTCCGAAGAAGAGGATCAGGCACGGATGGAATTGTTGCAGTCGCTTGCCGGTCCGGAAGAAAAGAAAGTGGAAGAGAAGACTCCGGAAGTTGTTGCCCCTGTTGTGGATGCCGCAAAACTGGAAACACTCAGTGATGATATGCTCAAGACCAAAAAAGCAGAGGAAAAATCTGCTGATTCCAAACCTGCTGAGGATTATTCGGAAGCCAATAAGAAACTTCAGGATATGCTTTCCGGTCTGAGTGATAAAAAGGATTAACCCGGAGGGACTATGACGCCGTTTTTAGCCATTGTCAAATTGACATGCCGTTCAGCGGTCCGGTCAAATGTCTTCCGGTTCCTGCTGTTTCTGCTGATCATTTGCGTGATCCTTGTGCCGAATACTCTGAAAGGTGATGGTACGGCACAGGGATATTTGCAGGTCATGCTGGAATACAGTACCGCTTTTGTTGCATTGATCCTTTCCACTTCCATTCTGTGGATGGCATGTTCGGAATTCTGTACCGATATTGAAAACGGACAGCTTCACATGATTTTTGTGAAACCGATTTCCAGAATCACAGTATGGCTGGGAAAATTCACCGGGGTCTTTCTGATTCATTTTGTTCTCCTGGTGATTTCATTCGTATTTATTTACGGATTCCTGATGTTCCAGTACAGCCGTCAGAAATTCACTCCGGCTGAACGGGAAAAAATGCAGAATGAAGTTTTTGCCGGACGCCGTGCTTTCACTCCTTATCTGGGAGATTTGGAAAAACAGGTGCAGGATGAGCTTGCCCGCCGGATAGAGACAGCCAAAAAACTCGGTGAAACTCTGCCGGATCTGGATGGTGCCGGACGCCGAAAATTCCTGCATACGATCCGTATGGAGATCCTTGCCCGTATGGGTGAAGTCCCCCCGGGAAAGATGAAAACCTGGTTTTATACCGGACTGCCGAAAGAATATAACGGCCCGGTTTATATCGGTTACAAGATTTATTCCGGAAACATCGGATCCAAAAATCAGAAGATCGGCAGTGGTTTCTGGTTCCTGCGTTATGTGCAGAGAATTTACGACGACAATGTGAAAGATAAAGACGGAAAACCTGTCTTGAAAGAGACCCGTGAAGTTCCTTTGCAGCGTCCGCCGGAACAAATCCTGACCAGCTCTTATACTGAATTTGCGGTACCCGGAGATGCTTTGATTTATGATGGAACTGCTTCGATTGGTTTTGCCAACCTGCAGGAAGCGGCTTCTGAAGTCATGCACTTTCAGGTTACAGAAAGTCCGCGTCTGTTGATTCGTGAAACTTCGTTTGTGAACAACTATTTCCGTGCGATGCTTGCGATCGCCATGGGGATTTTTGCGTTGGGAATGATTGCTTCATCTTTTGCCGCATTCCTTTCCATGCCGACAGCGGTATTCATTACATTGTCCTATCTGCTGGTCGGTCTTTTCTCCTCTTACCTGATCACAACGATCGAGGCTACGGGGGGCGAGGCTACGGAGGTAATGGACAAAATCGGGATGGCACTTTCTTCGTTGATGATGTCCTTCCTGATTCCGATCCAGAGTTTCTTTGTATCCGGTTTCCTTTCCACAGGAACTTTGATCGAGTATTCTTATCTGGCGAATCTGCTTGTATTTAACATTATACTGAAAGGGCTGCCGCTGTGTATATTCGGTATTTGGCTGTATTGGCGCAGAGAAACAGCTCTGGCAATGAAAGAATGAGGGTGAAACATGACTGGTAAACGTCCATTTATTCTGATCGTGATCCTCGCCGGACTGTTGTGTCTGGGTGCCAACATGTTCATCCAGAGTCAGCTTGATTCCTCCATCCGCAAGAACAAATTGATTGATGAACAATTTGTGGAAGGAGCTCCTCCGCTGGTAGCTTTTACCACGGTTGCGTTGGGAGGATTCCGTGGTTTGATTGCGGACTTCTTCTGGTTCCGTGCGATGGCATTGCAGGATGAAGGTAAATATTTTGAGATGGTTCAGCTTGCATCATGGATCATGAAACTGCAGCCGAAATCCACTGCCACAGCCGCCTATCTCGGCTGGAATATGGCGTACAATATCTCGGTGACATACAGTCTGCCGGAAGATCGTTGGCGTTGGGTCAACAAAGGGATCGAGCTGTATCATGAAGCCTTGCATTACAATCCGAACGATCCGGTTCTTTATAAGGAACTGGGGTGGATCTATCAGCACAAACTCGGAAATATTCTTGATGATGCTCAGCGGTATTACAAATGGCAGATGGCATCTCAGATGCTCCAGATCCTCGGCAAACATTATCCGGATTGGAAACAGCTTGCGGCTGCTCCTGAAACAGAAAAAGATTTTGTCGCACGTCTGAAAGATGAAGTTTCATTCCGGCGTGATCTGTTGGCAGATGGTTTTGGGGAGATCGGACTGCTCTACAATAAATTCCGTGATTCCGGCGGTTATATGCCGGAAAATGTCCTGAAACGTTTGGAAAAAGATCCTGAAACCCTGAATCTTCTGGTCGATTATTTCCGGGTCAAATGGCTCTATGAACGCTTCATGCTCAAACCTGCCCGAATCGTGGCGATCAATGAAAAATACGGCGATCTTGACTGGTTCCTGCCGGAATCTTTTGCAATCTATTGGGCTGTGCTCGGTGCAGAACGGAGTCCTGAACGCAAAAATATCGATTGCAGCCGTATGATCACGCAGTCTCTGCAGGTGACTTTCACCAATGGAAGAATGCTCTATCCCGGTTCTCTGCCGTCGATGAACTTCCTCCTGATCCCCAACCTGGCTGTTGTGGATGCTGTGCGTGACTCCTACCGTCTTGCCATGGAAGAAAATAAGAAAATCGCTTCATTCCGTCATGCTTATCAGAACTTTATGACCCGTGCAGCTCTGACGATGTTCAGTTACGGTCAGTATTCCAAAGCGAGAGAATATTACCAGACTTTGCGGAAAGAATACAAACGTGCTCATAAAGCCGGTCACATGAGTTTTGAACAATTCATTTACGCCAGTTGGTACGAGGAGATCAAAGATGTCGGTTACAAACAGGCGATGGATTTGATCGGCGGTATGATCGTGAAAGGTTGTATCCTGCTTGCGTATGGCGATCAGACGGCGGCGGAATCCCATATCCGCATGGCGGAGATCTGCTATAACCGTTATAATGCAGACCGTCCGGAAAGCCGTGTTGCGCTGGTTCCTTTTGCTCAGATGAAATCGGAGATTGCCAAAACGATCATCAAGAGTCTGCCTGCCAATCTGGCGGAACGTCTGAAAGCCTTTGCAACATACGAAGCTCAGCAGAAATCTGAAAAAGCGGAAGAAAACAAGAAAGCCGCTGCAGAAAACAAATAAATCCTGTTGTTTCACAAAAATTAAAAAATGCCGTATTTCCCGGGAATCGGGAGTACGGCGTTTTTTTTTGTAAGTGCTTGCCAAAAACGTGTGCTGAATTTGTTATCTGTTTTATTTCTTCCCGTTTACTGATTCAGGGGAGAAGGTTGTTTGGGGGAAGATTTCTTGAAATGTATTTGGAATGACAGTCGATAAGGGGGGACTGTCGGGATGTTCACACTTATGGAGCATCTGTTTTGCGCCTACGACTCCCATCTGTTTGGGATGAGATTCGATGACCGAATATTGGAATGTTGAAAATTCATACTGAGTGAAGCAGAGGATCCGGACATCTTCGGGGACATGGATACTATGGTATGCGAGGAAATTCTGTATGCAATTCGCTATGGGGCCGTAACTTGTGACCAACACCTGCGGCATCTTGTTTTTTTGACGCCATTCCTGCAGGATCGCCATATATTCTGCTTCCAGACGGGTGCTGGGCATAATACGGATCATATCCTTGTTCAGGGGGATTCCATTGCGGAACATCTCCCCGAGAAAACCGTCCAGATGCTCTGTATGAAGATCTGCGAGCAGAAAACCGAATGAACGGATCCCTTCGGCAATCATTTTCTGACAGCAGGAGCGACAGGAATAGTAGTTGTTGACCGTTACCATTTCATCGGTATCTGAATACAAGTCATCGGAGATAATAACGCATGGGATACCGCTTTTCCGCACATTGTTGCAGAGTTCCTGTGATGGGATTCCCACCAGGAAAATACCATCGTCTTTCGGTTGGGGGGTGATGGTATTGGTTCCTGTAAGAAGAAGTTCGATTCTGCAGACTGCCGAAAATTCTTTCAGAGCTTCACGAATTCCGGAAATAATTTCCTGGAAGTAGGGGAGTTCCAGAATGGAGGATTCATTCTCCTTGCTTGCACAGAGACAAATCAGAAATTGTTTTGTACGGGTCTGGCTGGGATAAAGCAGGGAGGTGACGTTGGACATATAGCCCAGCTTTCTCATGCTTTCCAACACCTGATTTCGAGTGGCGTGTGAAACATTCGGATTCTGCCGCAGCACGCGTGAAACCGTAGTCTGGGAGACACCAGATGCTTTCGCTATATCGAACATATTAACTGTAAGTTTTTTGCCCATATACTAATATTCATCCTGTATAAATAATCAGTCCGGAAAATTCCCGGAAGTTTTTTCTGTCAATAAAAAATATGCAGAAAATTCAAATGATCCATCCTGTTTGTCCGGAAAGATCATGATGCAGAAACTGCGGGAATATACTTTAGCATACAAACCGTTTTTTTTCCAATGCAGAAAAAAGAAAAAATTATATTTTTACAAAGGCATTTTTCAAAAGCAGCGGCGTTCGGTTGTTGTTTTTGATTTTCATCATGCCATAAAGCAGTTTTACGGCATGATGATTGACTTTTTTGCGGAAAAAGTCTGAACAACGGTGGTAACGCAATCGTTATTTTGTCTGTCCGTAGTAGGCTTTATCGCCATGTTTTCTTTGATAATGTCTGGCGATCAATGTTTCTGATGCGCGCGGAGCCTGAGGATTGATCTGTTCCGTGAGCAGAGCCATCCTGCAGAGTTCCTCCAGAACCTTTGCATGATAAACCGCTTTTGACGAGTTCCTGCCCCATACAAAAGGTCCATGTTCGGAAACCAATACCATGGGAACTTCTTCCGGGTTCAGCTGAGCGGTTTTGAAATGGTCAACGATCTGATTTCCTGTTTCCACCTCATACTCTCCATTGATCTGTTCGGGAGAGAGTGGCGGCGTACAGGGAATATCACAGGGGAGATGATCCGCGTGGGTCGTTCCGTAGATCGGAACCGCACGATGCGCCTGAGCCCATGCGACAGCGTAGGTGGAATGGGTATGGACAATGCTTCCTGTGTTCGGGAATTCCCGGTAAAGGACGGCATGAGTAGGCGTATCACTTGAATATCGCAGATCTCCTCCGACTTTTCTGCCTTCAAAGTCCACGATCACCATATCCTGCCAGCGCATGGTCTCATAGTCCACCCCGGACGGTTTGATGGCGAAGATTCCTTTTGAGTGGTCTGCACAACTGACGTTTCCGAATGTATAGATCACCAGTTGCAGTTTCGGCAGTTGCAAATTTGCTTCAAAACATTCCTGTTTCAGTTCGTCATACATGCTTCATGGTCTCCGCTTCCACCAGTTTTGCGTAAGCTGCATATTGCTGATAGATCAGGTCATATATCATTACATTTTCAGGATCAGGCAGATAAGTTTTGTCAAAACCGGGGCTCATGGCATTCATAGCCTGATGGATATCCGGATAAATCCCTGCTGCGACCGCTGCGAACATGGCTGAACCCAGGGCGCATGCCTGATCGGATGCGACCACGCGGATCGGCATATTGAGCACGTC
>JAGCNI010000063.1 GCA_017646015.1 Lentisphaeria bacterium
AAACCTTGTGGTCACTGTCCACGGGAAAAATATGACCAATCCCGCATAAATGACCAGAAAAACGATTGCACCGATGTCACCTTTTTTCATACTGAAAAAACTCCTTTTTATAATTTTAATGATGATGAATAAAAATTAGCTGTAAAATACAACCAACAAGATTAATTCGCAACTGTTTTTCATTTTTTTTTTGAATTTTTCTCTGTTTCATTTGTATTTCACTCTGAAAACAGTATATTTTCCACGCAAAACAAACAGGAATCAAACATTTATGGAAATTTCTAAATTTAAATGTGTCCGCTGCGGTACATGCTGTAAGTGGGAAGGTGCTGTCCGGGTGACAGAACAGGAAATTGATGCGATCGCTGCATTCCTCGGAATCCCGCTGGATGAATTCATTCAGAAACACACATATCTCACTCCGGACAGAAAATCTCTTTCTCTTCTGGAAAAACCGGATGGCTCCTGTTGTTACTATGATGATGACGCACACGCATGCCGGATCCAGCCTGTCAAACCGGCTCAATGCAGCGCATTCCCTTATGAATGGAATTTTCCCGGTTGGGAAAAACTTTGCAAGGGGGCACAACAGGATGAAGAAGAATAACCCCGTTTTATTTCCCGGTGCAGCGCAACACCCGCCCTGCCCGTTGTGATGTCACCTGCCGGGACTCTCCGGTATAAGATACTCTGCCATTGACAATGACCGTATGGATTCCCTCTGCTGCCGTATGCGGATTCGGAAAATCAGCCTGATCCTGCAATTTTTCCGGATCAAACAAAACCAGATCAGCAAAATATCCGGGCTTCAGAACTCCCCGTTCCGGCAGTTGCAATATTGATGCAGGCAGAGAGGTCAGACGTCTGAGGATCTCTTGCAATGCGATCCCCTGTTTCTGAGCCAGACGGATAAACCGGGGGAATGAACCGAAGCCGCGCGGATGAGAAATTCCAAGTGAACTGTTTTCCGGACGCGCTGTTTCATCGCTCCCGCAACAAATCCAATCCTGTTGTAAAATCCTGTTCAGATTCTCATCAGACATTCCACCGAAAGCAGCCATGGTTCCAGGAGCATCCTCCCGCAACAGCTGTATGACGATTTTTTCCGGACTCCGGGCATATTCCGCTGCAATATCAAAAACAGATCGTCCGCAGAATTTCCGGAACGGTTCATACGCAGTATTCGTCAGAATGACCCGATTCCAATCCCGTTTCTGTGCAATCAGATCCGTCAGAGCTTTTTCTGCACACTCCGGATCATGTTGCAAATGATCCCGGATCAAACGGTCATCCATCCGGTCAAAAGGTGAGGACAACACAATGCTCAAGCTGGTTTGTGAATAGGTATAAGGATAACGGTCTGCAAAAATTTTTGTCCCGCTTTTACGGAATTTTTCGATCATATCCAGAACATGATCCAACTTGTACCAATTCCGTGGAAGAGCAGTTTTCAGGTGACTGATCAATAATGGGACTCCGCTCTTTTCCGCAAGAAATAACGCTTCAGCAAGGGCTTCTTCCAAACGATCACCTTCATTCCTTAAATGAGTTGCATAGATCCGCCGCATCGAAGCTGTGAGTGTCAAAAGTTCCAATAATTCGCGTTCATTCGAAAAACATCCCGGAACATACAACAATCCGCTGGAAACTCCGGCTGCCCCCTGTTCCAACATCTTCCGCAACAACTGTTTCATCGCCGATAATGAATCTGCACTCAGTGTTTTCCCCGCATAACCGGAAATATTGGCTCGCAACGTATTATGTCCGCAGAGAAAAACAGGATTGATTGCAGGATGAACAGAATCAACCTGATCCGCATACGTTCTGAAATCATGCCATGTGATCGGAACATCATATTTCTGATACAGAATTTCAAGGTGTTCCCGGACTTCTCCGGTCAATACAGGAAATGCCGAAAGTCCGCAGTTTCCGGAAACTTCAGTTGTCACGCCCTGAGAAACTTTGCTGTACGCCTGTGGATCCGCCAGAAGTGAGAGATCAGAATGAGCATGAATATCGATCCAGCCGGGAGAAACGATCAATCCGGAAGCATCCAATTTCCGGGCAGTGGAAAATACAACAGAACCGGATTTGACAACCGAAAGGATCCGGTCATCACGCAGAAGAATATCCGCATGGATCGGCATATTGCCGATCCCGTCATACACTTTACCGCCGGTAATCAGAAGCTCTGAACTCATTTTTTCAGTCCGTCAACCGTTCGGTCTATCTCTCTTGCAGATTCTTCTTTGAGTTTGTCTCCGGCTTTATCCAACTCTTTGGAAAAATTTTTTCTGCCGGAATCCAACATATCTTTCCCTTTTTCCATAAGAGCCTCTTTCTGCTCCTGTGTTTTCTGTTTCAACTCTTCTTTCTTGGCTGGCAGCAAATCGGATCCGGCAGAAAATGCTGCACGGAAATAATCTCCGGCTTTCATCCAGGAATAAGAGATTTTGAAACGGATACGGTCAAAAACAGAATCGACCTGAGAACCGGAATCTTGAAAAATCCGGCTTTTTTCATTGCCTTTCGGGAAAGAAATATCTGAAAAAGATTTTTTCTCTTCCGCAATAAGTAACAGGGAAGAAAAAGAAAGGATCAGAAAAAAATACAGGAGCGAGTATTTACTTTTCCGCATAATACCCTCTCAACCCGTCTTACCAACGGATCAACATGGCACCCCAGGTCAAACCACCACCGAATGCAGTCAACAGAACAAGATCTCCTTTGTGGAGTTTTCCGGCACTGTTCAATTCATCAAGACACAATGCAATTGATGCAGATGAGGTATTGCCATAACGGGCGATATTGGAAAAAACTCTTTCCGGAGAAGCATCCAAACGCTGAGCAACAGCCGAAATGATTCGCTGGTTCGCCTGATGAGGAATAACCCAAGCCAACTGATCCGGAGTAACACCGGATGCTGCAAGAATATGTTTACAGGCATCCACCATTCCACCAACTGCCAATTTGAAAACTTCCTTGCCAGCCATCTTCAAGGTGTGCAGACGCTGATCCACTGTTTCATGGGATGCCGGCATGGCAGATCCCCCGGCAGGCATTTTCAAAAGTTCCATATAAGCACCATTGGCTCCGATTTCAGACTCAACAACAAAATTGCTGTCTGCTCCGGATTCCGGATCATTTTTCAATACAAGAACTCCGGCTCCATCCCCGAACAGAACACAGGTACTGCGGTCCGTCCAGTCTGTGATGGAAGAAAGTTTATCAGAACCAATCACCAATGCGTAACGGTATTTCCGGGGAGATGCATTGAGCATTCCATTCGCAATTTCCATTGCATAAATCAAACCGGTACAAGCGGCAGAAACATCAAAACAGGCTGCATTGGATGCGCCGATTTTGTTCTGTACGCGACATGCTGTATTGGGAAAAATCGTATCTGCCGTGGCGGTGGCAACAATAATAAGATCAATTTGTTCAGGGGTAACAGAGGCATTTTCCATAGCCCGGATTGCGGCTCTTGCAGCCAGATCAGAAGTTGCTGTATCATCATCAGCAATATGACGTTCCCGGATTCCGGTACGGGTCGTGATCCATTCATCCGTAGTGTCGACTATTTTCTCAAGATCAGCATTTGATAAAATTTTTTCCGGAACATAGGATCCGGTTCCGATGATCTTGACAGCCATAAGCCACTCCGTATATTTTTATTAAGTAATAAGATTCAGTAAAACGTATTCTCCCCGGTCAGGATTGAAACCGGGAGGCGAATGCAGCTTTTTCCACACCACATTCATAGATTCGGCTGCTGATCTTTTCAGGAACACGCTGTTCCGCAAAACGATGGGCAACACGAATCGCATTTTTGATGGCTTTCGGTGAAGAAATACCGTGACCGATGATGCAGACACCATTCAATCCCAACAGAGGCGCACCCCCGTATTCTTCAAAATCACCATGCTTTTTCAATTCATAAAAAGCCTCTTTTGCCAAAAGAGCCCCGGCTTTCCGGAATGTATTGCGTGTAAACGCATCTTTCAACCATTGCATCGTGGCCTTCGCCAGACTTTCGCAGGATTTCAGGATCGCATTACCGACAAACCCATCACAGACTACCACATCGCATTCCGTACCGGTAAAGGTATCATGCCCTTCCACATTCCCGATAAAATTGATCGGCATCTGAGAAAGAATCCGGAATGTTTCCTTGGTAAGATCATTTCCTTTGCAGTCTTCACCACCGACAGACAACAATCCGATCGCAGGATTGCTTTTTCCCAGCAAAACTTTCGCATACAGCTCGCCCATAATGGCAAACTGCACCAGATTCATCGGATTACAGTCCGTATTGGCTCCGGCATCTGCCAGAATCCAGCGTCCGCCATTGGCACGGGGCATCACGGACGCAATGCAGGGACGATCCACGCCTTTAGACATACGCATTTTTACAGTGGATGCAGCAACCGCCGCACCCGTATGACCGGCAGAAGCAACCCCCGCCACGTGTCCGTCCGCAACCAATCCGGCACAGACCGTGATCGAAGAGTTCTTTTTGGCTCGGATTGCCGCTGTTGACAAATCAGACATTTCGACCACAGTTTCAGCGTGGACAAATTCAAGTCTGGAAGAAGGTTTCAGATTATATTTCTCGAAATAGTAGGCGAGCTTTTCCAAATGCCCGACAAGAACGATATCAATATTTTTATCATTCTCATCTTTCAGCAGTTCGGAAACAGCCTGCACAACTACATCGGGAGCATAGTCACCTCCCATGGCATCAACGGCAATCTTCATAGGCTCAAGCCTTATTCAACAGTGATAACCTGTTTGCCTTTGTAGGTTCCGCAATGTTTGCAAACAGTATGCGGAGCAGAGGGTTCACCGCAGTTTGTGCAGAAATCTGCCTGCACACCCTGATAGCGGTTATGAGCCTGACGCTGACGTCTTTTCATCTTCGAAACTTTTCTTTTCGGCATTGCCATGATCGTATCTCCTTATAATTGGTTTATTGTTTATACCGTATTGCTATCCTTGTAATTTACCATATTTATTCATTTTTTCAAATAGGAGTTGCAAAAAAAACGAAATATTATCTCTCTTTTTACCATTTTTTCGCTTTTTTTGCTTTAATAAGATATAAAAATATCATTTTAATCCGCCTTTTTATAAAAATCACAGAATCGATCCGCCTCCGGCGGCTGCACACAAAAGAAAAAATCCGTCTGTGAGATATTTATCATTCCACAGACGGATTTTTGATTTTTATAATTCCGGATGAATTATTTCAGGACCAGCCACCCTGTGCAGTTCGGATTGAAGGTCACATGAAGCAGACGACTGGGCCAGGGGGTATTTTTCACCCAGCCGAAATCATCTCCATACACATTCACACGCATCGGGAAGCCTTCGCGGACAAATCCATCAAACTCAGAACGCGGGATCGTGATGCTGATCTTTTCTGCGGAACGGACAATTTTCGTTGCAGAAATAAACGGTCCGGCATAAAGAACACGATCAACTCTGACAGGATCAAAAATGATCTGATAAGGAGACCACATGCGACAGGTTTCCAATGCAAAATAGCAGGGTACATCGCTCATTCCGTAAAGGGAAAGATAGAAGTTGTCATCATCATAACTGATACTCCAGCTCTTGGTATCATCAATTTTCTGGATGATCTCAGCAGCATCTTTCCGGGGACATTCAGCAACGGCGCCAGTCAATTTTGCACCGGTATATTCATCGATCCAGGCGGCATTCAGATCAAATTTCGGGAAGTCTTCATTCAAAAGTTCTTCCAGCAACTGAATGCGGGCACGCAATTTTTCCGGGAAGAACAGATAACCTTCCGCTTCAGAATGGTACCCCAGACGGCAATCTTTTTCACAAAGTTCCAACATTCTGCGGGTATTGCCGATCTCATCACGGACGATCTGTGCCATTTCCGCCAGATGATCCACACGATTGAACAACATATCCTCACGCAATGAATAAAATTTCAACAGGAGATATGTACTCTTCATCTGCAAGCCGACAGCCTCCGAAAGACTGATGTCTGCAAGACGGGCAGGATCGTTGCTGTAAGTATCTCTGATATTTCGCAGGATCGCCATACCTTTTTCCCATGTTTCACTCATTTCACCGCACAGAATCAAAGCTTCATCGAGTGTATGATGGAAACAGAGACATTCGCCAATACGGTCACCACTGACTTCAGGGAAGTTTTTCAAGATCCAACTGGGCGAGATCGGTTCATCGACTGGGAACAGGTGCATGGGCCATGCGATACTGTGGTGCAGCGGACCGAACCATTCAAATGCCAGATTGGAGGGGAACTGGCGGTATGCCATGGAGAAATAATGCCACGCGTCCGCCACAGCCGGAGCATCTTTGCGCCAATCCGGTGCAGCAAGAGAAACCAGAAAATCTTTGCCTTCTGCGGGGAACGGTTCAAAAGAAAGTTCTCCGGCAGCTTTATTCATCAAGCCGGGATAGTTCCCGAAATACCAGCACTGCATGGCTGCGGAAACATTGTGCTGTTCCATGAATTTATATTTATCATACAGGTTTTCAGGAACAGGAATAAACGGCACAGACGCATCTTCATGAGAACAGCCCACCTGCAATTTTGCTCCGGAACGGGGTGCTTTGTCTGCACTTTCCGCAAACAAACGGGAAGGACCGACATATGCCAGAGAATAATCCAAAACAATACGCTGTTTTCCAAGCTGTTCTGAAGCACCGCCGGATTCAAAGTTGAACATCAGTGTACAGTTGTCCGGCCATTTTTCAGAAATCTTCAGCAATCTCTGCATAAAGGGAGATCCATCATGCTGACCAGGTGCATAGAACCAGGCAATATATTCTGCTTCCGGATTATGTTTATGAATCACATTGGCAAACATTTCTGCCAGTTCGCTGAAACTCTCCGCGTCATCTTTCTGACTGCAAACAGGACAAGTCGTTCCCTGAGTACGTCCGGCAGAAACATGATGAGAAATACAGGAACCGTTATCTTCTCCCAACATGATATTGATCACGCCGCCGAGATCCGGAACCGCTTCAAAAAGACGATCCATGCACTCTTCCAGATAACGTTTTCCTGTTTCACTGGAAGTACAAAATCCATGGAACGGTCCCCACAGATTTTTGCCGACCATTTCCGGATACGGTTTGGCTTCTTCCAACGGTACACAATAATGTTCCGGACCCCACAATTTCGGTTCACTGAAGAACACATAGATCCGGATCCCGTAACGGGCACAGCGTTCTACGGTCAAACGCAATTTTGCAAAACGTTTTTCCACATCTTTGCCATGGTTCGGAAAAAGAGAGGACGGCAGATCCCGGAAATACATGGTCAGCCACAAACCATTCACACCTTCGTGTGCCAGCTTGTTCAGATATTCTTCCGGATAATAATCAACATCGTTCATCAGTTCATCAATAAAGAAGGGCGGACGGTTGGTCGGACCGAAGAAACAACGGGAGACACGGTGTTTGACAAACGGTTTACGCTGCCATTCTCCGGGTTTGACCGCTTTACCTTCCACTTCACGGATCCGGTCTTCCAGATAATAAACCCCACGGCGGAGACCATCGCAATCTGCAGCGGCAACAGTCACTCCATCCGGTGTGGAAACGATCCGGTATTCTTCTTTAGTCAGGGAAAGATCCTGTTTGAAAACCAAAGGATAAGTGCCCTGTTTTTCTTCGATCCCTTTTGCTTTCAAAACAGTACGGAGAGAAGCGAAAGCTGTTTCCGGCATATTTTTGCAAGCGGGAAATTCGATCTTGATTTCCGCACCATTCGCCATACAATCTGTATTCACACCGGGATCATAACCGTTACCGGGCTGAAAATTATATTGCAGAGGACTTTTGATATCTTCAATAAATCCGAATGATTCACGCGGTGGTTGCGGGATTTTGGAAAAAGCCTCAATTTTCTGCTTGTCCATGATTCAAACCTTTCTTGATTTTTGCAGCATAATACAAACATAATACCAAATCTGTCAACACAAGAAGAGTATTGAACAGATAAAGCCAGAAGACAATATCATATTTATAGAGGATTTTGTGAATACACCCGGCGATATAACCGAGGATAATCAGGCTCATAAACAGATAACTCTTACCGGCAGGATTTTTGACCCGGATCGTTTTCAGAATGGCAAACGGCCAACTGAATCCGAAACAGACCAACATGATCACTTCATACACACTGAAATTCATTAGACTGTTCTTTCTTTGTTTTTGATTGCGTTTCCGGAATATAGCATCAAAGAGAACGATTGCAATTCAGATTCAGCAGAATTCAAAAAAAATATTGATGTTTTTCAGCGAAAATTCTGTTCCTTTGCATCCAATGCTTTACGGATCCCCTCCCCGACAAGGTTGAAAGAACAGACTGCAAGAAATATAGCCAGACCGGGCCACAACATCAAATGCCAATATGTCAGAGGATCCGGAAAAGCCTGACGCAGCAATTCCCCCCAGCTCGCAGTCGGATCCTGAACACCGAAACCAAGAAAACTCAGGGAACTTTCCGCAAGGATCGCCCCGGCAACCTCAAAGGTAAACGAAACAAAAATCGGTCCGGAAACATTCGGCAGCAGATGCAGAAATAAAATCCGGTGCAAAGGAGTTCCCATCGCTTCACAACTTTGAATATAGGCGTTCTGACGCACTTTCAATGTCTCTCCGCGAACCAGACGACATAATCCGGTCCATCCGGTCAAGCCGATCACAAATACAACCAGCAGAATAGACTGCCGGGAACCGTGATCCAACAGGATCGACATCAAAATCAACAACAGCAGAAAAGTCGGAAAACAAATCACAATTTCCACAAGACGCATAATCATCAAGTCCGTCTTTCCCCCTTTATACCCGGCAAACAAACCGATCATTGTTCCCAACACCATCGAAATCCCCGTAGCAAGAAAACCGACCGCAAGAGAAACACGGGCACCATAAACCATCCGGGCAAAAACATCCCGTCCAGCCTGATCCGTACCGAACCAATGTTCACAACTGGATTTCTGATACGGCAGAGCAGTTGTTTCAAACGGGCCGTAGGGAACAGGTGCAAAAAGGAAAAAATCACTGCCGTCATTCCCGGCAGCAGATTCCCGCCACGGGGTTTTGTCAATTCTTGCTCCGGAAAAAATAAAAGGAATCAAAAGAAGCAAAGCCACACATACTGCAGCAATGCGGAATATCTTTTTCCAGCGGCGGAAGAAAAGAAAGAGAATCAGCAGAAGCGGGAGAAACAGCAAGAGATAATTGAAAAGTTTTTCGACAAAAATTTCCGGACTTTCCGGAGCGATCAATGCTTTCAGAGCCGGACTTGAATACACACCGTTGATCCGGACAAGCAATGGGATCCCATTGGCAAGCAGCGGAGCACACAGGGCAATCAGACAGAATATCAGAATCGCCCCTGCCCCCAACATGGCCCCGGTATTCCGGCGGTAACGCTGCCAGAGAGAACGAGTAAAGGAATATTCTTCCAACTCTTTCATCATACGATCACTCTTGGATCCTTTCCGGTAAGATTTTCAATTCCCGGACAAGTAATGGCGTGAAAAGTTCTTCTTTCTCCACAACAAGTTCACGCAATTCCGCAAAAGAAAAGAAACGGACTTCATCCAATTCCTCCTCCCGGATCTGAAATGGTCCGCCATGGATCAAACCGAATGCACGGATATTTTCAGACTCTACTTCATTTCTGACCTGAATGTCGTAAAGAACTTTCAGCGGAACATCCCTTGTGATCCCCAACTCTTCCGAGAGTTCACGCAAGGCTGCATCCGCATATTCCTCCCCGGAATCAAGATGTCCACCCACCGCCATGTCCCAGCGTCCGGGAAAAATATCCTTGGATGCTGAACGTTTCTGCAAAAGGATCGAATCACCATCCGGATGATATACAACCACACGGACACTCCGGTGGATCAATGCAGGATTGCCGTGACACTCCGATCTTGCGGCCCGCCCGATAATCTTGCCGGAATCATCTATAATATCAAAAAACTCAGCCATTTTTCCGTTTGCGTCCTTTCCGAACAGGTTTGATTTCATTCACATCAACCGACACCAACGGTTTGCTGTCCTGCGGAACAAAAATCACTTTGCCATTATCCAGTTGGGCATGGATCGCTTCGGAATCATGGAAATAACCATGCAGAATATCCTCCGCAAGAGCATCTTCAAGATAACGTTCGACCGCACGGCGAAGCGGACGGGCTCCGTATTCCTGCTGGAAACCTTTGTCGATCAGGAAACTGACAACAGACGGATCGACACTCAATTCGTGTCCGTGCTCTTTCAATCTTGCAGAAAGTTTGGAAATTTCAAGTCCGATGATCTTTTCCAGATCAGTGCGTTCAAGCGGGTGAAAAATGATCACTTCATCCACACGATTCAGAAATTCCGGCTTGAAATTTCTCTTTGCCGCAGCAGTCAGTTTCTCCCGGATCTGCTCGTAAGAGGCATTGACATTCTGTTCACCGGAACTGAATCCAAGCGCATGATTGCGGGTGATTTGTTCCGCACCGATATTACTGGTCATGATGATGATCGTATTCCGGAAATCAATGCGGCGACCGAGAGTATCTGTGATCCTGCCTTCATCCAGGATCTGCAACAGAATGTGCATAACATCCGGATGCGCTTTTTCAATCTCATCAAACAACACAACGCTGTACGGGTGACGCCGCACACGTTCGGTCAATTCTCCGCCATCACCATGCCCCACATAACCCGGAGGCGAACCGATCAAACGGCTCACATTGAATTTTTCCATGTACTCTGACATATCCACACGGATCAGAGAATCCGGATCACCGAACATGAATTCAGCCAATGCTTTTGCAAGAAGTGTTTTCCCGACACCTGTCGGACCGAGAAATATGAATGAACCGATCGGACGGCGGGGATCTTTCAAATCCGCACGGGAACGACGGAGCGAACGGGAAATGACCTCCACTGCCTCCTGCTGTCCGATCACAGTATTTCCAAGTTCTTCCTCCATCCGGAGCAGACGGGCATTTTCCCCTTCCTGCAACTGGTTCACCGGGACTCCGCACAGTTTCGACAACACTTCTGCGATCTGTTCTGTATCAATAACCGGCAACTGCTGTTCACACAGCTTATGCCATTCTGCCATCTTGTCATCCAGTGTCTGACGCAATGCCCGTTCTTCATTCCGCAATGCTGCCGCTTCTTCAAAATTCTGAGAGGCGATCGCTTTTTCTTTTTTGGAAATGATCTCTTTGATCGAAGATTCAATACCGGAAACATCCGGTTGAACAGGTGTATTCATAATTCTGGCACGTGCCCCGGCTTCATCCATGACATCAATCGCCTTATCCGGGAGGAATCTTCCGGAAATATAACGGTCGGAAAGTTTGACAGCCGCACTCAACGCTCCATCGGTATAACGTACTTTATGATGTTTCTCATACGTACCGCGCAGCCCTTGCAGGATTTGTACGGTTTCATCTACCGATGGAGGTTCCACGATCACAGACTGAAAACGGCGTTCCAGAGCGGCATCTTTTTCAATGCCTTTGCGATATTCATCCATTGTTGTTGCGCCGACACATTGCAGTTCCCCCCGGGAAAGAGCCGGTTTGATGATATTGGCTGCATCCATGGCACCTTCTGCACCACCTGCTCCGACAATGGTATGAAGTTCATCAATAAACAGAATGATTTTTTTCGACTGGGAAACTTCATCAATGACCGCTTTGATCCGTTCTTCAAACTGTCCGCGGTATTTTGTACCGGCAACCATCAGGGGCAGATCCAGAGAGAAAATCTTTTTATCTCGCAGGATCTCCGGAACTCTTCCGGCAGCAATTTCCTGTGCTAGCCCCTCAATGATAGCGGTTTTTCCAACACCCGCCTCACCAATCAGAACAGGATTGTTTTTGGTACGGCGACAAAGTATCTGAATCACCCGTTCGATCTCATTTTTTCTGCCGACAACCGGATCCAACTGTTTATTTTCAGCCAAAGAAGTCAAATCTCTTCCGAATGAACTCAATGCCGGATAATCGCTGTTTTTATGATGCGGAGAGGAGAGAGTATCTTCATTTTCTTCGCCATTCTCCTGAGATTCATTCGGATCCGGCAGAAAATCAGGATCGAGAGCACGCTGAACCTCGGAACGGAAACGTTCTGAAGTCACACCGAGACGGGAGAATACTGATTGCAATGCAGAATCTTTGATCCGGATCAAGGCAAGAAGAAGATGTTCTGTACCGATATAATTATAATTCATGGAACGGGCTTCTTCGGCAGCAAAGAGGAAAACCTGCCGCATTGCCGGGGAGAAAGGAACAGCCCCCTCCTGTTTGACATCAGACTCATTTTCCCCCAACGCATCGGAAACCCATTTCTGCATATCCTGAAGACGCACCTGCATTGCAGTGAGAGCTTCTCTGGCAACGCCATCCTCCAATGCAAGAATCCCCAGCAGCAGATGCCCGGGATAAACCATACTGTGATTTTTCCGCTGAGCTTCTTTCTGTGCAAGAATCAATACATGCCTTGCACGGGGAGTAAAAGTTTTCAACCATTTATTGATATTATCATCTTCAGCCATGATTTATTGTTCTCCATCTGATTAGTGACCTTTTCGTAAAAAAACCGGGCGTTCGGTATTATACTCGAACGTCCGGAATTTTTAAAGCTGTAATTGAAAGAAATTTCTTATTTTGCGAAAAGATCAGGGTTCTTTCCAACAATATCTTTGATGTTTTTCGGGGTTACGAGAATGTAACGGACATCAAAAGCAGCCTGAACATCTTTCGGAGCAGCTTTGTCAGGATCGTATGCTTCCGGACCGGTCTTCATAGCAGCTGCTGCGGAAACCAAACCTTTGGCGATGATGTTTTTCAGGTTGTAGATTTCGCCATTGACGAGAACCACAGACTGTTTTTTCGGATCAAATTTCCAGCATTTGAGTTTCATGAATTCAGGACCTGCGAAGGGAAGCTGGCTCATGATAACGAAAATGTTGGCATCTTTGTAACGATCAAAGATATCGTTGTAAACTTTAGCAGTCAGAGCGATTTCCATCGGAACCGGGTTTTCCGGATTGCTTTCCGGAAGCTGGATCGGTTCTGTTGCAACAACATTGGCACCGGCAGCAGTCAAAGCAGCCTGCATTTTTTCATAAGCAGCTTTGGAAATGGGGCTGTTTTCAACATTGTCTTCTGTGATGATAACAACTTTCTGACCGGGATAGGTTTTGCCGATGTAATCAGCCATGATCTGAGAACGGGCTTCTGTGAAACGGATTTCATTTTTGATGATCCGGTTCATTTCAGCATCGCCGCCGAAAATTCCCTGTTCTTTCAGCATGAAACCGGCACCGCCGAGAATCAGGATCAAAAAGACAAATGCCAAACCCTGAGCATTTCCATTGGTTTTCTGTTTTTTCTGGCAGATAATGATACCGACCAAACCAATAACCATTGCAGCAATGGAACCGACTGTAACCATAAGCACTACTCTCCTCTTTTAGATGTTAAGCTTACAATTGTGAAAAATAAATCTTCTATATCTGTTGAATATAACATAAAAGCCGTCATTTGCAAATACGTTTCAAATCAAAAACAATGTTTTTTTTGAAAAAAAACGGCTTTTATATAAAATTTCTGTTTCAGAGCTCAATTTCCAACTGTTCACGCATTGCAAAAACAGTTGCCAATGCTTCATCGGTATCTTTACCGCGGGCAAGCATCACACCGAGACGGCGATGACCATTGAGTTCCCCTTTTCAGAAAATACGCATTGCCGTATCCGGTTTTGCAAGGACTTTATCAACATTTTTGAAACTGACCTGATTGGAAACACCATCCACCACGATCGCTTTGGAAGCACCGGGGCCATGGAAAGCGATATTCGGGATCGGCAATCCGAGAATGGCACGGGCATGAAGAGCAAACTCAGAAAGATCCTGTGTGATCATGGTGACCATACCGGTATCATGCGGTCTGGGGCTGACTTCACTGAAAATAACTTCATCGCCTTTGATGAACATTTCAACGCCGAAAATACCTCTGCCGCCCAGAGCGGA
>JAGCNI010000064.1 GCA_017646015.1 Lentisphaeria bacterium
CAAAAGCGGAAAACCATTCTTCTCCTATCGCGATATTTACTATACAGGACATCCTTACGGCAATGGAAAATTCCATGTCCGTTCCCGTTTGAATGGTTGGGCTGGCATCAAGAGAAGACTGGGGGGATCGATCCACTTCGGACCGCCGCACAGTGTTCATTCACTTTCTCATTATCTCCATCCATCTAAATATATGAAAGACCATCCTGAATATTTTGCCATGCTCAAAGACGGGAAACGGGATGGAACTGTTTGGAAAGGACAGCTCTGTTTCTCCAGCGAAGGAGCGTATCAGGAAGTTGAAAAACAGTTGATGAAATATCTGGATCAGCGGCATACAAACGCCCGCAGATCAGGCAACTCCCCTGCCCGGATTTTCAGTATCTCGCAGCACGACAACCATAACTACTGCCTCTGTCCCAAGTGCAAAGAAGCATTCAAAACAAAGAATCCGACCGATATGCTCTTGAACTGGGTGAACCGCATGGCACGTAAAGCCGCCGAGAAACATCCGGATGTTTTCATTGAAACATTGGCTTATCACTACACTGAAACACTGCCGAAAGTGGAAAAGATCGAAGATAATGTGATTGTCCGATTCTGCGATACAACCGGCAATCCCTTCTTCTCGTTCTATCATCCTCTGAACAAGTATATGCATGATCTTCTGCCGAAATGGAGAAAAATCTGCAAAAATATCATGATCTGGGATTATGCGATCACCTATGATGAAACTGCCGGATTACCTGTATCCAGCGAATACACCTACCCTGAAATTCACAAATTCTATGCAGATAACTCGGTCATGGGAATTTTCTGGGAACACGAAAATCCGAATGGCTCAGACTTTTTTCCGTTGAAATTTTATCTTGAACTCAAATATCTGGAAAATCCCTACCGCACAGATTTTGAAGAATTGCGGAAAGATTTTATGACACGTTATTACGGTCCTGCGGCGGATGCGTTGACAGAATACCGTGAACTTCTGCGGGATGAAGTCAAACGGAATCCCCCCAATATCAGAGGCTACAGCAAAACGGTTGCTCATTTCAAATTCATCTCGATCGAAACGGCTCTCAAAATGCTGGCAGCAGTGCAGAAAGCAGAAAAAGCAGCAGCTCATGACCCGGCCTTGCGCCGTAAAGTTGATATTGCCGGAAACGGGATCTACAAGTTGCTGGGGGAAGCATTGAAAGATCACTACATAAAGGAATGGGAAAAGAAATATCCCGGCAGAAAATATCCGCTTGACATCCATGCAATTCGCCAAAAACTCGGAAATACATGGTTGGAAAATGAAAATGCGCTGCGGAAACCCAATCCGCCTCCGGCATTTATGAAAGGAATCAAGACAGTTGAATTCAATTCCGGGTTCTCCCGTGCCGGACAGCATGTACGGGCAATCACTGAAAAAGATGCGATCAACAAGAGCGCATACTGCATTCACGTGGATGAAGTTCCCGCTAATATCAAATTGCCCGAAGTCTTCGGTTTCTGGGAAAGATATCCCAAAATTGCCACGAAACGTTTTATCACAGAAGAAGAACTGGCAAAATTCGGACCGGGATATCACTGGTTCAAATGCGGCAATATCGATGCAAAAGATCTGCGCGATATCCGTGTGTATATTTCCAGACAGTGGACCTTGCAGAAAAATCTGCCGCAGGCACTGCCCCACGTATGGAGCGGTAAGAAAATGGATCTCTGGATCCATATCAAATTTGAAGGTCCGAAATTCTACAAAGGATCGAAAGATGCAAACAGAATCTGTGTGGATCGTGTGATTTTCACAGAAGCCGGGAAAATCCCCGAAAATGCAATAAAATAAAGGAAAGAAAGTATGAAATTCAAAGTGGCTGTAATTGGATTGAGAATGGGACATGCCTGGGCTCAGGCGGCATACAACAATCCTGATACAGAATTGGCTCTCTGTTATGATAAATATTTCAGAGAAAATAGTGCGATCGATCAGAAGTATTATGAAGAAAGAAAGATTCCGATGACCGATAACGAAGCGGATATCTATGCTTCTGATGTGGATGTGGTGATCGTGGCATCTCCCGATCATTTCCATGTGGAACAATGTGTCGCAGCTCTGGAAGCCGGAAAACATGTGATCTGTGAAAAACCGCTCGCCCCCACTGTGGAAGATTGTAAAAAGATCATTGAAGCAGTCCGGAAAAGCGGCAAATTCTTCATGACCGGCCAGGTCTGCCGTTATGCTCCCGGTTTCAAAACAGCCAAAGCACTCTATGAAAGCGGCAGAATCGGTGAACTGGTCTATATCGAAAGCGAATACGCTCACGATTACACCTACTCCAAAGGATATCAGAACTGGCGGCTCGATCCGAAAATCAAACGGGAAGGTTTCCTCGGCGGGGGATGCCATGCTCTGGATCTGAGCCGTTGGCTCGCCGGAGATCCGCTCGAAGTCTTCGCATACATGAACCACAAACTCCTTCCCGATTGGCCCACTTGCGATACAGGCGTGACCGTTGTCAAGTTCCCCGATGACGTGATCGGACGCATCTTTGTTTCTGTCGGAATCAAACGTCCATACACCATGCGGACAGTTCTCTACGGAACAAAAGGTTCGATCATTTGCGACAACACCAGCGATCATATTCTGATCTCAGAAGAAATCCTGCGCGCTCCCACCGGAGATATTGCATTCAACAAGATCCCGGTCAATGTGGCAAGTCACAATGTTTCTTCGGAACTCAAGGAATTCATTGATTATCTCAAAGAAGGCAAACAGTGTCCGACGGATGTTTATCAGGGCACAGCCACCGTTGCCTTTGCAGAAGCCGCCCTGCGTTCAGCCGTATCCGGCAAACCGGAACAGATCGAAAAAATCTGACCGGAAACAATACCAAAAAAAGAGTGCCGCAATCTCAGAAATGAGGATCTGCGGCACTCTTTTTATCCGTTTGATCACATTCGATTCAACTTTGCAGTGAATCCAAGAGGTCGGCGAGGTTCAACATACTCCGGGCAGAATCGGTGGCACAATTGATCCACCCCTCACGCTGACCGCGTTCGTTATGTTCCCAATAAGTCATATAACGCCCGGTCTCAGCGATCTGAGCATGGGTCATGGCATTTGCCAACGCACAGGCTTTCGCAAGATCCAATACGGAACCGGTACACCGGAAACTTTCCGTATAAAGACGCAATAATTTGGAGGCACTGGCATCGATCGGAACATAATAAGCATACTGTTCCAATACACACGGGGTGATCCAATCCTGCGTGTTGTTCTCCCGGGACGGCAGCGGTTTTTCCCATACAACAAACTGATCCTCCGCATAACGGATCAAGGTTCGCACGGTCTCCGCATCTTCAGCTGAAAGTCTTTCCTGTCGAAGAAGATACAATGCATAACTCGCCGCATCATGTTTGGTATTGTTGCTGTAAGGTTCCGCCGGGGCAATATCCTCAAATTGCCCCTCCCAGTTGAACTGACGCAACGCATTCTCTCGAATATAATACAATGCACGATCCATGCAGGAATGATACTCTTCTTTCCCGCAATGTTTTTCAAGATATTCAAACAACTCGATCATCGGCAGCGGGATACAGATATTCTGAACCAGAGGAACACCTGTTTCATTCCAGACTTTCAAATACCAGCTTCCATTGGAAAGTTGTGTTTTCCGGTATGTTTCTGCAATCCGGAGTCCGGCGGTAAGATACTTTTCCTCTCCGCAGACTTCATAGAGTTTCACATACTGCAATGCCGCTGTTGCCGGATAGATCATCATCTGCTGCCCGGCATACTCTTTCGCTTTCAGTAATTCTCCACGATAGGTCGGCGGGAAAAAAGCAAGCGGCATTTCAGCAGAATTACTGATCGAAATCAGATAATCCGCTGCATGTCGGGCAATCTCCAGAGAGACCTCCTGATGAACAGGATCCAAATCAGCATACAGCAACATGCTTTCAATCACACTGCTCATGATCTTGGTCGGATAACAATACAATTCATAATCCGGATGCGGTTCCCCGTTTTCACGCCATGACTGAAAATATTCCTGACAAAACAGATATTCCAAAGCGGCAACGGCACTCGTACGATACGGCCGCATTGCCCCCGGATAATTCCCTGTAAATACTGCACCACGATAAAATTTGCGGCTCCCCGCATCTCCGGCGATCTCTCCGTTTTCATCCAATCCATCCACCGAAACGACACAGAAACCCACAGGCAATTCAGCCCACACAGCCGATAATGTTGCAGTGGGAGATTCCGACAGAAAAGAATGAATTTTTCCTGTCGGATCCATCACATTGAAACGATACCGTACTGCTCCGGGAACTGTTTTGAACAGAAATGACGGCGCATAAATAAACTGTTTCGCACAGATATTCCAGAACGGAGCATTTCCGATTCCGCCCGGTGCAATCGGATGTAAGGAATCCGATACAGCCAGTTCATGCAGATATTTCTGCATCTCACCACAGACCCGTCCCCCGGATTTGAGCAGTGCAGAAATCACTCCGGCACGGGTCATTGTATTACTTTCATACTGACACATTGATACAACCTTTTTTGAAGTCAATACTTTTCACTCCTGAACTCTGTCCAAAATCTGCAACAAACGAACCCGCTGTTTTTCCGCTGAAGAACAGGGACTTACAAAATTTTCTGCACGAAAACGTGACTGCGAACAGACTGTATCAACAGCTTGTTTCAGAACCTTTTCCAACTGCCGTATCTCTGCCGGAGAACTGCCATCTTCTTTCATAAGACGGAGTTTTGCTCTGGCAAGAACAAGATATTCAAAATCCTGGATCCCCTCACGCATCGCCTCAAGATGTTTGGTCGTAAAATAATGATCCCCATTCAAAATGACCGGAGCAAAATACATGCAGGAAAGCAGATATTGATTGGCGGTCTGATCCCTGTTCAAAAATCCATCCGACAATGCCCAGAAACCGGAAGATACCGCACCGAAACGGAATGAATACCACGCCTGATTCCGGTAATATGCAGGATCAGAATTGAAGGGGCCGCAGCCGCAACTGTAGATCCCGATCTCTTTTCCGGCAGCCGCAAAACGATCCCGGAGAAGACGTTCATTATTCCGGTTTTCAATCAGAAGATCCGCCAGAAAAATCACCCGGTCAATGTATTGAAAATATTTTTCAAAATCCGTTTTGATTTTCAACGGATTGACTTCCAACACTGCTTCCGGAAATCCCTTTTTGAACGCCTTTGCCCACGCATGGATCACCTGATAACATTTTTCACTCACAGGTTCATCAAAAATCGCAAAAACCACACGGTCTTTCACGGATTCCATGGTGTTCAACGCCGTACGCCAGCATGCTGCCCATTTGGCAACCGCATCCTCAAATCCGGGATCATTCCATGCATATTTTCCCGCAAACTTCACAGGAGGAGTCACACCCATGAAAACAGTCAGGACTTTCGCATCAGAATTCCGTTCCGCCCAATCCTTGAACTCTTTGAATTCTTGATCGGTAAAGATACCATTTTTCATCAGAAAAGGTTTATTGCAGCCGCCAAGACCGGAATAGCCATGTGCAATGTTGACGTGATAATCCTTTTTCAGTTGATACATCTGATCCTGAAATTTACGTGGCAATCCCCAATTAAACTTGGAGCCGGACGGAAAATCAAGATAATCATACAGAGCAGTCTCCAGCGTGACATTCTGCGGGAAACGTAAACGACTGATCTCCAGAATCAACGGCAGAACCTTTTGGAATGATCCCGACCTCAAAACAAGCTTGCCCTCATGTTTCCCTGTCTGCATATCCTGCGGTTCCAGCCGGATCCACAACTGAACCGTCATACCGGACGGGATCACAACTTTTCCATGGAGAGGATGCAATACAGTGGCAGTGGTATCCAAACTGATGGCATCCAGATATTTCACCTCAAAAACCCTTCCCGGAATCCTCAGCAGTGATACATCCAGTGTCACATCTTCTGCGGCGGGATTGGTCACATTGAACGCCATAGAACGTTTTTCCCCGTTCATCATCCGCAACTTGTTTCCGCTCAACTCTTTCCGTTCTGGAATCCAATATGGCTGCACAGGATCATAAGATCCGGCACGGCGTATGATCAACTCTGAATCATAACCGGAAGAACGAAACTGAGCTCCATTCAAGGCAAAAATTTTCCGCTGCAGAGCGTCTATCGGATAGTACACATTCATCAACTCAGGATCCCCGGAAGAATTCCAGTTGCGGATCTCTTTCTCAAGCTGAATAACAGCAGAAGAAGAACCAGGTATATCCCATTGTTTTACAATATCATTCAGCAAGCGCGAATAACTCCGCCGGATACTGTTCTCCATTTTGATCCGTGGAATAGATTTTCTGAACTGATCCGAACTCAATGACTCAGGAAAATCCCGGGCTCTCAAAACTTTCTGTTTCTTTCCGGAGAAATAGACTTCGATCTCATCCATAAAAAGATAATATCCCTGCGGCACACAGCGGAAACGGATATGACGCGCATTGACCGCCGGAAATCCGGCATCGATTTTCACAGGAGTGTATTTTTCGCCCGACGGAACAGAAGTCCGATTATTCGCCATGACACAACCGAGAGTATGAAACACCTTGCCATCCATACTCACTTCCGCATTGATCATGGTCGGCAGCAATACTCCGGAATCAAGAGCTGTGCTGAATACGATCCGGTCAAAATCCGCATTTTTCTTCAAATCCAACGTGATCTCAACCATCTTGTATGGAGCAAAATTGCCAACACTCCAGCCGACTCCGCGCTTCTGGGTCCAAAGTTGTTTCCCGGGATCACACAGTTTTCCATCTGTTAAATCTCGCTTATCCCCGGCATCAAAACACAACGTGTAATTCGATTCAGGAAACATCGTGTATGGACAATTTACAGCAAGATTTTCACTGCCGCAGACAACTGCCGCCAGAGAACAGGCTGCAAACATCAATCTCTTTTTCATTTTGAAACACTCACATCCGTATGATTCTCTTATTCATTATTCCGGCGGATTCCACGACTCCACACAGATTCTTCATGTGTCACACCACTGTAATAGAGCGAATGAAGTCTGCCACCCAGATACAAACGGTTTCTTGCCGCCACAGGATCACCTGTCCCACCGCCGACAACCGATTCCACATGCCCATCCCCGAAAGCCACATTCAATGCCCCCTTGTGACGGATCCACAATGTACCGCTTCCTTCAGTATATTTCGGATGCAGGAACGGTGCTCCCATATTTCCATATTCTCCGGTCAAGGTCGGCGTACCATCAGAAGAAGCTCCGATCGTATCTGCCATCAGAAGAAGATTTGTCGGAGAATTGACAATGTTCATGGAAGCAGGCCATCCACGGGTATATGTACCGGAAGAATTTTTCCAGCCGCCGCCCGGATACATATAGTTGTACCCATATCCGGGAATAGAATAAACCCAGTCATTCATCGTGCGCCCTTCCCGCCAGCGGGATTCAAGATACACAGGAGTAGAAGGACAGTTGAAGCTCATTCCGTTTTTTACATAACCCAAGCCGTCATTGCTGGTGAATAGTGCGGGCCAGTAACAACCAGCCCCGATACCGGTATTGATATACGCCGGCCAGAAATAATTTTTATTATCCATCACATACAGATTTCCCGCCAATGCAATCCCTTTCAGATTACTTGCACACTGAATCGAACGGGCTTTCTCTCGCGCACTGTTCAGCGCAGGCAAAAGCATCCCCGCAAGAATTGCAATGATCGCGATGACAACGAGGAGCTCTATCAGTGTAAAACCTTTTCTCCGGATCGGACGACTCTGATGCTGGATCCCACATGAATTTCTCTTTGACATTTTTTCTTTCTCCTTGGTTTCATTTTTTTGATTGTACATTTAACAAAAAACTCTCGAATTCTTATTTTTAATTATAAATCAAAAAAAACAGCTTGCAATATCAAAAATATGATTTATTTTATAAATACAGATAGAATAATTATAAAAAAGGAATATTTATGAATATAAAAATCCTCTGGGCGAAACGTTATACGACATCCGAAAGAAAAGAAATGTTGAAAAGCACAGTTGTTCAGATCGGGCTGAATATTTCCGGACTGGAATACAGCAAAGTCTATGATCAGAATGACCGTCTTTTCCGAACAGTCAGAAATGAAGCAGCTCTCTTTCTGATCCCGCCCGGATTCAAACATTCCTTTGTCTATGGAAAGAACCGGGAGAATTATGTGATCTCCTGCTATATTGATGAACTTGCCTATGACAAAGAAAAAGAAGTTCTTCTGCTTGATCACGGCGGTGAAAAACTGATTCTCCCGCACTATCTCCCGCTGACACCGATAAAATTATTGCGGATAAAAGAAATTTTTTCGGAAATCATCCGTCTCAGTGCAAGATTATCCGTTCTGCCATGCCGTTTTGCAGCGGAACAGAAAATCAAGAACATTCTTGCAGAATTGATCGTATCCCAATGGGAACAGGAAACCGGCGGCAATTCTTTTGTTGCAGAACAATTGAAACAGGCGATTGATAAAGATACGACCTTCACCAAAACTATGACACAGATCTGTCATGAAATCGGCTATACACCTGCCTATTGCCGGAATTGTTTCAAGGAGGATTACGGGATCAAACCAGGCGAATACATGGCACAGAAGAAATTGGAAAAAATCACAGAAATGCTTCAGAAAAACACGATGACATTCAAAGAAATCGCAGATGAAGTCGGCATGAAAAACGTCACCCATCTCTATCTTTTCCTGAAAAAACATTGCAACATGACCCCGCTGGACATCCGCCGCAACCGCAAAAAATAAGTTCGCTGAATGTGCAAAATCTTTTTGAATCAAAAAAAGATTCTGCAATGAGAGGGAGATCAAACGAAAGATTTATTTGTCGGACTGCTGTACGGGGAGAATCCGTAAAGCAGATGCTATATCTTTACGAATCATAAAGATACGTCCATTGTAATAGCCGGACTCAAAGGCAAAACGTTTTTCCAATACGGCATAACGCTGTTCTTTCCGCTGCGGTGTCTCTCCGGGAATCGATACAACATTCTCACGTTTGAAACTTACATGCAGAGATGCATGATCAAAATCCGCTGTTTTACCGCCGTCAGCAATATCCAGACGGTATGTAAAACCATCTGCACAATGGATTTGCAACTGAAGTGACGGCTTCAATCGATTCACATCAACAGCCATATCCATACTGAACGGTTTGGATAATTTTTCCGCAATCCCCGAAAGAATCCGGTTATCCGCTTTTTGACCAACCGGGAAACCGAGCATAAAAGGATGTGCCGTACTTTTCCGGACACAGGTCCACAACAAGGAACGTTTACCGGAATCGATCTGCCATACAGTCATACGTAATGCTTTCCGAAGTTCATACATACGCAAGGGTTCCACCCAGGCGGCAGGAACCGGATGACAATTTTCAAATACGACCGGAATCAGATACACTCTGTCCCCGACTTTCACATAACGTCCTTCCGGAGCAGATGAAGGCATTGAACCCGGCTCCGGACGCACAAAATGTCCTTTCCCAAGCAGGATCTCAAACAACTCTTTTCCATTTTTATTCCGCAAAGTGACCCGGATCCCCGGAATGGCGGATGGATCATTTTCAATCAGATGCAGAGAACGGCGGATACTCTCAGGACAAGGTGTCAGTTCTTTGACCGGAGCCAATGTTGCCAGAGACTGCAGGAATGCGGAGATCCGGGGGACAGATGCCGGAGCATGATTCCGTTCAATCAGGACCCAACGCCCATCTTTCAAGATCATATTGGACTGGACATTCCGCCATACGACTGAAATCGAAGCGACTTCGGAGGGTTTGAATGCGGGAAAAGAATTCATGCTTCCGGAATAACTGCGGAATGCCGGATTTCCATAATACAACGCACATACGGCTCCACCTGTCAACAGGATCAACAGCAGAGCCAAAATAAGAATTCGCCGGTTCATGAACGTTTCCTCCATTTTGAAAAACGGATCACAGCGCAGATGATCCCCGCCAGCACAACAGCCAACGGCACAAAACCAAGATTAATAACACGCAACCAATTATCCAAACGGTTCATATCACTCCGGAGCTGACGGCGTACTTCTTTGAGTTCACGTTTGACTTGAGCGGTTTTGGCGGCATATTCACGCAGTTCGCTCTGCTGTTCCGGAGTCAGTTTCAACTCCCCTTTGGAACCGCCAAGAGAATTACGGATCATTCTGGCTCGACGGGCGGAATGCATCAATTCCTGTTCCAATTCACGGATGCGATCCTTATAATTCAGTTCAGCACGGGCACGCAACTCATTATAACGGGTCAGGGGACGTGACATCGGATTACGGCTGCGGATCCGGCTCAGGAAATTGCCGGATTGAGTAAGCTGTTCCATAATATTCTGCAACAAAGCAGCATTGTCATTCTGACGAACTGCCGTTTTCTGTCCGTAGGCATCATTCATCAACTTTACACACAAATCGTTGAACAGCATATCGCTGTCTCCGAAAAGATAAACTTCACCTTTTCCGTCGGACTGTTTCTTATGTGGGAAACTGGTGATGACCGGAGCACCTTTTGGATAAGCAGACGGGAAATTTCCTGTAAGATGCAAAGCCAGATTCATTTTCTCTCCTGTCGGACGGAAATTGCGGATGACCAGTTCCGGACGTTCTGCGACAAATGCACTCACGGGTTGGGAATTGGTCGAAGAGGAAATCAGAGTTTCAGCTTTCAAACCTTTCGGCAATTGCAGTTCAAAGGGAGCCGTGAACCACATGGAAAGAGAATTCAAATGAGCTGTCAGCGGATTTTCCTTTGAAATCGCCTTGCCATTCAATTCCAAAGCAACCGGATTGGAAACCATGCGATCCGGCAGGACTCTGCGGTGGGAATAAACCAAATCCGCAGCAATGATTGCCGGATTGAATGCGATCCCCCATGCACCGGTCAACGGTTCAAGCGAAGAGAAAAGTTTTTCCGACATGGAATAATCCTGACGCATTTTCAAAACGGCATAAAAACTGCGGGGATCCAGGAACAGAGCCATTTTTCCACCACGCATAAGATATTGATCCACAGCATATTTCGCCCGTTCCGTGATCCCTGCGGGATGAATCATGAGCAATGCATTCACATCGGCGGGAATTTCCGCTGTATCAAGTGGGATCGAAACAAGATCATAGTCCGCCCCAAGTTCAGAAATCACATACCACGCACTCTCAAATACTTTCGGTTTGTCCTGATCGATCTGGGATAATTCAGACGGCAACTGTTCCCCCATGACCTTAAACGCACTCATCACGCCCACTTTCGGACGCTGTGATGCAGTCGCATTCAAAACAGTCCGGACCACTTCATATTCCAACAATTTTTCCTGCTGCAAAGAGAGGAAAGGAACACTCAGACACTTATCGCCGCAAGAAACAGACAATCCCATGTAAATCCGGTCACCGGTATGGATCTGCACCGGTTTGATCCCTTCGAGATAAGCAGCCTGTTCATCCGATGAATCCGGTTCAGGATCAAGCACTTGCAAAGTCAATTTCCCATGGGAGGATTCACAGAGGCTTCGCAGCAGCCATTCCACACGTTCTGCATAACGTTTGAAGGTTTCCGGCATACGGGGACTGGAGGAGGATACATAAAAACGGATCGTTGCAACTGTCTTCAAGTTCCCGGCAAACTCCCGAGCCTCACGGGAAAGAGAATAGGCCCCGTCCTGACTCAAATCCGCTTTAAGCGGAAACGCAGCAGCGATAATATTCACACACAGAAGGACATACAACGCAAGAAGAATCCGACCGCACATGGAAAAGAATGCACGGCGCACTGTCCGGTCACGGACTGCTCCATCCGCAAAAATACTCCCCGTTGCAGCCGAAGCATAACGGAGCGCAGTTTCTGCAAGATACAGGAAAAACAAAATAAAACTGATACAATAAATCAAATCGGAAGTATCAATAAAACCCCTCTGAAATGCTTGATAATGAGGAAGAAATGCGGTATAAGAAAGCAGATTCACAAATGAATCCGGCAGATACAATCCCGCAGTTTCCAGGATCTCCGGAGCCCCACTGACCATGAAAACAGCACAAATCACCATGGACAAAAGAAAACTGGCAGTCTGACTCTTTGTTAAAGCAGAACAGAAGCAGGATACAGAAAGGAAAACTCCCCCCAGTAAAAATGCCCCTGCATACCCGCAGAAAATAGCTCCACCATCTGGACGCCCCAAAAAAAAGGCTGTCAGCGGAACGGAAATGGTCAACAGCAAAGCAATCGCAAGCAATGACAATCCGGCAAGGAATTTTCCCCAGACCAACTCACGCAAAGTCGCAGGAAAAGAAAGAAGCAGCTCAAAAGTCCCGGTACGCCGTTCCTCCGACCAGAATGGCATCCCCAAAGCCGGAACTACAAAGAGAAACAACCATGGGAACCAGAAGAAAAACGGTGTCAAATCTGCTTGTCCGTAGGTAAAAATACCGCGGACTATAAAAGAAAGGAAGGCGGAAAGGATCAGAAAAATCACCAGAAAAACCCACGCTGCCGGAGATGCCACAGATGCAGCAAACTCTCTTTTCCAGACAGCATTGATCACACGGAAACAACGCATGGTTCACTCTTCTCCTTTCGATCCGGTTGTAAGTTGGGCAAAAGAAGCCTCCAGAGATACCCCGGAAACGGCACGGAATCCGGCAACACTTCCCTCAAAAACTTTTTTGCCGGAATGAATTGTCAACACCTTGTCGCAGACTGCATCGACCTCTTCCAGAATATGAGTTGAAACAATGATCGAGCATGACTCCCGCATCTCGCGGATCAATTTGCGGATATCCTGTTTCTGATTGGGATCCAAACCGTCTGTCGGCTCGTCCATGACCAGCACTGAGGGTAAATGAATGATCGACTGGGCAAGACAAACTCTACGGCGGTATCCTTTGGAAAGAGCTTCGATCTCTTCTCCGGCGACCTCCTGCAAGGCACAACTTTCCATCACTTTACCGAGAGCGAGTTTCAAATTTTTTCCATATACCCCCCGCATCACGCCACAATATTCCAGAAAAGCCCGGACACGCATATTGTTGTAGAGAGGGGCATTTTCAGGGAGATAGCCGATCTGGCTCCGGGCTTCTACCGGATGTTCAGCCATAGAAATGCCATTGATCAGAACCGTTCCGGAAGATGGCGGCATGATCCCGCATAACATCCGCATCGTAGTTGTTTTTCCAGCCCCGTTGGGACCGATAAAACCGAGAACACAGCGTTCATCCAGTTCAAAACTCAACTCAGAAACAGAAGTTTTGCTGCCATAACGCTTGGTCAAACGGTCTGCAATCACACGTGCTGCCATGAAATCACCTGAATAAATAAAGATTATACTGATATTTGTATGATATCAGACAAAGGATCGGGATCAAATGTTCCAGATGATCAACGGGAATCTTTTGCCAGTTCCCGTTCGCTGAAGAATGCCAGTGCCAGCAAAGTCCAGAATCCGATATAGAAAAATACATACAGCAATGCCCACACCAGATAAGAACCGGGAATCACCTGTCGTGCGGCAATCGCATCCGCCATCCAGAAATACTGCCAGTTCGGCAGAAGAGTGCGGATGAATGAACCTACGACTCCTGTTCCAACCCATTGCAGAACAAAGTATTTGGAAATCAAACCCACCAGGAAGATCACAGTGCAGATCGTCAGATTGGAAACCAATGCGATCCGGGTCGCCAACGCTGCTGAAATCGTTCCCATGGTCCAAACTGCCGGAAAAAGAAGCAGCAGCGCAGGAATCAGATGTTTGGCTTCAATAAATTCTTCGGGGTCGATCTCCGCCGGAGAATGGAACGCACTGACATGGATCATGTAACAG
>JAGCNI010000065.1 GCA_017646015.1 Lentisphaeria bacterium
GATATCGCTTTCGTGGTCAGCGAGCAGTCTTTGAATCATCTGGCGTATGAGAAGAAATATATCCGGACAGGAAGCAGACGGCAGAATTTCAATTATACCGGAGGAGTCGGTAATTTCCCGGAAAGTGCATTGCGTCTGACCGGTTCTCTGATTGCCGGACAGATCGATCCGCTGAGCCGGAGCGGCGCAACTTGTGATTATATCCTTGCGGAAGATATAGCCAATCATCTGGATGACTATAAATTGTGGATATTCACAGATTGTATCCGTTATGATGATGCCTTTCTGTCCGCAGTAAAAGAGTTGCGAAAACGGAAAACAACTCTCTTCTGGCTTTATGCCCCGGGATATTGTTATAAAGATCAGAACAGTTTGCAGAATATGAAAGAACTGACAGGTTTTACATTTGGATCTGTCCCCTCGGCTTCGGCTGAAATCCTCCTGAAGTCCGGAAAATACATCGGGATCAAGGGGGAACAGTTGACTCCGGCATTTTATGTAGTGGAACAGGATGGTGTGAGATCCCATGGCAACTATGCCGGAACAGACTTATGCGGTTTTGCCGAAAAGAAAGAGGGTAAATCCCGTTCCATCTTCTGCGGCACATACCGTTTCAGTGCGGCAGAATTCCGTGAACTGGCAAAAAAATCCGGAGCACACATCTATTTGGAATCCGGCGACCCGATCGAAGCCAATGAGGGATTATTCTCTCTTCACGCCCGTTGGGAAGGCAGGAAGACAATCCATTTGAAACAGAAAACGGATGTGATCGATGTCTTCAATCGGCGCATGATCGCAACCGGTACGGATTCATTTACATTCCATGCTCCGCTTCATTCATCATGGCTTTTTTATTGCGGTCCGGATGCCGGAGAACTTTTGAGAAATTTGAAAAAGGATTGATGCAACTATGTATTTTCATCAAGGCTGTACCCGAGACAGACGTACCCGTATTTATATTCCTGTCCGGAAAATTATAGAAAATAAAGATGTGCAGAATGCGGAACTTCTGATTGAAAACCGGGAAATCCAACATACGATCCATCATTTACAACAGTCCGTCATATTTCCAGCCGGATCTTCGATTATTCTCGATTTCGGGCAGGCGATTCATGGAGGAATCAGATTCAATCTTGTACACAGTACTGGAAAAATCCGTTTGAAATTCGGTGAATCGGTCAGTGAGACGATCGGGAAATCTGATCAGGATTTCACTCGTAAAGATGAAGAACTTTCTCTTCCGCACAGTGGAATATTGGAATATGGAAACACTGTTTTCCGTTTTGTCAAAATCGAAAATACAGGAACGATCAACATTCATTGTCAGAATGTTATAGCGGTTGCTCTGGAATGTGATCTGGAAGTGACAGGTTCTTTTGTAAGTTCCGATGAACGATTGAATTCCATATGGAAAACTGCTGTCCGGACTGTGCATCTCTGTATGCAGGATTATATTTATGACGGAGCAAAACGGGATCGTATTGTATGGATGGGTGATATGCACCCCGAAGTCCGCGGAATACTCTGTGCATTTTCAGACCATACCATTATCCGTGATTCTTTTGAATTTCTCATCCGTCAGACACCTGTGGGACAATCAATGAACAACATCTGCACATACTCCTGTTGGTTCATTATTACTCTGTGGGATTATTATATGGCAAGCGGAGATCTGGAGTTTTTGAAAAAACATGCGTCGTATCTGCAAACTGTATTGGAATGCTACACAGGCTATATTTCCGATAACGGTTCAGAATGTGTGCCGGAACGCAGATTTCTGGATTGGCCGAATAATGATAATCTCAATGCAAAACACGCTGGGATTCAGGCTTTGATGTTATGGATGATGCAATCCGGAGAAAAATTATTGCACGAAGTCGGACTGGATACATCCGCACTGATCAAGTCACAGAAAAAATTAAAATCTCATATTCCGGATCCGGAATCAAAAAAAGCACCGGCAGCCCTGATGACACTCACCGGTCTTGCCGATAAAAGCGATGTTCTGGAGTCGGATCCTTTCAATGATGTGAGTACATTTTACGGCTTTTATGTTCTACTGGCAAAAAAGACTCTGCCGGCATTGGATCTGATCCGGAAATATTGGGGAACCATGCTTGATTTCGGGGCGACCTCATTCTGGGAGGATTTCGATTTGCAATGGACAAAAAATGCTTCTGCGATCGATGTTATGCCTGTCGATGGAAAAGATGATATTCATGCAGACTTTGGTAAATATTGTTATAAAGGATTACGCCACAGCCTCAGTCATGGATGGAGCTGTGGTCCGGCACCATTTCTCAGTGAACGTGTTTTAGGGGTATATCCGCTGGCTCCGGGATGCAGAAAAATCCTTGTAAAACCGGATCTCGGCGATCTTGAATATGTTTGCGGAACGTATCCTGTGCAGGACGGGGTCGTGAAAATTGAGGCAGACGCATCCGGGAAAGTCAATATCAGTGCACCGGCTGGAATAGAGATCATTCAATCTCAGGAATGATTTTGTCCGTGCGGAAGTAGAAACGGTGGATCGGACAAAATACGCCATCGGCGTATGTCTCAGCCGTTTCGATTTTTTCTGCCACAAAGTGTTGCAGCGTTCGCAGCGAAGCAAGATTGGAATCAATACAAGTCAGGAGAAGAGGATCAATTTCTCTTTTCCCGGCTTCTTTCATCAGCAGACGCAACAGAATCCGGGCATATCCCCTGCCCCGGAAAGAACGACGGATCATAAAGCCAGCCTGACCACCGTAATCCCGAAGTTGTTCGGTCAGAGCAAGACGGATATTGACTGTTCCCACATATTCATTTGTATCTGTATCAACAGCCCAGAGTGT
Organism: Lentisphaeria bacterium; assembly: GCA_017646015.1. GTDB lineage: Bacteria > Verrucomicrobiota > Lentisphaeria > Victivallales > UBA1829 > SIG94. Next base: position 2,838 of record JAGCNI010000065.1, read on the forward strand.
GACGGATGGAACATATCCTTCCGGCAGTCCGATCCCGTTTTCTTCATTTTGATATTGCTGAAATATGGTTTTACTCCAATCCTGAAATTTTGACGGGTCATGAAGAATATAAGAATTATGCACATAGCCATAAGTTTCTTCACAGGCTTTCCGGTATGATTCCAGGAAAGCTGTCATGGGACGGATCAGGATCAGCATGATTTGGATTCTGTGTTCAGCTGTTTTTCAAACGGGGAGGAAGAGCAAAATCATCTTCGGTAAAACCGTATTCAGTCAGGATCTTTTCGGTTTTACTCATTTTGAAACCATCCATCGGTTCGGAATGCAGATCGGAACCATAGGAGAATTTAACTCCTTTTTCACGCCATTCACACATTTTTTCCATAAAGAAATGAACAACTTTCTCTGGATGTTTGACCATGGCATAAAATCCACCATTGAATTCAGCCAGTTTGTGATTCACAGCCAGCAGATGTCCGACTTCATCCCAATACTCCTGCGGGATCATGTAATATACATCAAAATTTATATCTGCCGTTTTTTTTGTGATGAGATAATCGGTACTCCAGAATTCCAAACCATCCCAGGGATGAGCCAGAATATCAATAAATGGAGTATTCAGCATGAAACAGGTCTGATTGAAAAAGTCGTCGATCATGGGTTTCGGCGCCATCTCCGTATAATTGGGTTTGTGAACGCCTCCGATGATATATTCGATCCCGAGACGGTCAATATCCTCCTGAGTGATATCCAGATACAAAGGGCCTCCGGCAGGACCGCCGAACATGATCCCGTCGATCGGAGTCATTGTCTGAAAAGGATGTCCTTTCAGATTATACGTAAAACAGGATGCAAAATCCCGTTTTGCGATTTTTTCACATTCCCAACGGGTTGCACAGGTGATTTCCAAACCGAAATGAAAATTCGGGATCTTTCCCATTTCCAGGAATTCTTTCCGGGCGATCTCGATATCCGGCATATTGAATGCTGTATGCAGATGATCTGAAATTCCGATATGTTTCAAGCCCAATTTTCTGCCGGATTCCAATATATACGGTAACGTTGCATTGGCTGAATCACAGGAACAATGGGTGTGCAAATGCAAGTCGCTGGATATTTTCATAGAGTCAGTCCTTCTTTTGATATGTTTCTATATTTTTTTTTGCAATATAACATTCTTTGGAGAAAATTCAAATTTTAACTTGAAAAAACTGTGTTTATATGATATTTTTAAATACTAAACAAATCACTAAACAAAAAAAGGAAACAATATGGAAGAGTATGATATTGCGATTATCGGTTCCGGTGTGACCGGTTCTGCAACAGCTTGCGTTCTTTCACGTTACGACTTGCGGATTGCAGTATTGGAAAAAGCGGCGGATGTCGGCTTCGGTGTTTCAAAAGCGAATTCAGGGATCGTGCATGGCGGATTTCATTATCCGTTGACGACCCTCAAGGGCAGATTGGAAATTCAGGGAAATCTGATGTTTGAAAAATTGCAGTACGATTTGGATTTTCCTTTCCGCAGATGCGGGATCCTGGTGGCTGCATTTACGGAAGAAGAATTGGCTATTGTCCATAAATTGTATCTGCGCGGTGTGGAAAACAGAGTTCCGGGAATTGAATTCTGTTCACGCGAACGGATGCTTGCTTTGGAAGAAAAACTTTCGTCCGATGTCATGGGCGGGCTGTATGCCCCCAATGGCGGCGTTGTTGAACCGTACCGCTATGTTTTTTCTCTGAGTGAACTGGCAAAAGCCAATGGGGCAGAATTCTTTACACGTTACGAAGTTGTCAAAGCTGTCCGCAATCAGGAACTCTGGGAACTTACCGCAGTAGATGGACGGCAGCTCCGGGCGAAATGGGTTGTTAATGCCGCCGGCTTATTTGCCGATCAGGTTTCTGAAATTTTCGGTGCAGAAAAATTCCGGATCGTACCGCGAAAAGGAGAAGAATATCTGTTGGACAGAAATTCAAAAGCCTATCCCTCCAAAGTCATTTTTCCAGTTCCGACTGCACATTCAAAAGGAGTGCTTGTCATTCCGACTGTCGGAGGTACGACTATGGTCGGACCGACAGCAGAAATCACGGAAGATAAAAAAGATGCCGCTACAACTGCTGCCAATATGAAAGCAATTTTTGCGATGGCGAAAAATATGGTTCCTGCTGTATCGGAACGGGATTTGATCACCAGTTTCAGCGGATCACGCCCCTCCATGGCGGGGGAAGATTTTATGATTGCCCCCTCGGAAGTTGTTCCCGGCTTGATTCAGGCGGCTGGTATCCAGTCTCCGGGCTTGACAGCCTCTCCGGCAGTCGCTGAATATATCCGGGATCTTCTCAAGGAACAAGGGGTCCGGATGACAGAAAAGAAACACCTTGTGACCTCTCTGCCGCAAGTACGTATGATCCGGGAAGCCAGTTTGGAAGAAGCGGCAGCTCTGCATCAGGAAAATCCGTCATGGACACGGATCATCTGCCGCTGCGAAAAGATTTCGGAAGCGGAAATTGTCAATGCGATCCGTCGCGGACACACCACTGTTGACGGGATCAAGTTTTATACGCGGGCAGGAATGGGACGTTGTCAGGGCGGATTCTGTTCCTACAAGATCCTGAAGATCATTGCCAGAGAAACAGGCATGAGCATGGAAGAGATCACCAAACGCGGCAGAAGTGGAAATCTGCTCTTCGGAAAAATCACAGAACTGGCAGAAAAAGATGAGGTCAAATCATGATAAATCATAAAGAAACAGATATTGCCGTGATCGGAGCGGGAGCCGCCGGACTGAGTGCCGGAGCAGCATGTGCTTCGGAAGGTGTGCGTACTTTGATCATTGACCGGGAACCTCTCCCCGGCGGAGTTCTGCTGCAATGTATCCACAACGGATTCGGACTGCATTATTTCAAAGAGGAACTGACCGGACCGGAATTTGCCGGACGTATGGAAGAAAAAGCCCGGCAGGCTGGTGCTGAATTTCTGATGGATCATACCGTTATGGAAATCCGGAATCAGGAAGATAAAAAAGAATTAGTGCTCTATTCTGCGGAAGACGGTGTAACATTGGTTCATGCAAAAGCTGTTATTTTTGCAGCCGGATGCCGTGAACGCAACCGAGGCAATCTTGGAATTCCCGGTGATCGTGTCGCAGGGATCTTCACTGCCGGACTGGCACAGAGATTGCTCAATATGGATGGTTTCCTCCCCGGCAAAAAAGCTGTGATCGTGGGTTCCGGTGATATCGGGCTGATCATGGCACGACGTCTTTCCTGGTGCGGGATCAAAGTGGAAACAGTTGTAGAGATCCTGCCGCATCCCTCCGGATTGAGCCGCAATATCGCACAATGTCTGGATGATTTCAATATTCCGCTGCGCCTTGCAACCGCTGTTACCAAAATCGGCGGATCTGACCGTGTGGAATATGTACGGATCGCTCCGCTTGTCAATGGTGAACCGGATCTTTCCCGGGAAGAAACCATCGAATGTGATACCGTTCTTTTCTCTGTGGGGCTGATTCCGGAAACTGAATTGATCCGCAACTGCGGCGTCACGATCAATCCTGTCACAAATGGTGCTGTCGCGGATGGCAATATGATGACATCCGTCCCCGGTATTTTCTCCTGCGGAAATGTTCTTCATGTACATGACCTCGTTGACTTTGTTGCAGAAGAATCTGAACTGTGTGCAAAAAAAGCGGTTCAGTATATCAAAGGCAGAATCAAAGGCGGCAGCCAAATCCCGACAGAAGCTGTAAAAAATCTCGGATATGTGATCCCCAACTCAGCTTTATGTGAAACGACCCGTTTTTATATGCGACCCCGGATATTGTGTCCGAAAGCTGTGTTGACTGTCCGCAATGGAGAAGAGATCATCTATCAGAAAAATGTACTCCATGTCAAACCGGCGGAAATGATCACGGCGGAACTTTCCGGAGAAAAACTGCAAAATCTGCCGGAAGATGCAAAACTCTCCTTTGAACTTGAACCTGTGGAGGTAAAATCATGAAAATCCATCAGAAAATCTGTATCAGCTGTCCCGCCGGATGCCACCTTGAAATCAAAGAAAACGGAGATGGAACTTTTGATATCAGCGGCAATACCTGTCCCCGGGGAAAGACTTATGCGATCAATGAAATGACCGATCCGCGTCGTGTTGTAACAGCTGTTGTGGCTACGGATTCTGCCGTGACGCCATATCTTCCGGTCAAAACAGATGCGCCCCTGCCCTTTGGATCGATCCAGACTTTATTGAAAAAGATTTATGCTTTCAAACTTGAACTTCCGGCAAAATCGGGTATGTTACTGATTGAAAATATCGATAATACAGGAGTCAATCTGATTTTGACCAGAGGATCGGAAAAATAAAGGATCGCATATTTATGGAAATCGATTTGCAGCGTTTGAAGCGGATCCGTCATGTTGTGATGGACATGGATGGAACCATTTACAAGGGAAAAAATCTCTTTCCCACAACTTTGCCATTTCTGGATAAACTCCGCGAATTGGGGATCACGTTCACCTTTCTGACCAATAATTCCTCCCGCGGTATTCCGGAATATCTGAAACATTTGGAAGAATTCGGAATTTTTGTAAAACCGGAACAGATGGTTTCCTCTACGATCAATACAGTGGACTATCTGAAACGGAATCATCCGGATGTCAAAAAATTGTTCCTGATCGGCACAAAAACATTCCGGGAGGAAATCGTTTCTCACGGTTTCATTGATGCCGCCATGGATGAAGAACCCGATGCCGTGATCGTAGCATTCGATACAAATCTCTCCTATGCAAGACTCTGCAAAGCAGCATGGTGGATCAAACATGATAAACTCTGGATCTCCACTCATCCGGATTGGGAATGTCCAACAGAAGAAGAAACAACTCTGATCGACTGCGGTTCTGTCACTGCCTGTCTGAAAGCTGTTTCTCTCAAAACTCCGATCGTGCTGGGAAAACCAAACAAGGAAATGATGGAGTCCATTCTGTTGGCAAACAACGTTTCTGCGGAAGAAGCTGTTATGTGCGGAGACAGAATGTACACTGATATTCAGTTGGCGGTCAATTCCGGTGTTGCCAGTGTACTGATTTCCGATCAGCCACATGAAGACATCCCCGGGAATATTGCCACATGGACCGTTCCCCATCTGGGCTATCTCGGAGAATGGCTCGAAGCCAGCCGTAAGCTCTGATCTGTGTTAATAAAGTAAAATCAAATTTTCGATCCTGCTCATAATTTCCGGTGAGCAGGATTTTTTTAGTATGCACGGCACGCGCATTGACTCGTCGGTGAAAGTCCGATACAGGCCTTGTCAGTAGGAACTGTTAGCGAAAGCCAAGGGTGTCCATCGTGAGGTGGAATCTGAAAGAAGGCAATAGCAAAATCCCGGTCTGA
>JAGCNI010000004.1 GCA_017646015.1 Lentisphaeria bacterium
CCAACGGTTGCCGACAGTTCTGCCGCAACATTCTGCTTTCTGTGCCAGTGCAGCTGTTCCGTCTCCTTTGACCTGATCTGCCAGATCGATTTCAATTTTTTCTTTTGCCAGATATTCACGGAATGCTTCAAGCGTTGTGAACTGTGCAATTTTCGGATAGTTCTGTGCCATATTCAAAACCTTTTTCCTTTCCGGAGATGGACAAGGATCATCTCCAAATCTTCCAATGCTTCAAAAGTATGCGGCAGCAGAGCATCGAACTGGATCGACATGCCTGCTGTCAATTCGTAATTTTCTTTTGGGAGAGAGAAACGCAGCTTCCCTTTCAGAACCCAGCACATCTCATAATCATCCCGGTGCAGTTCCGGTGTGGAGACCATTGCGCCCGCCTCTGCTCTGGCATACATACAGCGCATGTTGCCGTAGCTCACCCTGCGGAAAGTGAAAGAACCGGACCGATAATGTTCTTCATCCACCAGATGTGATATTCGGTTTTCTGCCAAAGCTATAAAGTCAGAGAGTGTCATCCCGAAGACTTTTGCCAGACGGTACAGCGTTTCCATTTCCGCATTATTATTGTTTCGTTCCAGTTTTGAGATCACACTGACCGAGACTCCACTGCGGAGAGAGAGTTCCTCCAGACTCATCTTTTCCCGTTTCCGGAGATCCCGGAGAATACTGAAATCACATAATTCTTTTTGAGGAACAGCTGATTCACTCATGCAGTTTTCCCTCCCGGTATTCTTTCCAAACCGTTTCAAACCAACCATCCGGATGCGGAACTTCACGACAGTTTTCCCACGAGATTTCCGGTGTGCCATCTTTTCCCGCATGACACAACATCATTTTTTTGCGATATGCCGGATCTTCCGGAGCCAGCTTCCATTTCGATTCCAAACCGTTGTGGATCGGAATACCGTTTTCCGAGAGCACGATCGAACCTCCGCGTGAACCGGAGGTCTTGATCTGTTCCGCAATACTGGTCAGATAATAGAGATGTGCAAGACACAACTGACGGTTCCGCAATGTTTCTGTGTAATCATCCGGTTTCAAGCCGCCCAAGCCGTCCTGAAGCAAACGCTGATACTGTTGACGGGCTTCGGATAAGGCGGCAGTGACATTTTCTGCGGATCGGATAAATGCTCCGGCACGGCTCATTCTCTGTTGGAACTCCATACGTTCTTTCCGCCAATCCAGTTGTGCATCAAGATTTGTCTGATGTTGGAGTTCAGACAATGCCGCTTCTGCAATCTTTTCTGCATTCCGGGGCAGGGGGGAACTCTTATTTCCAGCAATGCGTTCTGCTGCACGGAATGCACCTGCCTGTCCTGCATTGAAGGCACTCCCGCCGGGACGTGTCACTCCATGTGAGCCATTGACTTCTCCCACCGGAAAGAAATGGGAAAGATTGGTCGATTCCCACCATTTATCCGCTGCCAGTCCACCGTTGTTATGTTGGGCACAGACAGCAATCTCAAGCATTTCTGATTCCAATTTGATTCCGTGTGCCGCATAGAGCTCGATCGCGGGCATATTCATTTTCTGCAACCGTTCCAATGGCGTGTTGCCAAACGCATTGGAGCGGGTCAGATAAAGTTGCGTTTCTTCGCCGAGCGAATCAAAATCAAAATCCTCCGGATCACTGCGGTAATCCAGATAAACTCTGTTGCCGCGTTCAACGGTTTCTACATAGGTGAATATATCGATCAGGGAAGAGCCCGGGACATGTCCCGCCGCAAAGGGCCATTGATAGCCTTTCAGAAAAATCATGTCATACATCTCTGCTGTACTGCTGAAATATTCCCGCAGAAATTCCCGTTCCGTACCGTTCTGATCCACAGAGACAAAACGGGGCAGGACCTGCATATAACTGCCGGATACATTCCAGCGGAATTTCAGGGATGCCAACCCGTATTGAGATTCCGCAAGATTTCTGGTTTCCGCTCCGATTTCCAATGCCAGCCCGATCGCTCCTGTATGAACTTTGGGATAGACACTGGTCGCATACAATCCGCCCGGTCCTCCCACTGCAAAAACCACATTTTCTGCCAGAACAGCCTCCAGTTCTCCTGTCAGTCGATCCGCAAAAACAGCTCCGATACAACGGTTCGTTTCCGGATCTTTCAAAAGACGGACTGCATTTTTATATTCCATGACAGAAATCGCACGCCGTTTCAATTCTGCTGTCAGTGCACGACACATATCGCGGGAGGTATAAGGTCCGCAGCTCGTGGCTCGCCGTTTCGGATCATGATCGGTTTTATATCCGATATATTGTCCGTATTCATCATGAGGAAAAGGAACCCCCAATGCCGCCAGATGAGAGAATGCCGGAACAGACATTGCCGCCTCTGCCAACGCAATATCACCATGAACAGAGCCGCCGGCAATCAGATCTTCTGCCATCAATTCCGGTGAGTCTGCTTCCGTGCCGTACATCCCGAGTTTGTAATAAGTCTGTTTGTCGCTGCCGGTATTGAGGCTGGTTCCCATCTTCAACCCTTCCGTATAGACAGCCAGCGGGGCAACCCCCAGAGAGTCCAGCCGTACTGCCGCACACAGCCCGGATGCCCCTGAACCGATAATCAGTGTATGGAGCTTTTTCATTGTCATGCCCCCGTTCTCAGAAACGTTCGATCGTCAAGCCACCATCAACATTGATGACCTGTCCGGTTGAATAGGCAAATGCTCCGGATGCCAATGAAGCAACGGCAGCTCCGATGTCTTCCGGCTGTCCCCAGCGACGCTGCAGAGTCAAACCTTCTGCGATCATTTTATCATATTTTGCGGAAACGGTACTTGTCATATCGCTTTTGATCACGCCCGGACGGATTTCATACACACAGATCCCGTCATCCGCCAGTCGTACAGCAAAGAGTTTGGTTGCCATTGCAACCGCCGCCTTGGAGAGACAATATTCTCCGCGGTTGATACTTGCATAATCCGCCGAAACAGAACCGATATTGATGATACAACGGAATTTGCCATTGGTATTTTCCAACATCTTTTTTGCCGCCAGTTGTGTCAGGAAAAAAGGTCCCCGCAGATTGATCCCGAGCACTCTGTCAAAACTTTCTGCACTCATATCCAGAAGATCCGCCCGGACATTCGGGGCAACTCCAGCGTTGTTCACAAGGATTTCGATCGAACCGAAATCTGCAAGAAAAGAATCCAGAAGCTGTATTCGGTCTGCTTCATTGGAAACATCGCAGCGGTAATAGGCACATTTGACGTTGTATTCTTCTGCAATTTTCTGAGCGGCTTCTCTGAATTCATCTGAGTCATTTCTGCCACAGAAAGCCACATTGTGTCCAGTCGCCGCAAGAGCGCGCACGATCCCCGCACCAATACCCCGGGCTCCACCGGTGATCAATACATTCAATGATTCCATACAATTCTTCTCCTTATTATAAAAAAATTTTTCTTTTGTCATCAAAAATATAGTAAAAATAATACTATGAGAAAATATTGCAAGCGGAATTATAAAAAAATCCGGATATTTTCTGTTATTTTTTCTGATAACAGAAAATATCCGGAGTCAATTTGATAGCGAACAGGAACCTGTTTTTATATTTCAGGAAAAAAGTTTTCCCGGATTGAGGATGTTTTGCGGATCAAAGACTTTCTTGATCCCGCTCATCAGGAGTTTTTCCTCCGCACTTAATGATTCTTCCAGATAGGGTCGTTTCGCATAGCCAATACCGTGTTCCCCACTGACTTTTCCACCCAGTTCACGGGCTTTTTCATACAGATCGTTGAAGACAGCCTCCAAATCTTTTTTCCATTGTTCATCGGTGCGATCATCCCGCAGAATGTAAATATGCAGATTTCCATCTCCGGCATGACCGAAAGAACGGATCCGGATATGATGTTTTTCCTGTAATGCGTGAGAGAAAAGAACAAACTCCGCCACATGTTTGCGGGGAACGACTACATCACATTCATCCATTTCGGTCGTGGAGGCTTTGATCGCTTCCAGAAATGCTCCCCGTGCCGCCCAGATCGATTCATTCCGTTCCTGTGTATTGGAAATGAAAACATCCAGTGCACCGCATTGCAGACAGATCCCGGCGGCTTCTTCCCAGGCAAGATCCACTTCTTCTTTACTGGCTCCGTCATACGTCAGCAGCAGATAGGCATCGGAGGTGTTGTCCGGAAATTTCCGGGCGAGAAATTCTTCTGCTGCCAGAATAACTTCCCGTTCCATGAATTCGACCGCAGTCGGAATGGAACTTGCACGGATCACTGTCGGAACCGCTTTGATCGCCGAGGGCAGATCCGGGAACGGTACCAACAGACTGATTTTATATTTCGGGAGCGGCAGCAGACGCAATACCGCTTTTGTGACGATCCCAAGTGTTCCTTCCGAGCCGACCATCAGATCTTTCAAACTGTAGCCGGAACTGTTTTTAACGATCTTTCCGCCGAGCTGCATGATTTCTCCGGAGGGAAGAACAACTTCAAGCCCTCGGATATAATCTCTTGTAACACCGTATTTTACAGCTCTCATTCCTCCGGCGTTCGTATTGATATTACCCCCGATCGTGGCTGTTTTTTCGCCCGGATCCGGCGGATAAAACAATCCGGCTGGTTCCACATATTTACTGACATCCATCAGGAGAACCCCCGGTTCCAGTGTCAGAGTCATATTTTCTTCATCCAGTTCCAGAAAATGATTCATCAGACTCAGGTCGATCATGATTCCGCCATAGAGTGCCACAGAGCCGCCGACCAATCCAGTTCCTGAGCCTCTCGGTGTGACAGGAATATGATTTGCCGCCGCATATTTCATTACAGCCGCTACTTCTTCCGTCGAGGTCGCACGAACCAATACATCCGGGCGTTTATGCACGCCGGAAAGTTCATCATGACAATAATCTTCCCCAATCATCTCTGCCGGAATCACCCGTTCTGTTCCGCAGATTGCCTGTAATGCTTCAAGATCAGGTGCTGTAAATGTTTTATATTCCTGTTTCATTCATGCCTCCGCTCTTGCTGTTTTGATCTGTTGGATCAGTTCCGGAATGATTTTATAAAGATCGCCTTTGATCCCGATGTGAGCCACATTGAAGATCGGAGCATTTTCATCGGTATTGATCGCTATGATTTTTTCGGCACTGTTCATCCCCGCAACAAACTGGATCGCTCCGGAGACTCCGCAGGTGATAAGCAGTTTCGGTTTGACTGTTCTGCCGCTGAGACCGATTTGACAGCGTGCATCCAGCCATCCCGCTTCAATGACCGCCCGTGTGGAGGCAAGACGTCCTCCCAGAAGATCCGCCAATTCCTGAAGCATCTGCAGATCCTCCGGTTTCTTGATCCCGCGTCCGGCAACAACAAGCACTTCTGCTTCTTCAATTCCTGTTTCCTGATTTTTTTCTGCAACGTTCAGAATCTCAATACCGGAACACAGTTTGGAGGGATCCAGTTTACAGTCATGGATCTTGCCATGCGGTGTTGTCTTCGCAGGAATGGAAAAGATTTTATAACGGACCGTGGCAAACTGCGGACGGTGTCGCGGTGTATTGATATGAGCCATGATATTGCCGCCGTAAGCCGGTCGGATTTGATCCAGATCGGTCTCCGGGGAAATATCCAGCTTGGTGCAGTCCGCTGTCAAGCCAGTCCTGAAACGTGCCGCCGCACGGGGCGCAAGAGAACGGCCTGTCGGTGTGCCTCCGACAAGTACCGAGGAGGGGCGGACATTGCGGATAAAATCTTCAAGTACCGCTGTATAAGGTTCGATCCGGAAATGCTGCAATTCCTCCTGATCATACACAAAGACTTCATCCGCACCATATTCCAGCAGGATTTCCGCCTGATTCCTGATTCCGGAACCGATCATCAGCGCATAGACCGGGTAGTTTACTTTTTTTGCCAACTCTCCGGCTTTCCCGATCAACTCAAATGTGACAGGATGAATGTTGCCTTCTTCAATTTCTGCAACAACTGCGATCCCTTTCCATTGACTTTTGTCCACTCCCGGAACTGTATTTTCTTCCACGTATTCAAAAACACCTCCGCCTTTTTTGATGCAGAGCCGGCACATTCGGCAGGCTGCATTGATCGCAAGACGGTCATTGATGATTTCGATTGCTCCGAATGGACAGAGGGAGGCCAGTTCTTTTTTATTGACAGCTTTTTCCTGATGTATTTCAATATGCGGCATAGTTTCACCTCAGCTGCTGAAGATATTTGTTGTCTTCAAGATAATGGAACAGTCTCCGGGAAAGTTCATCGGCTTCACCATTCCACATCTCATGGGTATTGGTGCTTTCCGGCGGAAAGATCCGTTTGACTTGAGTCGGAGAACCGTTCAGACCATAGTGTGCCGGATCGGTATCCGGCATCTGATCCAGCGTCAATACTGTGATCGGTTTGTCTGCTGTCGCCAACTTTAATTTATACGAGGGCAGGCGCGGCTCAAAGATTCCTTTTTCCACTGTGATCAGACAGGGAAAAGAGACTGCTGCCGTTTCCTGATGCAGCGGCATATCCAGAAGCATTGTGATTTTATTATCGCTGATCCCATTGATTTTGCATACACTTGTGACATGTGGGATATTGAGAAATTCTGCCAGTTCTGCTCCGACTTGTGCTGTATCTCCATCGGTTGTCTGCTTGCCGCAAATGATCAAATCAAATTCACCGGCTGCCCGGATCCCCTGAGCCAGAGTGTAAGAGGTCGCCAATACATCCGCTCCGCCGAATCTGCGGTCAGAGAGCAGAAAACCATGATCAACTCCCATCATGAATGCTTCTTTGATTACAGCCTGAGCCTGCGGCGGTCCCATGGTGATCACGGTGATTTCCGCATCATATTCCTGTTTGAAACGCAATGCTGTTTCAAGTGCATAAAGATCATAGGGATTCATTTTGGATTCCACCCCGTCCCGTTTCAATACACCGGTTACGGGATCGATTTCCACTTGCGAGGTTCCGGGAACCTGTTTGATACAGACCGCAATTTTCATTTGATTTCCTTTCTGCTTATGACAGAAACACCATCAGGGATGACAGCAAGAGTTGCATCATTTCCCAGTATGGAACGGGCTTTCTGCAATGCTTCTTCAATGGTCGAAGCTGTCTGCATTCCCATTTTCTGCAACATTGTATGATCGCAATCCTTTGTGACAACAATGACTTTATATTCATTGAGGATCCGTGCGAGGATCTGGAATTGCCATTGATCCGGCTCGGTCTGATTCCGGGCTACTCCGGCGGTAGCTGCCAGAAGAGCCGCAGGGGATTCCGCCTGTGAAAGATTCCTGTAAAAAGATTCTCCGCCATGACCATCCGAACAGCTTGCTGCGATAATAATGATCCCGCCTTTCCGGCAGACCGCTTCGCCGGCTGTCATCCCTTTGACCGACTGATACACATTCTGATCCAGCGGATAGCCGCCGTTACTGGTCAGAACGATATCTGCTTCCGGAACGTGTACTTCGCAGAGTTTCCGCAGAAAATCACAACCTGCTGCATGTGCTTTTTCCGCATCGCCGGCAAATGCCCGGACAATTTTCTTTTCCGCATTGATAACCACGTTTACAATGAATGCCAGCTTTGCCTGTTTTGCCGCATAGACCATATCTTCGTGGATCGGATTATTTTCCAGATTTCCAGTTCTGGCAAATGGACTCTGTATGAATTCAGAACAATGGTTTGCCAACACGGTTGTGCGGGAGGCGATCCCCGGGAGAATACTTTTTCTGCCACCGGAAAAACCTGCAAAGAAATGAGGTTCGATAAAGCCTTCCGCAATCAGCAGTTCTGTCTCAACTGCCAGTTTATTGATGATCAATTCACCGCCGGAGGGAAGAGTGCCGATCTTGACAAGTTGATCATCATCTGAAGCATTGTGTACAATGATTCGTTCATTTGCCACAATTTCCCTGCCGAGTTTTCCCTCCAGTTCTTCCTGTGTCGTTGCACGGTGAAATCCGGTCGCCACCAGAATGGTGATCTCAATTTCCGGATTGCCTTGCCGGAGCCGCTTCAGAATTTCCGGCATGATCGTTTTGCTGGGAACAGGACGGGTATGATCACTGGTGATCACAAGTGCAGTTTTTTTTCCGGTGGCAAGCTGTTCCAGCGGAATAGAACCAATCGGCGCATCCAGTGCCCGTTGTACTTCAGCTGTTTGATCGGCTGCCGCTTCCGGCAGAACCGATTCAAAAATACCGAGAAGATTTTTCTCCGGCAGGTCAACAGACATTCCTGTTTTACCATAAGGAATTTTGATTTGCACCATAAGATCACATCCTTTATTATGTTATTCAGATTTCTCCGTTTTCTCTTTGGCTGTATGTTGTTTCGAACTGAGCACAACGATTCCTGCGAGGGCAACCAGTGCGATCACGTTCGGGAAAACCATCAACTGGTTGAACATATCCTGAAATTCCCACACAAGATCATTTTTCATGATCGTTCCGAGATAAATAGAGACAATGCTCAGAATGGAATACAGAACAGTTGCTTTTTTCCCGAAAAGATAATGAAAGTTGATTTTTCCGAAGTAATTCCAGGTGATGATCGTGGAAAAGGCAAAGAAAAGCAGGCAGATCGCTACAAAAATATTGCCGATATTGGTCGTGGTGACAGACGCAATGGCATGCTGTGCCAGATTGGTTTTCGTCAGACCGCTGTTCGCAAGAAGTTCATGGTAATTGGCTCCGGTTGCATTTGCCAGAGGTCCATCGCCCGTGTAGATCGTGGAAATAATGATCAGTGCTGTCATGGTCAGGACGACACAGGTGTCGATGAACACTCCGATCATGGCAACTGTTCCCTGATCGTGAGGATGTTTCACATTGGCGATCGCATGCGCGTGCGGCGTGGAACCCATCCCCGCTTCATTGGAGAATAAACCGCGTTTGACCCCCTGACTGATCGCTGTCTTCAGCGCATACCCGAATCCGCCGCCGATCAATGCTTCCGGCATGAACGCATATTTGAAAATACAAACAATCGTGTCCGGAAGATACTGGATCCGGCAGATCAATACCAATACACAACCCAACAGATACAGACATGCCATGATCGGAACCAGTTTTTCTGTCACTTGCACCAGACGGGATACTCCTCCGATGAAGATTACTGCCGAAAGAATCGCAATAACAATACCGATCTGCCAGGAGGGGATCTTAAACGCATATTGACAGGTTTCTCCAATGGAGTTCGCCTGAACCATACAACCCATGAACCCGAGCGAAATAATGATCGCTATCGCAAAAAAACATGCCAGAATACATCCGAAAAGATTGGGAAAAGCACGTTTGATGTAATAGACCGGTCCCCCGTGGATCGTGCCGTCGGCATCCACGATCTTGGTTTCCTGTGCCAGAACCGCTTCCGCATAAATCGTCGCCATTCCGAAAAAAGCAATCAGCCACATCCAGAAAATTGCTCCCGGTCCGCCGGTCAGGATCGCTCCCGCAGCTCCGACAATATTACCAGTTCCGACTTGTGCCGCTATCGCCGCAGAGAGAGCTTGAAAAGAACTCAGTCCTTTCTGTTGTTGTCCATGCAGTGAAAATTTTCCGAAAGCCCGTTCCCATCCCTCCTTAAAACAACGAATCTGGATAAAACGGGTTCTGATCGTAAAATAAATACCCACACCGACCAGGAGAAATGTCAATACATAATCCGACAATCCGCTGTTGATCGCAGATATTGTTTTCAGCAACTCATCCATAAATGATTTCAATTCCTTTTCATGATTATTTTATTTTTTTTATGGCAATTACAATATCATCTTTCAGTCGTTTTGCAACTCTTATCTGCAAGATAACATTAAAAAATAATGATACAAAAATATCCCTCTGTTCTCAAAATCCACAGAACAGAGGGATTCCGTTTCGTTTTTTCAATTCATCCGGCAAATGAATAGAGCTGTTTGATCTCTTCCAGCCACAACGATTCATCGATCGTTTCCAGAATCAGCGGCATGTTATCCAGCCGGGGATCCTGCATCAGACGGCGGAAAGTTTCAACTCCCAATTCGCCTTTGCCAATACTGTGATGTCGGTCAAGATGTCCGTTCAATACACTCTTGGAATCATTCAAGTGCATTCCTTTCAGAAATTCAAATCCAATCAGAGAACCGAAACGATCCATGACTTTGTCATAATCATCTTTCAAATCATAGCCTGCTGCAAATGAGTGACAGGTGTCCAGACAGATCCCGACTCTTTCATTGCAGTCGATCAATTCGATCAGACGGGCAAGTTCTTCAAAATTATTGCCGACATTACTGCCTTGTCCGGCGGTATTTTCAATGACCGCTACCACATTTTCTGTTTCTGCCAATGTCTGTTTGACACAATCAGCAATCAGTTTCAGACATTCATCCACACTGACTTGTTTCAGATGACTGCCCGGATGAAAATTGAGATATTTCAGCCCCAACTGCATACAACGGGTCATTTCATCTTGAAATGCCGCCTGTGAAATCATCCGTTTTTCCGGATCCGGATTTCCCATATTGATCAGATAACCGTCATGCGGCAGAATGTGTTCCGGCGAAAAACCTTTTTCCTGACAGTTTTTCTTGAATGCATCTATTGATTTCTGTGTCAACGGCGGAGATTTCCATTGTCTCTGATTTTTGGTGAACATGGCAAATGCTCCGGCTCCGATCGCCGCCGCATTGAGAGGCGCATTTTCAACTCCGCCCGAAATGGAAACATGAGCTCCGATAAATTTCATTTTCTTCTCCTCGCAGCAAGGTTGTTATTTCAACTCCTGCAGCTCTGTTGTCAATTCTTCCGCAGTCACGGCGGCTGTTCCGAGTTTTCCAACAACGATACCCGCCGCATAATTGGCAATTTCCGCAGCTGTGACCGGATCATCTTCCACACACAATGCAAGGGTACTGGCGGCAATCACTGTATCTCCTGCTCCGGAAACATCAAATACTTCCTTGGCGCGGGTCGGAATCACTTTACAGACTTCATTACTGCGGAACAATGCCATGCCTTCTTCCGCCAGCGAGATCAACAGATATTTGACATGCCAGTTTGTCAGAATTTTTTCCGAAACAGCTATCAGGTCAGATAAGGTCATTTTCAAGGGAACCGGAAGTCCTGCAAGGGCAAATGCTTCCGCACGGTTCGGTTTCATGATCGTCAGTCCTTTCAGACACAACGGATTTTTCGGATTCGGATCCAGTGCCACCGGAATATCATATTCCCCGCAGAGATCCACGATCTGTTGTGCATACTCCGGAGAAAAAAGTCCTTTGGCGTAGTCTTCAATGATCACGGCATCCGGACGGTTTCTTTTGATGTAGTCTGTAAATCTTTCAAACAGACGTATCCGGATCTGTTCATCCAAATCTTCCTGAAATTCATCATCCAGACGCAACAACTGCTGCGAACCTGCAATGATCCGTTCCTTGAACGTCGTGGGACGTCCGTTGTCCACCAGAATTCCTGTGTGATCAATGCCTGTTTCCTCCATCAAATCCCGCAGTTTGCAGCCGTTTGTATCATTCCCGATGATTCCGAAAGCTGCCGCTTTTGCTCCGAGAGAAACAATATTCCGCATAACGTTGGCAGCTCCGCCGAGACAACAGGAGCGTTTGGTGACTTGCACAATGGGAACCGGTGCTTCCGGTGAAATTCTGTTTACTTTTCCCCAGGTATAAGCATCAAGCATCAGATCGCCGATCACTGCAATGCGTTTATCCCGGAATGATTTTACCACTGAGATCAATTCATTTTTCCGCATGAGCTGGTAAAGTCCTTATATTAAATTCATTTAAAAATCCTGAAAATATTGCCGCAGAACTGTCGCACGGACTGCGTCCCGTTCTCCCTGTTCCAATTCCCGTTCGGAATACTTCTGCAAATGAGCTGTCTGAACACGTAAAAAGAGATCATTGACTGTATGGATATCCACAGAACGGAACATTTTCATATCCACCCCCAGACGCAACGCTGAAAGAGCGGCAAGGGCTTCATCTCCGGAAATCAGATAAGAATGTTTCAGCAAACCATACGCTCTGCTGACATGATTCAAGAGAAATTCCCGTTTTCCCGCAAGCAGCGTGGCTCTGGCTTTCTTTTCGTGCAGAATGATTTGTGAAATCACGGTATTGATCCGTTCAAGAATCGTTTTTTCGCTTTCTCCGAGAGAACTCTGATTGGAGATTTGAAAAAGATTGCCGAGATTATTGCTGCCTTCTCCGAAAAAGCCTCTGGCGGCAAGCCCGAGTTTGCTGATCCCCTGAAGTACAGGTTGTATCTGTTCCGTCAGAACCAAACCTGGAAGATGCAGCATCACAGAGGCGCGCATTCCTGTTCCGAGATTGCTCGGACAGGAGGTCAGATAACCCAGTTTTGAATCAAATGCAAAGGAGAGATGTTCCGAAAGCTGATCGTCCAGTTTGTCGATCCGTTCCTGTAATTTTTTCAACTGAAATCCCGGTGCAAGCACCTGGATCCGCAAATGATCTTCCTCATTGACCATAATGAATGTTCCCTGTTCCCGGCTGGTCGCAAGGGCGGCTCCGTGACGGGGATTCAGAAATTCACGGCTGATCAGATGCCGTTCAAGAAGAAACTGACGGTCCAATGCAGAAAGTTCATCCATATTGAATTCACAAAAACGAATCCGGCGCGCTTTCCCAACACTTCGGATCGCTGCCATGATTTCATCCCGGATCCCGCATAAAACAGAATCTTTTGCACGCAGAGGGAACATTTCATTCTGAAGATTTCGGGCAAAACGAATCCGGCTGCTGATGGCAATATCATCCTCCGGTCCACTGTCGGAAAGCCAGCAGACTTTCTGTTTGAACAATTCATTGATCTGCTGTTCAGGCGTCATGTTTGCCTCCGTTCAAATCCAGAAGCTGTTCTTCCAATGCAAAAATACGGTCTCTGATTTGTGCCGCTTCTTCGTATTCTTCTTTTTGAACAGCAAGATTCAGTTTTTCCCGTAGATCTTCGATCTCTCTGCGGAGCAATGTACGGGTCCGTTCCGGGCGTTCATCCGGAGAGTTCAGCGGAATTTTGCCCTTGTGAACGTCCGCATGGTGCATGGTCTTGAGTATTTCACGGAGAATATTCTCAAAACTTTTATAACATTCCGGACAGCCCAGATAACCTGTTTTACGGTAACTTTCCAAATCCCAGCCGCAGACAGAACAACGGGGAGCATTCTGGGGTGCTTCCTCTTTCTTGCCTGTATTCTGTCCGGCGATCTTTCCGGCAAAATCAAAAATCATTTCAGCCAGATTGAATGACTGGAAATCCGGGTCCGCGGCTGCTTTTTTTGCCGCACAGACCGCACATAAATGAATCGAGGTGACTTTCCCGTTGATCACTTGCTGAACATGGATCGTTGCCTCATTTTTATTGCAGTTCTGGCAGAGCATGGTTGAACTCCCTTCCTGTAAAAGATGAATCCGTTTTTCAGAATCTGACGTTGATATCTCCGGATACTGTGTGCGGCGGCGGAACAATTACACAACCGCTGGGTGTGTTCCAGTCCCGTTCCCAGTCGTTGAACATCAGCGGATCTGTCGGAGATCCCCACGGATTGAAGTCCACGATCATGATTTCGCCAGCCGAGGTGAAATAGATATCCATGACAATGGTCGTTTCCGGAAAATCTGCAATATGTTTCCTGACAAATTTTTCTGCCGCATCCCAATATCTTTCCTGTCTGTCCGGCAGACGGCGGAAGTGGCGGATCAGCCAATACTGACTCATTGCTGCCAGTTTGCCGTCTTTGATGAACAGACGGAACTCACGGGCAGGCTGCATACGGCGGAAGGGACGCACACAAATTGAGGTCACTTCGTCCGCTTCAAGCGCTTGTTGTACTTTGGCACTTTCCAACAGAATTTTCAAGGCACTTTTGGCAGAACTCACCGCTCCGCGTTTTTCACGGAAACGGACCGTATCTGTTGGACTGACTGTGTCGGTTGAAACAAAACGGTAACCGGAAAAACTGCTCATGACTTTTGTCAGTTTCTTCTGCAATCCATGGAGAATTTCATTGGACGCATCTTTCTGTTTCATGGCTTCCAATTCTTCTGCGTTGAGCGGGAGAAATTCTGCCGGAAAACAATATTTTTTCAGCTGTTTATACCAATCCTGCATTTTGTAACTTTTTGCGTTATTCATAAAAAAACTCCTGATGTTTCCAATTTTTATGTTTCAGTCTTCATTCCCCGGAAGAGAATCCTGCGGTGGATTCAGATGTTTCTGGATCTTGCGGGAAACAATCATATCCAACAGAAAGAAAAAAATATAAAACACGATCTGCGGGGTGATCCCCCCGATCATAGTACACGAATAAAGAGTTGCAATGATCAACGGGACAAATGTCAGATAGATCAGGGAAACCAAAATCTGAGAAAAAGAGAGTTTGTGTTCATTGATCCCTTTTGTCCACAGATATTGCAGGATCCCGCAAATCAGAACTGTTCCGGCTGCGATCAGGAGCGCGAAGAAAATCGTTGCCATCAGAACAATGAACCAGAAGGTTCCTGTCAGTTGGGAGACGATCCCCTCTTTATCGCCGAGAAGTTTTACCAGATGCAGTTTTTCACCGGGTTTCATGGTGAATTTTTCTGCGGCATAGGTATAAATCTCATCCCGGGAGATGTCGGTCCGGATCACTTCTGTTGCCTGTTGATTCAAATCCAATGGCATGGGAACCAGTAGAAAATGGTCTTTCCCTTTGCCTGCATAATTTTCGCACCAGAAAAGAAAACCGCGATCCATGCAGAGCAAGCCGAAAGGAGTGTTCCATTTCCGGATCATTTCCTGCGAAAGCGTTTTCCCCGGACAATAATCAAAGCGGAATTCATCGGTCAGAATATAACTCTGTGCCGACTCCGGATTCAATTTCGTTCTGATTCCTTTTTCCTGACTGTAATCCAATCCACCAATCTGTGAGAACAACTGGTCACAGGTATTTTCAATGACCGGTGTCGCCTGACAGGAGTGAATGGTCGCCGCAATGATCCCCATAAGCAAGGCAAGCAGGATCAGGTGGAAGACAGCCTTGAGCAGACGCTGTTCCAACAACTGCAGGTAAACCGCAGTACCGGAGAACATTTTGAAAAGTATCGAAAAGAATCCCATAAAATCAGACCAATCTGTTGAGTTTGTACCCGCGGGCTCCGTATTTTTTGATAATGGTTTTCAGTTGCGGCTGAATTTCTTCAAATGCCGGACTCTTGACTTTCTGCACATAAACAATGCCGTCCAGATGATCCAGTTCATGCTGGATCGCACGGGCAAGAAAACCTCCGCAATCCAACAGAATTTCAGGTCCGTCCAGCAGTTTGGTTTTCAGTACCACAGAAACCGGGCGTTCCACCGGAGCATACAGTTTCGGGACACTCAGACAACCTTCTTCATAGTATTCCAGAACCGGAGAGCTGGAAACGATTTCCGGATTGATCAGAACCAACGGCATCTTGGAGAGCAATTCACGTTCCCCGGGAGAAAGCACTGCATTCGGATCACGGGGCGGGGGAACATCCAGTGTCACGATCCGTTTGGAAACACCGATCTGCGGCGCAGCAAGTCCAACTCCGTCATAGTGATACATCGTTTCAAGCATAAGCTGAGCCAGATTGCGGATATCATCATTGATCTCTGCAACCGGCTGGGCTTTCTGATGAAGCACTGCTTCACCGAGATATTTCATGGCGGCAACTTTTTTCTTTTTGGCAAGCATGTTCAGATTTCCTTCCGGGCTCATCCGTTTTCATGGGCAAGTGCACGGCGGATCCGGCGGATACAGGATTCTTTTCCGAGAATTTCCGCTGTTTCATAGACTCCTGCACCGACTGTGATCCCCGTCAGACAGATTCGCAGGGGCTGATTGAGTTTTCCCTGTGCAATAGTATGAGCTGTTTCTGCTTTCCGGATGGCTTCTTCAAAATCAGTTGCCGCTGTTCCGGTCATATTTTCCAGGATCGCTGCCAGTTCAGTCAAAGCCGCACGGGCATCTTCTTTCATGAATTTGTTGAATCCTTTGGGATCAAATTCAAATTCTTCCGAGAAGAAGTAACTCCATGTCTGTGCATCCATATAGGTTTTAGTACGGGATTGCATCAGTTCAGCCACTTTGTGGAATGTCGCACGGTCCGCATTGGTACGCCATTCCCAGCGTGCGGCAAAATCCCAGACAGCCTGTTCAAATTCAGCCTGCGGCATTTCTGCAATATAAAGACCGTTCATGTTCATCAGTTTGACCATATCAAACTGTGCCGGAGAACGCTGGGCATGTTCCAGAGTGAAGGCTTCGATCAGTTCCTGACGGTTCATTTTTTCACGGTTGTCTCCCGGAGACCAGCCCAACAGGGAGAGATAGTTGAAGAATGCTTCCGGGAGGAATCCTTTTTCACGGAAATCACCGACAAAAGCATCACCGTCACGTTTGCTGTACGGTTTTCCTGCGGCATTCACCAGCATCGGCAGGTGGGCATAGGTCGGAACTTTGAAACCAAGTGTCTGGAAGATGAAGAGGTGACGGAATGTATTTTCCACATGGTCATCGCCGCGGACAATGTGTGTGACACCCTGAGTGACATCATCACAGACGTTTGCCAGGTGGAAGACCGGGCTGGAGTCACTGCGGATAATGATCAGGTCTTTGATGCTGTCCAAGGGTTTGCTCAGTTCACCTTTGACAAGGTCAACAAAAAATACTTCTCTGCGTGTAAAGGTGAAATAAGCGGCATTTTCAAATACCATCGGATCTTTTGCTGCTGCGATTCCGGGAAGAGTTTCTTCATTCAGAGAGAAGAGCAGTGTGTTATCTGCTGCATAGATCTGCAAATCTTTGAATCCGGCGAGACATGCTGCGGATTCAACAGTTTTTCCTTTGTGGTTGACGATTGACCACACCAATCCAGCGCGGGAGATGGAGACCGGAGTTTCCGGAGCTGTTTCGATTTTGACATCACCGACTGTACGGACAAAGGGGAATGAATCGCAATCATAGGGAAGACGGAAGAGAACGGGGGAATTTTCTTCTCCCGGGTTCAGTTCATAGGCATGACCGGCTTCCATGAGTTTGCGTGCGGCTTCACGGTGTGCTCCGCTCTGGGTCGTCTGATACATCGGGGTTCCGTCATAATCCAAACCAAGCCATTTCATGCAGTCATAAAGTGCATCGATCGCCTGTTTTGTGGAACGTTCCAAATCTGTATCCTCGATACGGAGAAGAAATTCTCCGCCGCAATGACGGGTGTAAAGCCAGTTGAAAATAGCGGTACGAATGTTGCCGATATGTACTTTTCCTGTGGGGGAGGGGGCGAATCTTGCTTTGAAATCCATCTTCTGATACTCCTTACAATTCGATCATGTTCAGAAAAACAAAATTTTGCACAACAGGAACTTATGAAAAGTTTCCGTCGTGCAAAATATTTATAAGTGTTTTATTATTATCAATATGAACCGACAGCTGCCTGCAACTGTGCTTTGGCGTTGTGCATATTGATCACATAGGTTGCCAACTGTGTTTCAGCATCAACAAAGTCGCGCTGGGCTTCATTCAAACGGGTAAGTTCAGTATTCCCCGCATTGTATTCTTCCTTGACAAGGTCACGGATCTTTCTGTACAGTTCGAGACTCTTCTGAGAGATCTTGACCTGTTTGAGACAGGTCTGATAGTTGTCATAAGCTGTACGGACTTCGGAGACAATGGAGATCCATGTATTTGCCAGATTGTAATCGCTTTCAAACATGGCAGCCTGTTTTGCACGCATATTGAAGTACGTTGCGCCGCCGCTGAAGATTTCCCAAGAGGCTGTGCCGCCGTAAGAGAAAGTGAATGTCTGATATTCATTGGTCGTGCTGTGGCCATCTTCTGTATAATCTTTAACACGGGTACGTCCCACATTGTAACCGATGCTTGCATTGAAGCTGACAGTCGGACCGAAAGCGCAGATGGATCCCCAATAGTTGTATTTGGAGATGTCAAGAGCTTCCCGGTATGCTTTGAGGTCAGGACGGTTTGCAAGAGCCATATCGAGATAAACCGGAAGAGTTGCCATCACTTCGCCATCGGGAGAGGGTACACCGGGGAAGATGATGTCGTCGGGAATCATCCCTTCAGTCAGTCCCATGAGCTGAGCGAGAGTATATTTTGCAGCCTGAAAACTGTACTGTGCAGTGAAAAGATCGGACTCTGCGCTGTTGTAATATGCTTTGAAGTTCAACACGTTGCTGAGGGGAACAGTACCGACTTCAAATTTGAGTTCATTTTCTTTCAACTGGGAGTTCTGGAAACGCATATTTTCTTCTGCAATTTTGATTTTTGCTTTAGAGAGCAGAATATCATTGTAGGCATAAGCCACGCTGCGGATCAGAAGACGGCGTGCATCCAGTTCCA
Organism: Lentisphaeria bacterium; assembly: GCA_017646015.1. Taxonomy (GTDB): domain Bacteria; phylum Verrucomicrobiota; class Lentisphaeria; order Victivallales; family UBA1829; genus SIG94. Next base: position 18,367 of record JAGCNI010000004.1, read on the forward strand.
AGGCTTCGGTCTGTTTCCAACCGTGTTTTGCTGCCATCAGGTTCATTTCGCGGACAAATGAGTCGAAAATCAACCAGGAAGCGGTCGCTCCGGGGCCTGTATCGAATGTGCGGGAACCATTGCGGATGTTGTCTTTATAAACATTCCGGGGCTCATTGAAACTTTGTTCGATACTGTAATTGACAGTCAGTTTCGGAAAATAGGGAGCGAATGCTCCATAGTATGCCGATCTTGCTGCAACAACAGCAAAATATTTTGTTTTGAAATTCGGGTTGTTCTGAACTGCGATCCGTTGTGCTTCTTCCAGAGTGAGCAGTTTTTTGTCGGGAACTGTCAGTTTTTTCTGTTCATCCGCAGGAATGTCTGTGAATGAACTTCTGGTTACAGCTTTCGGCGGTGGTTCGTAGGATGTGCATCCGCTGACGACCGCAAGACCAAGACCTGCAAACAATGCCGCAAGAATATTCTTTTTATTCATGTCTTTTTTGTCCTTGTTTTACTATTTTTATGTAATGATCCTATTCATGAAACATAAATACCTTCCGGTAATAATATAATATTATACACTCAAAGAGTGTGAATTTCAAATACAATATGCAATTAAAATGATTTTTTTTTCAAATTATTTATAGAATAACGTATATATGGATGATAAAAAAAGACCGGTTTCGGGAACCGGTCTCTGGAAATAGAATGATGAATTGTCGGTTCAGGAATTGACGGTAGTGTTTTTTCTGTCTTCCCAACGATTGGCTGCAAGGTCGATGGAAATCTCTTCCACAGGGTACATCCATGCAACTTTGTCCGCATTTTCCAAACTGCTCCAGCTCATGGATTTCAGAGCCGGATTCAGCGGATACAGAGAGATGTTTTCATCATCTCTTGTGTAACGGCAGAGATAGACCCCCAGAGGATTTCTCAATTTGCAGAGAACCACATCGCCATCTTTGGCATATTCTCCGCCGGATATGAGGAGTCGTGTCCACGGGGGGAGTGCTGGATAGGCATCTTCCGTATCGAGCATGACAGCGAAACTGTTGTTGTCGGGTTCATTTCCGAAGAAAGCATATCCTTCGAGTTTCCGGATGGAGAATGTTACAGGAGATTCCATTGTGGAATCGAAGTTGATCAACTGAGAAAAATTGGTAACGGGAACTTTCAAATCTTCTCTTGTGGCGACTTTCAGGAATGTGGAAGGTTCCTCTCTGATTTCTGAGGACTGCACCGTGGAACGCGGTTCTGCGGGCGGATTCATAAAACGATGCAGTTCTTTCCGGACTCTTGAGCTCCAGATATGTCCGCTGATATTACTTGTTTTTCCGCTCAGCCAGAAGAGGACAGTGCTGTGTGCGATTCCCACCTGTTTGGCAAATTGAGATGTGTTGCCGTAATAATTGATTGCTTCCTGTAAAGCTTTTAAAATTTCCGGAGTCAGCTTCATAATAACCCAATCCTTTCCGGTTTTTCTTTTTCAATCTTCTACATGTAAATGCTGAAGATCATGTTTCTGTAAATACTTTATGGTAATAATATAGCATATTTTTTTTGAAATTCAATTAAAAATGTTTATATTTTTCTTTTCTGTAAACATTTATTTTGTGATTTTATAATCTAAACAGGTTTTGTAATATTTTACAGGAGGAGCAGAACAAAAAAATATCCCGGCTGAAAATAAAACTTTCATACCGGGATGAATGATTTTTTTCAGTTTTATGGTAAATCGCTTTATTGACGTTTCTGCTTGCGTTCCAGTTCCAGAGCCCGCGGATGCTGCTGATAGAAAATGTTGTCATGATCCTTGACACCTTCAGCGGCTGCTTTCTGCTGTGTGATATACAATGTCTGGTATGTACCTTCCTGAGCCATGAGTTCTTCATGAGTTCCGAGCTGATCTATTTTTCCATCCTTGAGCACCACGATTTTATCCGCATTACTGATTGTGGAAAGGCGGTGGGCGATGATAAGAGTGGTTCTTCCTTTCATGAGAGTATCAAGGGCTTGCTGGACGAGTTTTTCTGAAATTGTATCCAGGGCGCTGGTGGCTTCATCCAGAAGCAGAATTGAAGGATTCCGGAGAACTGCACGGGCAATGGCAATACGCTGTTTCTGTCCGCCGGAGAGACTTGCGCCGTTTTCGCCGATCGTTGTGTCATATTTTTTCGGGAGTTTTTCCACGAATTCCTCCACATTGGCGAGGCGTGCGGCGTTGCGGATTTCCTCCATTGTAGCTTCCGGTCTTCCGTAAGAGAGGTTGTCATGGATCGTACCGCTGAAGAGGAAAGGTTCCTGAAGCACCACACCGATATTGGATCGGTAAGAGGATTGTGTGAAGTCTCTGATATCACGGTCATCGATCCGGATACATCCGTCATTGACATCATAGAAGCGCAGGAGGAGGTTTCCGATGGTTGATTTCCCGCATCCGGAGGGACCGACAAGTGCGACTTTTTCACCGGGATTGATCGAGAGAGAGAAATCCCGCAGCACCGGAGCATCGGCATATTTGAAACGAACATGTTCAAACTCGATCTTGCCATTGAAACGATGAGCTTCGACTGCATTGGGGGAATCTTTGATTTCAGGAATGACTTTCAGGATCTTCATGATACGTTGTGCTCCGGCAAGTCCCTGAGAAATCGTATTGATCTGAGAAGCCAGAGCCGCGATCGGACCCACCTGGATTCCGATATAGGTGTAGAATGCCACAAAATCACCGACAGAGAAATCCGGTCCAACCATGACAATGGCGCATCCGATAACAATCAGATAGGTCAGGATGATCATGGTTTCATAGAGACCGTGACATGTGTTTCCCTGATAATTCATTTTGACAGCCAGATCCAGAGTCGGACGCATGGTGTTGAAGAAATGACGGCATTCGGAACGTTCTTTTGAGAAAGATTTTACAACCCGGATCCCGTTGATGGATTCTGCAAGGTTGGCAGAGATCTCGGACATCTTTTCCTGCAATGCCCGGGCATTCCGGCGGAGTATCTTATTGAAAAGATAGAAATTGAGAAAATGCAGCGGCAGGGCGCACATGATGATCAGCGCCAGTTTCCAGTTGATGAAGAAGACGGCAATGGTAATGATAAACATCATCACGATCTGATCGGACATCGAAATGATCATGGAGATCAACCCCTGCAGCAGAGCCACATCGCTGATCACGTTGGAGATCAATTTCCCTGTCCGGTATTCTTCATAAAAACGCAACGAAAGACTCTGGAGATGTTTGAAGATCTTCTGACGGATATCCAGAAGAATACGGGTCACAGTATAAGTTCCGAGATAGCCAGTTACCAATCGCATGGTGAAACGCAATGTATAGACAGCGACTATGACGATCACCAGGAGGAAAAACAATCCCCAGTCTTTGGAAGGCAGAACTCTGTCGATAACGATTTTCAACATCAGCGGCATGATCAGTGCCAAACTTGAGCAAAGAATGGAAGTGATTGCCGAAAGCAACAGTAAATAACGATACTGTTTCAGAATACTCGTAATCCTGAATTGCGTCATAAGGGAATCCTTGGTTGGGGGTTGCAGGAGGAAAAAAGAAACTCCATCCTGTTTAAGACATGGTAAGATGTTGCCGAATTTTTTTATTTCAAGTCCGGAAAAGAAAAAAATGAAGTTTTTTTTCGACTTTCCCGCAATTTCTCCGGGGTCTTGACAGGAAAAAAACTTGTAAAAATCATAAAAAGGAATATTATTACCTGATATAATGACAGAAACACAATGTGCTTATTGGAGAAAGGTTTTGATTCATGGCTGATTTTGTTGTCCGGAAAGCGGAATTGAAAGATGCAGAGCTCCTCACGGAAATGCGTCTTGAAATGCGTCGGGAGCGTGATACAGGGTGTTTGGAGATCCCGGAAGAAGAATTCTATCAGCAGACTCTTGCTTTTTTTGAAAACGGGATCCGTACTGGCTCCTTCATTTCTTATATTGCATGGGATGGCAATTCTGCCGCGGCCTGTTCCGGTCTGACGATCCATATTCATCCGCCGACCTATGCGAATCCGACAGGAAAACATGGGTATATCACCAACATGTACACTCGTCCTGCATGGCGGAAAATGGGGCTTGCACGTACATTGGTCGATGCCGTTGTGGCGGCAGCAGAGGCGGAGGGGTGCAATGGCGTGTTTCTGAATGCGTCACCTATGGGGAAACCGCTCTATGTGAAATATGGTTTTCAGGATGTGGAAGGGGAGATGTTTTATCCTCTTTCCCGTAAAAACTGATTTGGAAAGAATAATAAGGTTTTGGAATAAGGAGGAAGATCACAATGTGCAAAGATCGTACGCATGACACCCGTCCCGGCTGGGATGAATATTTTATGAAGATCGCTCAGGTCGTAGCATTGCGGAGCAACTGTTCCAGACGGCATGTTGCCGCTGTGATCGTCAAAGACCACCGGATCATTTCCACTGGATACAATGGAACTCCGCGCGGGATCAAAAATTGTGCAGACGGAGGATGTCCGCGCTGTTCCTCCAATGCACCGTCCGGAACCAGTCTGGATGAATGTCTCTGCTGTCATGGCGAGGAGAATGCCATTGTGCAGGCAGCATATCACGGGATCTCTGTCAAGGATGCGACCCTTTACACCACATTCAGTCCCTGTCTGCTCTGTGCCAAAATGATCATCAATGCGGGGATCAAAGAAGTTGTTTACGGGGAACGTTATTCGATTGATACGACCGCCCGGCGGATTTTGAATGAGGCAGGTGTCAAACTGCGTCCTGTGACGATGTCGGAGGATGAAAACGTATGACAAAGATTGCCGGATGTGATCAGGCGGGGATTGCCGAAGCTGTGCATCAGTTGCAGAAACCCGGCAATGTGCTGCTTGTTCCCACGGAAACAGTTTATGGATTGGTCTGTGCATGGGATGATCCTGTTGCCAGAGCGGGGATCTATGAATTGAAACACCGTGCTGAAAATAAACCTTTTGCCGCATTTCTTCCGGATTTGGATCGCTTGCCGCAAGAAGTTGATTCTCTGCCGGATGCCGCGATCCGGATCGCTTCTGCATTCTGTCCCGGTCCTCTTACTCTGATCGTCCCTGATAAAAACGGCAGTACATTCGGATTCCGGATCCCGGATCATCCTTTTATTCTGGAGCTTTTGCGTGCTTTCGGCAAACCTTTGGCTTCGACCAGTGCAAATCTTTCCGGTAATCCTCCGGCTCTTTCTGTTCAACAGGGATTGGCTGATATTGACGGTGAAGTGGCTTTGGCGATCGACGGCGGAGTGTTGCCCTCCGATTCAAAAGCATCTACGGTCATTCTTGTGAACAGGGATTCCACATGGAAAATCCTGCGTCCCGGTCCTGTGACCGAAGAGATGATCCGGGATGTTATGAAATAACCGCAAAGAACTGTTTGATTTTTGATTATTCCTGCTGTTCTTCCAACGGGAGAGCGGAGGAATAATTTTTTCTGTACTGTGCGGGGGGGACGCCATATATTTTTTTGAATGTTCTGGAGAAATGAAAGCGATCTTTTACTCCGACCATTTCGCAGATCTCATCAATGGAATACTGATAGGAATGAAGCAGTTTTGATGCGTGATTATAGCGCAGCTGCAAGAGATATTGATATGGTGTCACTCCGGTATTTTCTCTGAATAGACGCAAAAAAGCGTTGGGTGTCATCTGAACTTTTCCTGCGAGGAAAGCGATATTGATTTCATTCTCAATATGAGTACGCAGATAATCACAGATCAAATCCATTCGTTTATCTGTTTCTGATTCCAGGAGGGCCTCCGGCGGGAGCATTGTTAAAGCCCGTGAACATAATGCAATCGCCATGAGAGAGTTGTGAAGACAATCCGGTTTATCTTTCCGCAGAGAGTGCCGCAGCTCGTTCAACATTGTTTCCAATTCTGTATTCAGAGGAATTGCATGGAGTGGGAAACGGGGATTTCCCATGCTCAGCGAAACTTCAAAATGAATATAAAGCTGCGAGGGATGTCCGGAGCACCAGGTGGTCAGATTGCAATGCGGCGGAAGAATATAACAATGATCCGGTTTCAAATCCAATCGTTTGCCGTTGATAAGCAATCCGGCTCCGGTTCCGTCATGATGATAGAACCGCCAGAAATGACCTGCCAACCGGATTTTATCCCAGAATTTTCCTAATCGTAAATCGCCGGCATAATCCATGGAAACCTGCGGAGGTTCCGGCAATGTCTGAATTGTTTTATTCATAGATTCCCCGTATCGTTACAGACTTTATATTTGATATCCTTCATAAGATAACAGATGTTTTCAGGAATACAAATCATTTTTCCGGAAAAAACAGAAAAAAGCGGGAAAAGGAAGATAAAAAAAATACCGATCTGCATTTGCAAACCGGTATTTTCTTTCAATCAAATAAAAACTTATTTGATTTTGACAACAAAACCATCACCCTGGACAGCACTGTCAAGAGACAGACCGAAGAAAGTGTTGTAATAGATTTTTTTGTTGTTTTCACCAACAGGGGTACGGAGAGATCCGCATCCGGACATTGCGCAGGCGATAGCTGCAAATGCGACGACGACGAGAAGCTTTTTCATACGAATTACCTCTTTCTTTGTTGTTTGTTATCGGTCAGATTCCACCATTAAAATCAGACTCTTTGAAAACTATAGCATGCAATAAAAAGAATGCAAGTATTATTTTTGAAAAAACCATTATTTTTTACAGTTTTTGAGAGTTAACATAAGTAAATGGCTTGGAAATAATTATTTCTGCTGATTTTCTTTGCGTGTTTTTGTTCTGTATCCAGCCGGAGTTATTTGAAATTCTTTTCTGAAAACCTTTGTGAAATAACTGGCAGTTGCAAAGCCGCATTGAGTGGATATTGCAGAGATGGGCTTTTCTGAAAATTCCAGTAATTGAACAGCCTTTTCCATTCGGAGCGAGAGCAGATATTGTCCGAATGTAGTATGAATGTTCTGTTGAAATAATTTTCCGAGCATGACAACACTGATCCCCACGTGTTCTGCGACTTCTCTGCGGTTCAGTGCCGGATCGCAGAATTTGTTGTCAAGATAACGTAATGCCCGGGAAAATTTTTCTTTATATTGTATGGGGTTGGTATTTTGAGCGGCAGCTTCGGTCAGCAATTTGAAACACATGGCACTCAATAAATAGTCATCTGTAGTACCTTTTTTCCGGAGAACTTTGCGGACATCTTCAAAACAGCTGATCAGACGAGCCGGATTTTCCGGTTGAAATTGAGGCAGTCCGGCTGGAAAGAGTTTACTGAGGATTTGCCGCAGAACATGATTGACTTCAACAAGAATGAAATAACGTTCAAGATCATGACGGAGACGGTATGTACTGTCTTCCTGTTTATTGTTCAAATCAGCGATCTGAAAATAATTTTTCTGGCGGACAATATGATCGCCTTCACTGGTGAGATAATCTTTTCTGCCGGAAAGAATGATGGAAATCAGGATGAAAAAACTCTGATGAGAAGAGAGTTTCATATCCGGTTTCATCCGCGAATGACAGAATGAATGAACCCGGATCCCCGGAAAAAGCGGATCATATCCGGCTGTGTTCAAACAATAATCTTCCTGAAACAACGAAGAGATACTGCGGCGTCTTTTCATCATGTGGATCCTGTTTTTATGGATTGTTTTTTCAATTCAGAGCAATATATTTCCTTTTTTATAAAAATGCAAGCTGTTTCTTATTTTTATATTTTTATTTCTTATTTTACTATTGATTTTATTTGCAATTTCAGAGGCGCATCATTATAATAACGGACAGAGACTCTTTTGAACCTTAAAATTTATTTGCAGGAGATCAATTGTATGAAGAAGATCCGTTTTGCAGTAGTCGGGCTTGGTCATCGTGGCAGACACATGGCACGAATGGCAGCTGATGTTTTTGATTTTACAGAGTTTGTTGCGGCGTGTGATCTTGATCCGCTGCTGTGGAATGAAACTCAGTGGATGCAGACAGAACCATTGAAAAATATCTATCCTGATACAGAGTTCCATACCGATTATATCGAGATGCTGGAAAAGCATGAATTGGATTTCGTGTTTATTGAAACAGGCGCGGATGTTCATGCTGATTTCTGTATTCAGGCATTGAACAGAAATATCAACGTGTTTTCCGATATTCCCTCGGTGGCATGTCTTGCGGAAGCGGATCTTCTCTGGAAAGCGGAACAGGCTTCGCAGGCACGTCTGATGACTGGAGCCAATCCGAATGAATGGGGATTTATCAATGCTCTGGTGGATCTCTATAATCGCGGTTTACTGGGCGAACCCTATTACATGGAAGCGGAATATATTCATGCGTACCGCAAGAATAGCGAAGGATCAAAACAGTTGACGGTCCACAGCCCATGGCGGAAACGTCTGCAGCCAATCAGTTATTGCACACACTCTCTCGGTCCGCTGCTCCGGATCATGAAAGAGGTGTTCCGCTATGCAATTTGTGTCGGTACCGGGAAACATATTGATCCTGAAGCGGAGAAAGATGACATGCAGACAGCGATCTTTCAGACTGAATCCGGGGTGACAGTCCGTCTGCTCCGCAATGGAACATGCCGTACATATATCGGCAATCATTCCTATCGTGTCTTCGGGACAAAGGGTTATTTTGAACGTCTGGATTACCGGAGTGCAAATAGGCCGTCTGTGGTTCATTTCCAGTCAACAGAATTGTATGGCGCAACAGAGATGACAGAGTTGCCTATTGGAATGATGCCTGTGGAATATCTTGAGAATCCGAAAGCAGCCGGACATGGCGGAGCGGATTATGCTTTGCTGGATCACATGTTTGCAGCATATCTGCGGGGAGACAAAGAGTTTCCTATCACACTGCGGGATGGTCTGGCGATGACATTGCCGGGGATTTATGCGGTCAAGTCAGCCAAACTGGGCGGACAGAAATTGACGATCCATTATCCGTGGGAAGAAGAATTTACCGCTGATATTCAGCTCATTGATGAGATTTGAAAACGGATTTGAGTTGATATAAAATAATTCCGCCGGAAGTTCTCTGTTCAGCAGAAATTTCCGGCGGATTATTTTTTTCACTGTGTGAGATTTTTATTACATCAATTTCAGTCCGGGCAAATCCTGAATATCCACGATTCCGACGACTTTGCCGTTGGAGTCAATGACAACGATATCATCGATTTTCTTTTTTTCCACGAGCTTGAGAACTTCGATTGCCAGAGAATCGGCAGCGATGGATGCCGGATTTCTGGTCATGACTTCGCCTACTTTCCGGGAGAGGATGGACATATCGCTTTCTGCATTCCGTCTGAAATCGCCATCGGTGAAGATCCCGAGCATTTTTCCTTCTTCATCGACAATGATCGCAGAACCGCCGTGGGCATGAGTCATGGCAAGAATTGTTTCCTTGATGGAAGTATCCGGAGAGACCAGAGCCAATCTGTCATTGGTTCTCATCACATCGGAGACGCGCATGGTAACGGCGCGGCCGATCGCACCTGCCGGATGAAGTCTGCCGTAATTTTCTTTGGTGAAGCGACGCAGACGCAAGAGAGTCATCGCAAGAGCATCTCCGAGAGCCAGTGTTGCTGTGGAACTGGTGGTGGGAGCAAGGTTGAAAGGACATGCTTCGCGTGTTGTTTTCATGGGAACTGTCAGATCGGAAAGTTTTGCCAGAGAAGATTCCGTATTTCCGGTGAAACATGCGATTTTGACACCCAGTCGTTTTGCAGGCAGGATCACGCGGACAAGTTCATCACTTTCTCCGCTGTAACTGAGAGCCAGAACAATATCGCCTTCGCTGATCATACCCAGATCTCCGTGCATAGCTTCCACTGCATGAACGAAGATGGAAGTTGAACCGGTACTTGCCAGAGATGCTGCAATTTTTTTCCCGACATGACCGCTTTTCCCAATTCCGCAAACAACGATTTTTCCGCCTTTATCCAGAACTTCGATACAGTCTTTGACCAACTGGGCAAACTCCTGCCCCAGATGTTCTTTGATATAAATCAAGCCGTCAATTTCCATCTGCAATGTTTCTGCACCGGTCTTTATGATCAATTCGGAATCCATGATATAATCCTTTCATACAAGATTTTTTGAATAATACTGCCTTAATATAGCACTTATTACGCAGATACGCAAGAAAAATTGCAAATGTTTCTTGAAAATGATTTGAAAAGCAATCCATTCCGGTGTAAACTTACAGACAAATCCGTGAATACATCAAAAATTATGGAGATTCAAAATGGCAGAAAAGTATTTGGCGATTGATATCGGTGCGTCCAGCGGACGTGCGATCGTGGGTATTCTGGAAAATGGAAACCTGACATTGGAAGAGATGCATCGTTTTGAAAACGGTCCGGTCGAACGGGATGGATCTCTCTTCTGGGATCTTGATATGATCTTTTCCGAACTCAAAGCCGGTATCGCAAAAGCATTGGCAAAATATCCCGATATCAAAAGTATGGGAATTGATACCTGGGGGGTGGATTATGTGATCCTCAAACCGGATGGATCTTTCGCCCGCGACCCCTACAACTACCGCGACTCCCGTACCGATAATGTCCCCGAAGAAGTCTTCCAGACGATTCCGGAAAAAGAACTCTATTCCCGTACCGGAATGCAGCGGATGCAGTTGAACACGATTTATCAGCTCTATGCACACAGAAAAGCTCATCCGGAAGATTTTGCAGATGGCAATACGCTGCTCTTGATCCCGGATGCGATCGCTTATCTGTTCTGTGGAGACCGTACTTGTGAATATACGGAAGCCAGTACCACCAATCTGCTGGATGCCACCAAGCGCGACTGGGATTGGGTCACAATTGAAAAACTCGGTTTCAAAAAAGAATTTTTCCCGAAACTGACTCAGCCCTCCACCGTTGTCGGAAAACTGAAAAAAGAAATCGCTGATGAATTGGGTATCCCGCAGATCGAAGTTTGTAAAGTCGGCAGCCATGATACTGCTTCCGCTGTTGCATCTGTTCCCGCTCCGAATAACAAAAACTGGATTTATATCAGCTGCGGCACATGGGCTTTGTTCGGTGCCGAACTGGATTCTCCCGTCCTGACACAAGAAGCTCTGAATGCTTCTTTCACCAACGAAGGCGGTCTGAACGGCAAGATCCGTTTCCTCACCAATATCATCGGTATGTGGCTGGCTCAGGAATTGAAAGCCGATTGGGCTCGCAGAGATGGAGAGAAAATGCCCTGGAGCATCATTGACAAAATGGCTGTTGAATCGGACGGTCTGAAATATATTGTCAATCCGAATGCCAGAGAGTTCCTTTCTCCCGGAGATATGGCTGGAAAGATCCGTCGTTACTGCGAACGTACCGGACAGGGTTCTCCCAATGATGCAGAAACGATCCGCTGCGTTTATGACTCTCTCGGACTTTGTTTCCGTGCAAAACTCGAACAGCTCAAAGAACTTTCCGGAGCAGATTATGACTGCTTGAATATTGTCGGCGGCGGTTCCAATGCGGCTGTTCTCATGCGGATCGCAACGGATATCTGCGGTGTCCGTGTGATTGCCGGACCTGTGGAAGCAACTGCAACCGGAAATATTCTTTCTCAGGCTATGGCACACGGTTCTGTCAAGGATCTGGCTGCAGCCAGAGATATTGTCCGTGCTTCCAATACCCCGGTCATCTATGATGTCGAAGATCAGGATCGTGCCAAGTATGATGATGCCTATGCACGTTTCCTGAAATTGGTTGCTCAGGATTAAGCATTTCAGCTCCCATCCGGCTTTTTGAAAGTATCCCTGTTTTTTTATGGCGGGGATACTTTTTTTTGTTGCATCTTTTTGTGGTTTGTTGAAGATTTTCCGCTTCTCATCTTGCAAAACATCGAGAGTATGATAATGTTACAGAGAACATCTTTGCAGAGGAGGTACTGTAATGGATCACAAGGCGGATATTGGTTTGATCGGATTGGCTGTCATGGGGGAAAATCTTGTGCTGAATCTGGAACGCAACGGTTTTTCTGTGGCAATTTTCAACAGACATACAAACAAAGTCGATTCTTTTATCCGGGGCAGGGGGAATGGAAAAAAGATCATTCCCTGTTATTCTTCCGCAGAACTTTGTGCTGCTCTGACTTCTCCGCGGCGTATTCTGTTGATGGTCAAGGCCGGTGATCCGGTGGATGAGCTGATTGCCGCTTTGCTGCCTCATTTGGATCCGGGGGATATCCTGATCGATGGCGGGAACAGTTTTTTCAAAGATACCATACGCCGTTATCATCAGCTTGCTGAAAAAGGGATTTTCTTTGTCGGAGCCGGAATTTCCGGAGGTGAAAAAGGAGCGTTGTATGGTCCATCCATCATGCCCGGAGGTGATTCTCGTGCCTGGCAGATCATCAAACCGCTTTTACAGAAAATTGCTGCAAAAACAGAAAATGATATTCCCTGTTGTGAGTGGATCGGCAGCGACGGAGCAGGGCATTATGTCAAAATGGTTCACAATGGAATCGAATATGGTGATATGCAGATGATCTGTGACGCATACGGTATCATGAAAAATCTTCTTGGACTTTCCGCCAATGAGATCGCAGTGGTCTTTGAACAATGGAATCAGGGGAATTTGAACAGTTATCTGATCGGGATCACGGCAGCGATCCTACGTAAAAAGGATCCGCAAACCGGACAGCCGCTGGTGGATATGATCCTTGATCGCGCCGGACAGAAAGGAACTGGAAAATGGACGGTTGAGAGCGCATTGGAACTCGGGATTGCCACTCCCTCATTTACAGATGCAGTATTTATGCGTTTTATTTCTGTTTTGAATTCAGAACGGAACACCTTTTCCCATTTGATTCCCCGTCCGATTCCGGAATTCAGCGGAGAGAGAAAAGAGTTTATTGAGTCTTTGCGGCAAGCGTTGTATGCATCCAAAATCTGTTCGTATGCACAGGGATTTCATTTGATGTATGCCGCAGCGAAAGAGTATGGTTGGACACTGGATTTTGCTTCGATTGCAAGGATCTGGCAGAATGGATGTATTATCCGGGCTGTTTTTCTCGAAAAAATTGCAGCTGCATTTGAGAAAGAACAATCGCTTTCTCATCTTTTCATGGATGAATTTTTTGCTTCTGAATTGATACAATGTCAGGCAGCATGGCGGAGTGTGATTTCGCAAGCTGTATCAGGGGGAATTCCTGTCCCCGCATTTTCCGGAGCTCTTTCCTATTTTGATTGTCTCTGTTCTGAGAAACTTACGATCAATCTTTTACAGGCTCAACGGGATTTTTTCGGAGCTCACTGTTATGAACGGATCGATCAGCACGCAGGAGAGTTTTTTCACACCGAATGGGAAACGGAAGATCAGTGAAAAATAAATGTTTTGATCCCGATCCCGATCAGAACCAGTCCGCCGATCAGTTCGCTGTGCGCCGTATTGATGTGATGGCTGAAATAACGTCCTGCAAAACAGCCTCCTGTTGAAATCAATACTGTTGTAATACCGATCAGGGTTACATCCGGATAAATGGCTGTTCTGCCGAGACAGGCAAAGCTGACTCCGACCAGTAAAGCGTCAATACTTGTGGCAAAAGCGAGAAGAGTCAGCTTCCATAAACTGAACTCCACTTTTTCGGTCTTGCCTCTGTCCCAGATCATTTTTCCGCCGATCCCGATCAACAGAAGGGTCGCAGGAATGTATCCGTACTTGGTGACAAAATCTCCGAGAAGATTGCACCCGAACCACCCGATCAACGGCATGAAAGCCTGAAAACTTCCGAAAAACAAGGCGATCAAACCGATTTTTCCGGAAGTCAGATTTTTCCCTTCCAGCATACTCATTGTCAGAGAAACAGCCAGGGCATCCATGGATAATGCTATGCCGATCAAAAGTATTTCAAGGTAATGGATCATTCTTCAGGAGCTTTCTGTTTTTTATTCAGCAGAGATTGTCCGTGTCGCTGTCTTGCCAGAGAGTAACGGAATTTATTGCAATCTCTGCTGATGTTTGCTGTTTATTTTTTCTCACGCCAGTCGAGTGCCCCGACCGGACATTCATTGATACAGGCTCCGCAATCTTTGCAGTAAGAGGGGAATCCCTGATTGAATGAAGTTCCGACCGACGTATTGAAACCGCGTTTCATAAATGCCAGCAGATTTTTATTGATGATTTCGCCGCAGGTCTTGACACAGATCCCGCATTTGACACATTTCATCCGGTCATGAATGATGTACGGATGGCGCGTATCGGCTGCATGGATCTGTTTTTTGCCGGTGAACATATCCGGTTTGACCGCATATTTTTCTGAGAACTTTTTCAGTTTACATTCGCCTTTGGAGGTACAGCTGCATTCGATACAGCGTTCCCCTTCCGCCTGAATTTTTTCAGCGGGGATGGTCGGAAAAAGTTCTTCAAAGGTCGTTTTGCGTTTTTCCATGGAAATATATTCCGGCTGAACACGGTCGTCTTCCGAAACATTGTCACGGATATAGACCAGATCTTCTTTGCAGAGGCTGCGCCAGTGTCCGCGTGAGACATTGAAGAGGGGTGCTTCCACGTGTTCTCTGCCTTCCATGAAATCGATTGCTGCCAGAGCCGCTTTACGTCCTCCGGCGACCGCTTCGACTACTGTTGCCGGACCGCTTACACAATCTCCGGCTGCAAAAATATTACCGCTGACCTGAAGATTTTCACGGGCTGCTGCTACATTACCGCGTTTGTCCGCTTCGATTCCAGCCGGGGCTTTGGTACGTTGTCCGATCGCTGCGATCACTGTATCGACTTCAAAGGTAAAGTCAGATCCTTCCACCGGAACCGGAGAGCGTCGCCCGGAGGCATCCGGTTCGCCCAGTTCCATTTTCTGACATGCCAATGAAAGAGAGCCGTCCACATTTTTACGCAGAGAAAGCGGCGCTGTGAGGAATTCAAATTTGACTCCTTCCTCCATCGCTTCATGAACTTCCAGCTGTTCTGCCGGCATTTCGTTCTGTGTCCTGCGGTAAACAACGGTCACGTCACCACCGAGACGCAGTGCATTTCTTGCACAGTCCATTGCAGTATTGCCGCCGCCGACAACAACGGTTCTTCCCGGATTTTTGCAGTTTGTCCACTTTGCATGGGCAAGACCTTCCAGCCAACGGATTCCCTGTTCTGCATATTCTTCACCCTCAATGCGCATGGCACTCGGACTCCAGGAGCCGACGCAGACGATCACCGAGTCAAAATCCGCAGAAAGCTGTTCCAATGTAATATCTTTTCCGAGTTCAACATTGCAGTTGATTTCGATACCCATTGCAAGATAATGGGCAATTTCACGGTCAAGGATCTCTTTCGGCAGACGGAATTGGGGGATTCCGTAACGCAACATCCCTCCGGCTTGCGGCATCCGTTCATAAATGGTCGGAGCATATCCCTGCAAACGCAGATAATAGGAAGCTGAAAGTCCGGCAGGACCTCCGCCGATCACAGCCACTTTTTTACCGTTCAGTTCCGGCAGATCTTCCATATATTCATCGTAATAAAGGTCTGCGGCAAGACGTTTGAAGTCATTGATGGAAACCGCTTTTCCTGTAATATTTTTGCGACAGTCCTTTTCGCAGAAACGGGGGCAGACACGTCCGATCGACATCGGCAGCGGGATCCGTTCTTTGATGATACGGAGAGCTTCTTTGAAATCGCCTTTGCGTCCGGCACGGACATATTCTTCCACTTTTGCATGTGCGGGACATGCCATTGTGCAGGGAGCTTCACAATCTCCGGTGTGTTCGGAAAGCAGAAGTCCCAATGCAGTCCGGCGCATTTCCGCCACTTCCGCTGTTTCGCTTTCCACTTCCTGACCTTCTGCGGGACAAGCCGAACAGGAGGGCAGGAAACGTCCGGTTTTTTTATCTTTTACAACGCATACAAAACAAGATGTCGTGCGGGAGACTTTTCCGTTTGTGCAGAGTCCGGGGATCTCCACACCCGCTTTCCGGGCAGCCTGCATAATGGTTTCGCCCGGAGCGGCAGTAACAGTTTTTCCATCCAGTATAAATTTGATTTCAGACATATTCTGATGCTCCATTCCTTATTTGCCGGGTGTGGAATCGTACCCGGTTCCTTTTTTCACGCGGGCAATTGCTTTCTTGGCACAGGTGTCAATACAGGTATTGCAGCGTGTGCATTTGCTGTTGTCGATCTTGAAATCATCAGAGATGGCACCGACCGGACAGTTTTTGATACAGAGTTTGCATTTGACACATTTTGCCGGATCCAGAGCCACATCGGAGAGTGCATTGCATTGATTGACAGGGCAATATCCGTCTCTGACGTGTGCTTCATATTCATGGCGGAAATAACGGATCGTGGAAAGTGCCGGACCCGGAGCAGTCTGCCCCAGAGCACAGAGCGATCCTTTTTTGATCTTGTTGCCGAGATCTTCCAGAAAATCAATATCCGATTCCTGCCCTTTGCCCGCCACGATCCGTTCCAATGTTTCAAACATCCGCATGGTTCCAACTCGGCAGAAGGTGCATTTCCCGCAGGATTCACGGTGGGTGAAATCCAGAAAATAACGGGCTGTTTCGACCATACAACGGTCATTTCCGATCACGATCAATCCCCCGGAACCGATGATCGCTCCGAGTTCTTTGAGGGAGTCATAATCCATTTTGACATCAAATTTGTCTGCCGGAATACAGCCTCCGGAGGGACCTCCGGTCTGAACCGCTTTGACACTTCCCGGTGCAGCTCCGCCGATTTTGTAAACAATATCGCCCAGCGTGACTCCCATCGGAACTTCAGCCAGTCCCGGATTTTTCAAGTCGCCAGCCAATGCAAAGATTTTCGTGCCGGTACTCTTTTCTGTTCCCAGGGCAGCAAAAGCATCCGGATCAGCAATTACCACCGGAATATTGGCATAGGTCTCCACGTTGTTGATCGCTGTCGGATACCCATTCCAACCTTTATCTGTGGGGAAGGGCGGACGGAACCGGGGTTGTCCACGCTGACCTTCCAGCGAAGCGATCATGGCAGTTTCTTCTCCGCACACAAATGCTCCGGCTCCTTCTTTGATCATGATATCAAGCGGTTTTTCGCGTCCGGGAAGCAGATTCAGTCCGGCTTTGCAAATGGCATCGATCCCGATCTGAAGATGTTTGATCGCCAGCGGATATTCCGCACGGCAATAGATAAATAACTTTGTAGCTCCTGTGGCATACGCACCAATCAACATCCCTTCCAGAACCTGAAACGGCACACTTTCCATCATGGAGCGATCCATGAATGCACCGGGATCACCCTCGTCAGCATTACAGATCAAAATCTTTTCTTCCGCAGTTTTGGCTGCCAGAAAACTCCATTTCATGCCAGTGGAGAAACCGGCTCCACCACGTCCGCGCAGTCCGGATTTTTTGACCCATTCCACAACTTCTGCCGGAGTGACAGCTGTCGCTTTTTTCAGAGATTCAAAACCGCCATTGGCTTTGTATTCTTCAATATCTTTCGGATCGATCCGTCCGGCAAGACGGGTCACATACAGTTTTTCGATCGCAGCCCGTTCCGCCGGAATGGTGAAACGTCCATTTTCTGTAAGTGCAAGGATCGCCTGTACAGATGCATCATCTGCTTTGACTGAGGAATAGAAAATATTGGTTCCATCCTTGAGTTCCAGTTCCACGATCGGCTCGCAATAACAGTGCCCGATACAACCGACTTCCGCTACGGGAATATCACCGGCAAGCCGTTTGAAATTTTCCAGTACAGCACCCGCACCAGCTGCCAGACCGCAGGAGGCTGTGCCGACTTTGATTCTTTTGATTTCTGACATGGTGACTTATCCCTGTTTTTTATATTCATTGATGATTTTCAGCAAGGCTTTACGATCCAGTTTTCCGTACACTCTGCCATTGATCGCCATCACGGGTGCAAGACTGCAACAGCCGAGACAGGCAACTGTTTCAATCGAAAAAAGCCCGTCTTCTGTTGTTTCTCCGGATTTGATCCCCAAAGCTGTGGTCAGCCATTCCTGGATCAGTGGTGCACCTTTGATATGACAGGCTGTACCATCGCAAGTGCTGATCTGGTATTTGCCCGGTTTATTGCGTTTGAATTGAGCGTAAAATGTCAAGACTCCTTCCACTTCCGCATCCGCAAGTGAAAAATGAGCCGCCGCTGCTTTGATTCCATCATCAGAGACATAACCTTCCCGCTCCTGGATCAACTGAAGACCCTTGATGAGGTTTCCTTTTTCCGCGCTGACTTCCGACAGATAAGAAAATTCCGGATTCATTGTTTTATCACCTCTGTATTGTTGAATAAAAAAAACATACACTGTAATATAGTTCTTTATCCAAAAAAATGCAATCCGCAAAATCGCAGATAGCACTGTTTTTTAGTAACGTTTTTGACTTTGTTTCGTGTAAAAACAGATTCGTTCTCGATTCATTGTTTTTTTATGAACCGGAAAGCTCTTCCAGAGTGCAAAATTCGACGTTCCCGTTTGAAGAGAGAATCATTCCCGGCAAAGTAAAACAGCTCCGATGATCAGGAGCATACCGATTCCTGCACTGCATGTCATCTTTTCATGGAAAAACAGGATCCCGACAAGTGTCCCCACCGCCGGCTCTATTGTTGCCGCGATCGCAGAGGTCGAGGGGGTAAGTCTTTTCAAACCCGCAGTGTAAGCATAGTAAGGCAATATCGTGACAATCAGTATCAAGCCTGCCAATAAAGTCCAGAGTTGCCAGTTCCCGGTTTCGGCAATGCGTATTGCATTCTGCCAGTCCAGCATGAAGCTCCCCGCACATCCGGCAAAAAGAAATGTCCACAGCGTTATGGCTGCATTGCTGTATTTTCTGATTTGAGCATAGCGGCTGAATATGGTATAGAGAGCGTAAAAAAATGCCGAGCCCAATCCCATAAGCAGCACTTTGGGCGAAAGTGAACCGCCGGAAGAAAATACTCCACTGACCAGAATACAGCCCGCCAGAACCGCTGTCAGCGACAGCATTTTCCGGAATGTAATTTTTTCTTTGAAACAGATCGAAGACATGAGGATAACAAATGCCGGAGAGGTATAAAGCAATACGACTGCAATGTTTACTGTCGTATATTGGATCGCGGAAAAGTAGCAGATATTGAAAAATATGATGCTGATGATTCCGCATCCCGCCATACACCAGATATCCCGCAGTTTCAATTTGAAAGCATCACGATAAAATAACCCGAAGGAACTTCCCAGTATCAATGCCGCTCCCAATGCCCGCATTGCTGCAATATCCACCGGACGGAATCCCAGACTGATAAGAGCCCGGACAAATATTCCCATCAAGCCCCAACTGAACCCGGCAATCAATACTGATAATATCCCCCAGGTACGGGAATCTATGTTCTTCGTATTCATGTCTGAATATTTTTATGCTGAAATCAGGGTACAAAATGAACTCTTGTTTTTCTGGCTTTCAGATGTTTTTCTCTTTGTATTTCAACCGCATCAAATAAATCATCCGCATCATAGAATCCATGCGTGCTGGCATCCAGATATTCTTTCAGGAATCTTTTGCGTTCCTCAACCGTAAATTCAAAGAAGTGGAACATACTTCCAAGATCATCGGGCAGTTCTTTTTTCATTTCTTCCGGAGATAATTTTGTGTTGGATGCCACATCGATCCAAAGGACATCCATCAGATCCGGGCGTGTAGGATCGGTATTCTTTTTCCACAATATATTCGCCGGTGTGAACCCGCGATGGATAATTCCCGCATCGTGTATTTTCGCCAGCCAACGAACATTTTTTACAATAAATTCATCCCGCAGAGCTGTTTCATTCACCATGGAACCATTCCAGTGAAATACTCTGCCGTCCAGATATCCATCTGCAAATTCTGTAACAAGATAAACAGATTTGAGCCACAGCAGACAACGTGTTTCTCCCACTGCCAGCAGTTTCGCCATCGGCAGTCCAAGATCCTGTAACCGCTGATAATTGATCGCTTCTCTTGTCGTGGGGGGCAGATGAAACAGATAGTTCAGGACTCGTATTGTTTTATTGCTCTTATAAGCAAGCTTTTTGCCGGAATCTGTTGTGACACACAGAACAAATTTATGTCTTGTTTCCCAAAGACGTTTGGAGGAACCGCCGATTTGCAGATGAGAGGTGCCTTTCAATTTCAGAAAATCTTCTGCAATCGAACTGTGGACCCAGTCCCAGCTCTTGAAACGGGAAATCATTTTCTCCTGAAAAGTATCGGAAATAAATTGCTTGATCATAATAGCACCTGATGTTTTTTTGTATGGAAATACCGGTTGTGCAAAAAGATCACACAACCGGTATTTTCAATTATCCTGAATGGATCAGCGCAATTCCACACCCAATTTCTTGGCGAGGGCATCACGCAGTTTTTCGTGAGCCGTATTGACTTCCACATCGGTCAGGGTCCGTTCCATGGAACGGAATGTCAGACTGTAAGCCATACTCTTTGCGCCTTCCGGCAGGGGAGCTCCGGAGAAAATATCAAAAACTTCGGCATTGACGAGGTTATTGATCTTCTGGGAGGCAATGAAATCAAGAACGGTCTTGTTATCCAATTCTTTCGGAGCAAGGAATGCCACGTCACGGGTGACAGGCGGGAACTGGGAAACAGGTTCGTAATTGATTGATTTTTCTTCTGCATTCAGCAGAGAATCCAACTGGATCACAGCCGCATAGACCGGAGTCTGGATACGCATCCCTTTGGTCATTTTATCATGGAGCTTACCCAACACACCAGCCTGTTTACCGTCGATGAGCAGTTCAGCGCAGACTCCTTTGGCAAAACGGGGATCCGTTGCAGGTTTGAACTCAAAATTACGGGTGCGGCGCAGTTCCAGTACAGATTCCAGAACACCTTTGATATCATAGAAGTCAAAGAGAACAGCGCGTTCAGCAGAATAACGTTCCGCATGAGCTCTGCCGGTCATGATGATTGCCAGTTCGTCACGTTCTTCCGGATATTTCGCCGGATTGCTGCAGAACACATGTCCGATTTCAAACAGGGCAAGATCCTGATTCTTACGGGCAACGTTCCGTTTGACACAGGCAAGAAGTCCGGGCAGAATGGAGGGGCGCAGAACCGCCAGATCCAAACTGATCGGATTGTTCATTTTGAGCAAATCGCCCGCTTCAAACAGAGGATCGCTCAAGGCTGTTTTTTCATCCAGCATACTGACATTGACACAATCATCCAAGCCGGATGCGATCAACTGATCACGCAATTTTTCGGTGGCTGCATACGCATCTTCACTGTACGGCTGCGCCTGAATCGCATTGACTTTGCCCGCCGGCAGTTTGTCAAATCCGTAAATACGGGCAACTTCTTCTGCCAAATCTGCATTTTCTTTGATGTCTGCACGGAATCCGGGAATTGTCACCAGACAGGTGTCATCTTCAATATTGGAAACTCCCAAGCCGATTTTGCGGAGGATATCCACGATTTCACCGGCAGTAAGTTCAAGTCCCAGAAGACTGTTGATCTTGGAGAAACAGCACATGATCCGGGGATGTTCCGGACGGGTCGTTTTTACACGGATCAATTCACTGACCAGTTCACCGCCTGCCAGTTCGAGGATCAGGGAGGCTGCCCGGTTGCTGGCTGTTTCCAGCATGTCAGGATCAACTCCGCGTTCAAATCTGTAAGAGGCATCCGTGGAAAGTCCCAGTTTACGGGATGTCATACGCACAGAGGTCGGATTGAAGTATGCGCTTTCCAGCAGAACTTCTGTGGTGTCATCCAGAACGCCGCTGTATTCGCCGCCCATGACCCCGGCGATCGCAACCGGTTTTTCGGTATCGGCAATGACCAGTGTATTGTTGTCAAGATCGTATGTTTTACCATCCAGAGCCACGATTTTTTCATTTTCAGCAGCACGGCGCACAACGATTCGTTTGTCTTTCAGAAAACGGGTGTCGAATGCATGGAGCGGTTCACCGAATTCCATCATGACAAAGTTTGTGATGTCAACGATATTGTTGATCGGGCGGATCCCGACAGCTTCGAGACGTTCTTTCAACCATTTGGGGCTGGGAGCAACTTTCACACCGCGGATCACACGGGCTGTATATTCCGGACAGAGATCGGGAGCTTCGACTTTGACCAGCATATTCCAATCTTCAAATCCGGCAACAGAGGGCAACTGTGCGTTCGGGAAAGAACGGCGTCCACCGCAGAGAGCCCACACGTCACGGGCAACTCCCCAGTGAGAGAGCCAGTCCGGACGGTTCGGGGTGATCTCAACGGTATAAACTGTATCTTTTTCAATGTAATCAGAAAGCGGTTTGCCCAGTTCCCAGTCTTCAGGAAGAATCATCAGACCGTCATGATCGCAACCCAAGCCCAGTTCACGGGCGGAGCACATCATACCGAATGATTCAACACCGCGCAATTTTGCTTTTTTGATTTCAAAATCTTTGCCGCCTTCCGGATCTTTGAAGACGGTTCCAAGGGTTGCCAGCGGAACTGTTTTTCCTGCATCGCAGTTCGGTGCACCGCAGACGATCTGGAATTGATTGCCGTTTCCGGCATCCACCTGACAGATGGAAAGATGATCGGAATTCGGATGTGTATCTCTGCTCAGAATTCTGGCAACCACAACTCCTGCCGGGATCTCACCGATCGTGGCGATTTCTTCCACTTCCAGTCCCGCCATGGTCAGAATATGTGCCAGTTCTTCCGGGGATTTTTTCAGTTCAATATAATTTTTCAACCAGTTCAATGAAATTTTCATGTCAGATCTCCCTCATTAAAACTGTTTCAGGAAACGCAGATCGTTATCCGAGAAAAGTCTCAGATCGCCAATTCTGTGTTTGAGCATGGTCAGACGTTCAATACCCATACCGAAGGCAAATCCCTGCCATTCATCCGGGTTGATTCCGACATTCCGCAGAACGTTGGGATTGACCATACCGCAGCCGAGAATTTCCAGCCAGCCGGAATTTTTACAGACACGGCAGCCTTTTCCTCCGCACATCACGCAGGAGAAGTCACATTCCGCACTCGGTTCTGTGAAAGGGAAGAAGTGAGGACGCATCCGGATGGTAACGCCTTTTCCGAAAAATTCTTCCGCAAAGGCTTCCAATGTATTTTTCAGATCTGCCAGAGAAACATTGCGGTCAACATAGAGACCTTCGATCTGATGGAAGTGAACGCCATGAGTTGCATCCGGAGTATCTCTGCGGTAACAACGGCCGGGAGAAACAATGCGAATCGGCGGTTTATTGGCAAGCATGGTGCGGATCTGAACGGTACTTGTCTGAGTCCGCAGCAGACGTCCATCATCGAAATAGAATGTATCTTTCGGATCGCGGGAAGGGTGATCTGCCGGAGCGTTAAGGGCATCGAAACAGTTATGTACTGTTTCAATTTCCGGACCGGCAGCAACAACGAATCCCATTCTGCGGAAGATGGCGCAACATTCATCAATGGTCTGGTTGACCGGATGTTTTGTACCGATTCTCCATTTTCTGCCGGGCAGGGTGACATCGATCGCTTCTGCTGCAGAAGCACCGGAAGCATCCGCCAGACGTTCTCTTGCTTCTTCAAGTTGATTCTGAATGGTAGTCTTGGCTTCGTTGAAAGCTTTTCCTGCGACAGGTTTATCTTCTTTGGCGATTTTGCCCATCATGGGAGCCAAAGCAGTGAGAGAACCATTTCTTCCGATGGTTTTATTTTTTACATTTTCGACATCTGCTTCGGTCGTTGCAGCGGCGAGAGCCTCCGTAGCAGATGAGGTGATTTCTTTAAGCTTTTCGAGCAGTTCGTTAAGCATGTTTAAATCTCCTGGGGGTGAGGGATAAAAAGAAAAAGCGGGCCTGCCGTAAACGGCAACCCGCTTTTATAAATCAGAAAAATAAATGGATCAGCAGGCAGCCTTGGCTTTTTCGACCAGGGCTTTAAAAGCTTCCATATCATTGACCGCGAGGTCAGCGATGACTTTGCGGTTGACAGCAATATCAGCTTTCTTGAGACCAGCCATCAGTTTGCTGTAGGTGAAATACATCATACGGCAAGCTGCATTGATACGGATTGTCCAAAGTCTTCTGTACTGACGTTTTTTCTGTTTACGTCCAACATAAGCGTGAGCATCAGCTTTATCAATAGCATCATATACTGTACGGATACGCTTACTGCTTGCACCGTAAAAGCCTTTGGCTCTCATCAATGCGCGTTTACGACGTTTTCTGGAAGGAACAGCAGATGTAACTCTCATTTTCAGTAATCTCCAAGTTCAAGTTTTGAGCATCTTACCCGTAGGGCAGAGCTTTGGCAATGCGTTTCATATCAGCCTTCTGCAGGATACCATCTCTGCGGAGGTGACGTTTTCTCTTACCGGATTTTCCGGTCATCAAGTGGCGGCGACCCGCTTTGAAGTACTTGAATTTGCCAGTACCCGTACGCTTGACGCGCTTGGAAATACTTTTCCGTGTTTTCATCTTAGGCATCGTTTTACTCTCCTTGTTTTTTGCTTAAGAGTGTTACGCTGAAAAGGCAGATGCCGATATCAGCCAAGTTCAGCGGCTGCCCTTCGGATTGAAGGACATGTTTATGTTTTTTCCCAAAAGTTTTGCGGGACTTTCAACTGTTCCGCTGTCTTTCAGGTCTTCGATAATTCTGTCAATCAGTTCAAAACCGATTTCTGTATGAGCCATTTCACGACCTTTGAAAGTGAGAGTGACTTTAAGTTTGCATCCCTCTTCCAAAAATTCGGTTGCCTGGTCGATTTTGTGAGCGTAGTCATGCTCTGCGATATTCAAGCGGAACTTGACTTCTTTCACTTTCTGAGCCTGTTGGTTCTTCTTCTGATCTTTCAATTTCTTTTTCTGTTCATAAAGAAGTTTACCGAAATTCATGATCCGGCACACAGGCGGTTCACTGTTTTCGGCGACCATGACAAGATCCAGTCCGGCATCTTTTGCCGCCTGGCAGGCAGGTCCGAGTTTCATGACTCCGAGCTGTTCACCTTCAGGACCGATCACAAGCAGATCCTTGTCAGCATAAGCCCGCATGTCGTTTTTCAGCAGCTTGCTAATAGCAGTATCCTCCAGTTAAATTGGCTTTACAGTTTTTTCATGAAGTGAGTAATATAACACCATTACAGCTTGTTGTCAACTTCATTTTGCAATTTTTTCATAAAAGTTGCAAGATCCATCTGTCCGAGCTGGTCTTCGCGGCGGGAACGGATGGCAAAAGTGTTGCTCTGCATTTCTTTTTCACCGACGACAGCCATGAAGGGTACGCGCTGCATGCGTGCATCTTTGATTTTTGCGCCCATGCTTTCGCTGCGGGTATCGCATTCAACACGGAATCCGGCTTTTTTCAGCTCGCGTGTTGCGTTGAGGCAGTATTCATGCTGTTTTTCGGTGATTGGGATCATGCGGATCTGTTCCGGTGCGAGCCATGCCGGGAATGCTCCGGCAAAGTGTTCGATCAGGATGCCGAAGAAACGTTCCAGAGAACCGAACAGGGCGCGGTGCACCATATAGGGTTGATGACGCTGTCCATCTTCTCCGATGTAGTTGATCTGGAAACGTTCCGGCAGGTTGAAGTCAAACTGAATGGTAGATGTCTGCCATTCACGTCCGATCGCATCTTTGACTTTGAGGTCGATTTTCGGACCGTAGAATGCGCCACCACCTTCATCCACTTCATAAGCCAGACCGCTTTTTTCGATTGCGTTGACCAGCGATTTCTGAGCCTGTTCCCAACGTGCAGGATCGCCGACAGCTTTTTCCGGACGGGTGGAGAGGTAGGCTTTGATTTCTTTGAACTGGAATGTTTTCCAGATATGGAGACAGAAATTCAGCACGTCTTCGATTTCGCTTTCGATCTGTTCCGGTGTGCAGATGATGTGAGCATCGTCCTGTGTGAATCCGCGGACACGCATCAGACCGTGGAGGACGCCGCTTTTTTCATAGCGGTACACTGTTCCGAGTTCAGCCCAGCGGCAGGGAAGTTCACGGTAGGAGCGGACTCTGGATTTATATACTTCAATATGGAAAGGACAGTTCATCGGCTTTGCAAAGTAGTCGATTTCGTCGATTTCCATGGGGGAGTACATGCTGTCTTTATAGAATCCGAGGTGTCCGCTGGTTTCCCAGAGGTTGGAACGGCCGATATGCGGAGTGTAGAGCAGATCGTATCCGTTTTCATAATGTTCTTTGCGCCAGAATGTTTCGAGTGTATTACGGATGAAACCTCCGCGCGGATGCCAGAGAACAAGACCGGGACCGACTGTTTCAGAGATACTGAAGAGGTCGAGGTCTTTTCCGAGACGGCGATGGTCGCGTTTTTTTGCTTCTTCGATCTGCATGAGGTATGCTTTGAGTTCTTTTTTATCTGCGAAAGCAGTACCATAGATGCGTGTGAGCATGGGATTGCTTTCTTTTCCGCGATAATAAGAACCAGCAATACTGGTCAGTTTGAATGCACCGATATCGCCGGTATTGTCCACGTGAGGACCACGGCAGAGGTCGATGAATTTGCCGCAACGGTAGAAGGAGATCGCTTCACCTTCGGGGATGTCTGCCAGACGTTCGACTTTGAAATTCTGTTTTTTCTCTGAGAGGAGCTTGAGAGCTTCTTCCCGGGAGAGTTCAATACGTTCAAATGGCAGTTTTTTATCTGCGATTTCAGTCATCTTTGCTTCGATCTTTTCCAGATCTTCGGTAGTCAGCTTGGTAGTCCCGAAATCGAAATCATAATAAAAACCATCTTCAGTACTGGGACCGATATCGAATTTGACATCGGGGTAGAGCTCCAGGATCGCAGCTGCCATGAGGTGCGATGCACTGTGCCGGATCGTTTCGAGTGCAAATTTAGCCATTTTTCTTCTTTTCCTTTTGCTTTCGTTAAGGCTACCGATAAAAATATCTTATTAATATACATTGCTCTTGTTGAAGAATCAAGCGGATTTTGTATATTTATTTAAAAAAGAGCAAAAGAAAAACCGCTGTACCGGAAAAGATACGGCGGTTTTTTCTGTAAATCATGCTTTTTTCAACAAAAGCTCATTTTGATTTTTTATTTTCCTTGGGGTCTTTTTCCTCTTCGAAATCTTCAAAATCAAAGTCTGCATATTCATCTTCTTCATAATCATCGTCGGCAAATTCGTTGGCGAATTCATCTTCTTCATATTCATCGCCGTCTTCATCATATTCGTCGATCACGGAATTTGCTGTGATCAGGGTGCCGCACTCCGGGCAGCAGCCATCTTCGGCTTCCACAAGTTTTTCACTAATTTCGATGTCGCAATACGGACAAATCAATACCATGGCCGCTTTCTCCTATAAAATTAATTGTTATTGAGATAATTCTCTCTGATAGCGAATTATACGGACATTTTCTGAAATGTCAAATCAAAAATGCAAAAAAAATAGAAATTTTTATTGAAAAATTAAATATTTTTCATATTTTGGGGGATTTTCTTTGATAAAAAGCATTTTGCGAAACAGTCTTTGTGAAATATTTTTGTGTTTTATTGATAGGTTGAGCCGGATGATTTGCTTTGGGGATTATCGTGTTGGATGAGGACCGGAGAAGCATTATTTCGGGGATTATTTTTTCTGATTTTTTTTATGAATGAGCTTGTAATTCATATATGGCGATGTATATTAAAATATGTTCAACGTTGAGATATGTTGTCAATACGTAACTTACAATCTTTTTTATGAGGTTTTAGTATGGGTGAAAAATTAAAAATTGCTATTATCGGAACCGGAGAAAGAGGGACCTGTTGTTTCGGAGAGATTCTGAAAAACCGTGATGATGTGGAAATTACGGCATTGTGTGATAAGAATCCTGTGCGTTACCGTGCCGCAGCCCGTTTCCTCGGGCTTACCGATGTTAAGTTTTATTCCTCGATTGAAGATATGGCAAAGAGTGAAAAACTGGATGCCGTGATCATTACAACACCGGACTATACACACCATCAGGTTGCCATGACAGCTCTTCAAAACGGATGGAACGTATTGATCGATAAACCGCTTGCCACGACAGTCAAAGGCTGCCGCGAAGTTATTGAGACCGCAAAAAAGACCGGCTTGACTGTGATGATTGGTTTCAATCTCCGTCATCATGCTGTTTTGAAACGTTTGAAACAGTTGATCGTGGATGGTGTTCTGGGGAAAGTCTTTATTGCAGAGAACCGTGAATTCTACGATGGCGGCAGAACATATATGTCCCGTTGGAACCGTTTTTATTCTGCGACAGGCGGTCTCTGGATTCACAAAGGCAGCCACGACTTTGATATTTTCAATTGGCTGCTTGATTTCCCGAAACCGTTGCGTGTGACTTCCTTTGCAGCTGTCAACGTGCTGACCCCCGAAGGGATTCCGTTTGAACTGGAAGAAGGTCATGAACCCGGTCCCGGCTGCAATGTCTGCTATTACCGTGAAAAATGTAAAGACCGCTGGATTCTTTCTGATACAGAAATGGAAAGATGGGGAGAAGAAGCGATCGCGCAGGATGGTTATATCAAAAATCTCTGCATGTACACATCAGAAAAAGATACACATGACAACGGGATCGCCATGGTTGAATATGAAAACGGAATCAAAGTCAGCCATTTTGAATGTTTCATCGGAGCCCGTGCTGATCGGACGTACACTGTTGTCGGCGACCGTGCTATTGCAGATGTCAGTCTGGCAGAACGAACCATCAAGATCACCCCCCGCTGGAATGGCGAAGTTGTGACTTATACCATTCCGGAAGAAAGTGGCGGTCACGGCGGAGCGGATCCTTCTCTGGTTGATACTTTCTGCAAAGTTCTCCGCGGAGAAGTTGCTCCCAACTCCACAGCAGAACATGGTATGCTTGCTTCTGCAATCGGTCAGGCCGCTGAAATTTCCCGCAGAGAACATCGTATGGTCGAAATCGAGGAACTCTTCAAAGACTGAGTCCTGCGTTCTTACAGATCCAATAAAAAAGCCCGTCGCTATTGTGTGGACGGGCTTTTTTTATTTGTTGGTGATCAATGATCAGCGGAGCATCAGGAATTTGTAGAGCCACGGCAGATATTTTTTCATGATCATACCGATGATGACCAGAGCTGTCATCACAAAGAGCGGGATCCCGAAATAGAGCAGCAGGAGCAGGGCTGTATTGGGCATGATCATTTTGAAACAGATCCCTTTCAACATTTTCAGGAAGAATTCATGTCCCATATAAATCAGGAATGTAAAAGAGGAAAGGAACAACATCGTTTTCTTTGTCCGGTCGGAGAGACAGGGCAGATATTTGGAAAATGCAAAAAGGAAGATCACACCGAGAAAGATGGAGAGCGGCATCATGGTGATTTTCTGATGAAGTAGATTTTGCGGAATACATAAATCGAATACAACACATCCGCAGAACAAGATTCCGCTGGTAAGAATCGTTGCCTTATGCTCAAAGTATGTTCTATATTTCAGAAATGCCAGTCCGATTGTAAAGAATGCGAAGAATACAAGGGTTCGGTGAAGCGGACCGCAATCCCCCAGTAATCTTGCAAACGGCCGATAACTGATCATAATCAGATTGATGATACTCAAAACAAGGATCAGAACCGGATATTTTTCAAAATATTTTCGCAGAAACGGTATGATCAGGAAGAAGAAATAAAGATAGAGCAGGAACCATGCCGGATAAAGGAACGGCATCCATTCACATTGGAAACCAATGTAGGCACTGATCCATTCCCGGACACCGAATGCTGGAATAAAAATAGAGGTGTTTTCCAGGGATTTCCGGACAAAAGGCAGAAGTTCCAGAATGAACATGTAGGCAATCGTGATGGTATTCCATAAAAGATAAGGCCACAGAATCGTTTTGGTTTTCTTTTTTATGAAATTGAAATAAGAATCGTTATAAGGTTTGCAGAAATAGATCAACCCGCTGATTGCAAGAAAGAGCGGCATGGAGAATCTGGCAAGATAAGTTACCAGGGTTTCAATGAATTCAACTGCACGGAATTGGGCAAGATCCAGAGGTCCGTTTTTCAGAGGCACATCCAATGCGTTCGCATGAACAAAGACAACAGCCACGATCGAAATGAATTTTAAGACAGATAAACGGAGGGAAAGATCTTCGGAGATCATATTTTCAGATTTTTTCATGATATTCCTCATCAGTGATTTAATAGTATGA
This sequence comes from Lentisphaeria bacterium, assembly GCA_017646015.1. GTDB lineage: Bacteria > Verrucomicrobiota > Lentisphaeria > Victivallales > UBA1829 > SIG94. The sequence goes on from JAGCNI010000004.1 coordinate 48,446, forward strand.
TTTAACAGGGAATAATATAATAGCAGAATCTATGAATGCAAATAAAAAATCCCGGTATTTATGTATTTACCGGGATTTCTGAATCATTAAAGAATGATTGTTTTTTTCAGCGGATCGCTTCCGTTGCTTTGAGCCATGCATCAGCAATCAGACGATGACCGGCAGTCGTGGGATGAACCCCATCCGCAAGCCAGTATTCCTGGGGTGCTTTTGCGAGAGCTTCATTGAAAAGTGTCTGAAGCGGAATGAAAATCGCACCGAATTCTTCAGCCAGTTCTTTGACCACTTTCCGGCGTTCATTGATTTCCGGGATCCATTCTTCTGTGACGGCACCGAAGGGCAGGACAAAGGGTTCGAGAAGAACCAGCTTGACATCAGGAAGTTCTTTTTTAGTCCATTCGAGGAGCATACGGTAGAACATCGCATAGCGGGGAACTTCCACACCGTTCTGGCTTCCGAATTCGTGCCAGGTATCATTGACTCCGATCAGAATGCTGAGAATATCCGGTTTCAGATTGACAGCCTGCTGTTTCCAGCGTGCATAAAGATCAACAACACGGTTTCCACTGATTCCGCGGTTGTAGATCTTCCAATCTTTTTCCGGTTCATGAGCGAGCAAGTCGCCTGTGATCAGAAACGGATATCCAATTCCCATTCCGATTGCTGGTGGCAGGGCGAGATCATAGTTTCGTCCGGCATCTGTGATGGAGTCGCCCTGAAATAGAATTGTTTTTGCCATTTTTGAAAATCCTTATATCTTGATTCGATGTCAGAAATTTTTTCCCAGTGCTTTACTGAGAGTAGCTTTCAGTTTTTCACGATTTCCCGGCTGCAGGGGGCAGAGAGGGAGACGGGATTCTTCTTCGATCAATCCCATCATATTCATGGCAGCTTTGACCGGGATCGGATTGGATTCGATGAAGAGGTCTTTGAAGAGACGGAAGTATTTGTTATGGATCGTCAATGCTTTTGCGTAATCTCCTGCGGCACAGGCATCGACCATTTCCTTGAGTTCTTTCGGCAGGAAGTTGGATGCCACGCTGATGACCCCTTTTGCTCCGACAACCATCATGGGAACCGTGAGGCTGTCATCACCGCACATGACAGGCAGGTCACAGAGTTCTGCAATTTCAGAAACCCGTTCAACAGAACCGCTTGCTTCTTTGATCCCGAGGATATTGTTGTTTTTTGCCAGACGTGCGACAGTGTCTGCTGCAATGGAGATTCCAGTACGTCCCGGTACATTGTAAAGAACCAGCGGAAGTTCACATTTGTCAGCAATCGTGGAGAAATGTCTGTAAAGACCTTCCTGAGTCGGTTTGTTGTAGTACGGAGAAACTTGCAGAGAGCAATCTGCCCCGGCTTCTTTTGCATGAAGAGTCAACAGGATCGCTTCTTCCGTGGAGTTTGCCCCGGAACCAGCCATGATCCGGCAACGTTTGTTTGCAGTAACAATGACTTCAGTAATCACTTTCATGTGTTCTTCCGGAGAAAGAGTCGGGGATTCCCCGGTTGTTCCGACGGGTACGATACCATCGACACCGCCTTCGATCTGCATAGCAACCAGTTCCCGCAGTTTGCCGTAATCGACTCTGCCATTGGAAAAGGGGGTTACCAACGCAGTGTAAACGCCTTTGAGTTCCATTTATATCACCTTTATGTTGTTTGGTAAATTTCCTTGATTTCAGTTGTCAGTATGCCGGAAAAAACCGCTGTCGCTGGTCCTGTCAGCCATACTCCTTTTAAATTACAGCTTTTTTTCAATATTTCAACCTCTATTTTGTCACTTCCATAACAAAGAAAGGATACTTTTTCAGAAAAATCGAAAAAATGATGCAAAACAAGCGCCGAAGCGGCACATCCGGTCCCGCATGCAAGGGTCTCACCTTCGACTCCTCTTTCATAAGTCCGGATTTTAACAACTCCATTTTCTTTTGTTTCCGGAAGAATCAGAAAATCCACATTTGTCCCTTCCGGCGCAAAAAATTTATGATAACGCAATTTCGCCCCCGCACTCCGGATATCCGGCACTTTATCTTCCCGACAGATCACGACCGCATGAGGAACTCCGGCTCCTCCCTTGTAAACGGTCTGACCATCTTCCATGTGATATTCTTTGAATTCTTCAGTCTGTTTGATCATGACCTTGACAACTGCACCGTATTCATCCATGATCTCCGCCTGAAGCTCTTCCCCACCGACATCGAATTGCATTTTTTTATTTTCAGAAAAACCGTTTTTATATGCAAACGACGCAGCGCATCGCAATCCATTTCCACACATGGCAGCATACGAACCATCGCTGTTGTAATAAGTCATCTTGATGGGTTGCCCCGGACGAGGTTTTTCCAACAGAATGAGACCATCACCTCCGACTCCGCGACAGCGATCGCAGATTTTTCTGATACTTTCCGGATCTCTTTTCCATTTTTTGAGGGAATCATCCGCGATAATGAAATCATTTCCCGCCCCCTGATATTTGATAAAATCCAATGTCATGCTCCATACCTCCATAAAAATTCACTATAAAACATAGCTGAAAAATCATTAATATCAAATATTCTTTGAAAAAAGTTCAGAATATTATTGAAATTTTCATAAAATGGATTACATTACCATCACAACATAAAAAATGCGCCCTGGTAGCTCAGAGGATAGAGCAACTGCCTTCTAAGCAGTGGGTCGTGGGTTCGATCCCCGCCCGGGGCGCCATTTTTTTTGCCTTTTTCTATTCAAATCCCACATTTATTCTGTTTTTTGATACAGCGTCCGAATCAAGCGTTTGGTATTTCAATATGATGCTTCATAAAAAAGAAAACTCAACCCGACCAAAACATGCCGATTTGAGTATTCTTTCGATTGAATAAATTTATTATGCGATCATACCTTTGTTTTTGTCTTCAAAGATCTTTTCGCTGGCGGCATCGGCAAATGCACCTTCGGGCAGAGAGGAAATATCGCCGCCGAATTCGAGAGAGATATTTCCCGCATCAATACCGATCACTTGCACTGAATTATCTCCATCCGTATAAGTGAGTGTTGAAGCATCCCAATTGCTTGCAGAACCATCTTCAAACCAGAGAGTTACACTTCCTCCGTCCAGTTGTTCCACAACATCCTTACCCCAATCTTCGCCGAACGTGAAGAGA
>JAGCNI010000066.1 GCA_017646015.1 Lentisphaeria bacterium
AATTTCTTCCGTAAGAATCGGAAAGATTTACGTTTTTTGAAACCATATAGAACAAAACAAGATATTGGATGCTTCCAACGTCGAACTTCCAGTTTTCTCCGGCATAGTCACCGATGAAGTTGATGCAGGCTTTGACATTTGCCATTTTAGCCGCTTTTTCGCCTTCTTCACGTTCAACAGCGCAGAGGAAAATATCATCGAAGTTTTCTTCGGGAAGGGCGGATGCACAGGTGACTTTTGCCTGCGGATAGATTTTGCTGATTTCAGCAGCGAAAGCAGCAGGAGCATTGACCAGTGTCACCGCAGCCGGTTTCGCATTTTTGACAACATCGCCAAATTCGATATCGATATCTTTTTTGCCGAAGACAAAAAGCATTTTGCCGCCGTCGAGAGGAGCTTTGCGGTAGCCGATGGTGTAGCTTGCGAGCACGCAGGTCCAGGGTTCAAAGAGAGCTGCAACAGCGGAAGGAATGGTATCTGCGAGCGGGAGGAGGTAGCAGCCTTCATCACCGTTGAGAACTTTCTGATTGATGATGCTGTACTGAGCCATACCGCCGTTGAGAGCGTAACCGTAAGCGAAACCGATTCCGTTGACATAAACGTCAGCCTGAATGATGAAACGCTGTCCGACTTTGAACTGATCTTTGAGTTTTTCGCCGACTTTAGCGACAGTCATGACAGCTTCGTGACCGGGGATGACCGGATCTGTTTTGAGGTCTTTGGAAATCACGCGGGGATGTTCTTCACCGGCGCGGATCAGTTTAACGTCAGAAAAGCACAGTCCGATTGCATCGATTTTGACCAGCAGTTCATCATCTGCGATTTGCGGAAGGGGAAGGACGGACGGTTTTTCTTCTTTGCCGAAATTTTCAAATCCGGCACCAAACATCTGCCATGCCAGAATTTTTTCCGGCAACTGATTGCAACAACTCATTGTCATTACTCCAATTTCATGTTTTTATATTGCGTTTAGGGTTATGATTACCATTTTCCTGTCAATGTAGCATCATTTTCCGCTTTTGTCAACTCGATCACAGCAACTTTTACTCTTATTTGCAGGAGTTTTTCCATCGGAAAGAAGAAAAGCGGATTGTTTTTATTGAAAAATCATGATTTCTGTGCTACAGTACCGGAGAAAAAAATAGAATGATTGCTGTAAACCTTAATTACAGAAAGTGTTTTTGAAAAATGGATGCAGATTTGAAAGAGGCTCTGAAAGGAGTCGCATCGGATGTTGGCAGGATCCTGTCAAATGATGGATTCCCATCAACAATTTATCCTGAATGTCTTTGTGATGCTGTACGTTCTTATCCCATGCGTGGAGGGAAAAGAGTCCGTCCTGCTCTGCTGCTGTGGGCATGCGGAGCTTTGGGGGGCGATCCGGCAATGGCGTTGAATGCCGCTGCTGCGGTGGAAGTTTATCATTCCTGGACTCTGGTCCATGACGATATTATTGATGAAGATGATGTCCGCCGCGGATTGCCGACAACTCATCGTGAATTGTGTAAATATGCTGAATCTGCATACGATCTGAATCCTGTGCAAAATGAAAAATTCGGGCGTGATATGGCAATTCTTGCCGGAGATATCCAACAGGCATGGGCTGTTGATCTTCTGATGCGGACAGCTGAAAAAGGATGTCCGCCGGAGTTGGTCATGACCCTTGTCCGCAGAATGCAGAATATTGTCAACCGGGAACTGATCTCCGGTGAGGCTCTGGATATTGAATTGCCGATGCGGGATTGGACTCGGGTCACTAAAAAAGATGTTCTCCGTGTGATCGAGGGAAAAACCGCCTGTCTTCTGAAATATTGTGTGCAGACCGGCGGAGCCATCGCCTTGCGGACTGCGGATATGGAAGAACCTGCTTTGAAAGCTCTTGGGAATTATGCCGATGCACTGGGGATCGCATTCCAGTTGAGAGATGATTATCTCGGCGTTTTCGGAGAACTTGAAACATTCGGCAAACCCTTGTGTTCCGATTTTCAGGAATCCAAACCAACACTGCTTTTCATGGAAGCAATGGAAACGTTATCGCCTGCCGGACAGAAAGAGCTGCTCGGTATGCGGGCTTTACCGGAATATGATGAAGAGGTTGTTTCCCGGATCCGTATTCTTCTGGCTGAGTCCGGAGCCGTTGACAGGATCCTTGCAGAGATCAACCGTTATACGGCGCAAGCCATCGAAAGTCTTCAGGTTTTACCGGCAAATCAATACCGTTCTCTGCTGCTTTCTCTTTCAAATTATCTTCTGGAACGCTCTGTTTAAGCATTTTTTTCACTTATTCAGCGAATTTTTTGTTTGCCGGAGTTGAAATAAAAAGAGCAGCGGTTATATTGACCAGATTAAAAGTGTAAATCAAAACAACTTGGGAGTTTTCAATATGGAATACGATTTTACAAGAATCGAAAAAAAATGGCAGCAATACTGGCTGGAGAACAAGACCTTCAAAGCGGAAGATGTGTCGGACAAAGAAAAACTCTATGTTCTCGACATGTTCCCGTATCCCAGCGGAGCAGGACTTCATGTGGGACATCCGGAAGGTTATACCGCAACCGATATTTTCTGCCGTTTCAAACGCATGAAAGGATGCAACGTTCTGCATCCGACGGGCTGGGATGCTTTCGGGCTCCCGGCTGAACAGTATGCAATCGAAACCGGAACACATCCATCTGTTACAACCAAAAAGAATGTGGAAACATTCAAACGTCAGATCCAGTCTCTCGGTTTCAGCTATGACTGGGACAGAGAAATCAATACGACAGATCCTCATTATTACCGTTGGACACAGTGGATCTTCCTGCAGCTTTATAAAAAAGGTCTTGCTTATGTGGATGAAGTCCCTGTCAACTGGTGTCCGGCTCTCGGAACTGTTCTTGCCAACGAAGAAGTGATCGACGGCCGCAGTGAACGCGGAAATCATCCTGTGATCCGCAAACCGATGCGTCAGTGGGTTCTCAAAATCACTGAATACGCAGAACGTCTCCTGAAGGATCTGGATGATCTTGACTGGCCGGAAGGCATCAAAGAAATGCAGCGTAACTGGATCGGTCGTTCCGAAGGGGCAGAAGTCACCTTCAATATCGACGGGACCGATAAGAAAGTTACTGTTTTTACAACCCGACCCGATACTCTTTTCGGAGCGACCTATATGGTTCTTTCTCCGGAACATGCGATCGTTTCAGAGATCACTGCTGCTGATTGCAAAGAAGCCGTGGAAGCCTATCAGAAATTTGCCGCATCCAAGAGTGATCTTGACCGTACCGGACTGAACAACGAAAAGACCGGATGCTTCACCGGAGCTTATGCAGTCAATCCTGTCAACGGAGAAAAAATCCCTGTCTGGATCGCAGATTATGTGCTGAGCACCTACGGAACCGGCGCAATCATGGCTGTTCCTGCACACGATACACGTGACTTTGATTTTGCAGTCAAGTTCAATATCCCGATCCGTTGCATCATTGAACCGGATGCGGCAGAAGCTGCTGCACTCAAAATCGATCCGGCGGATGTGTATGCCGGAAAAGTCTGCTGGACCGGCGACGGTGCATCTGTCAACAGTGCCAACGATGAAGGTCTGGTCATCAACGGACTGAAAGTCAATGAAGCCAAAGCCAAAACAATCGCATGGCTTGCGGAACGCGGGATCGGCAAGAAAACGATCAACTATAAATTGCGTGACTGGTTGTTCAGCCGTCAGCGTTACTGGGGCGAACCGTTCCCCGTGATTCTGATGGAAGACGGCTCGATCCGATTGGAAGATGAAGCCAATCTCCCTGTGCAGTTGCCGGATCTGACAGACTTCAAACCTTCCGGAACTGGTGAATCTCCGCTTGCCAAAGCTGAAGAATGGTTGAATTATACTGATCCTGTGACCGGCATGAAAGGACGTCGTGAAACCAATACCATGCCGCAGTGGGCTGGCTCCTGCTGGTATTATCTCCGTTATATCGATCCGACCAATGACAAAATGTTCATTGATCCGGAAAAAGAAAAATACTGGATGCCGGTTGACCTGTATGTCGGTGGTGCAGAACATGCAGTGCTGCACTTGCTCTATGCCCGTTTCTGGCACAAAGTCCTGTTCGATATCGGGGCTGTTTCCACTCCGGAACCGTTCCGCAGATTGATCAATCAGGGGATGATCCTCGGTATGTCTTATAAGAATGCCCGCGGTGTGATCATTCCGAATGACAAAGTGGAATCCCGTGATGACGGCAACTATTATGACAAGGAATCCGGCGAAAAACTGACTCCGTTCCCTGCCAAAATGTCCAAATCCCTGCGTAACGTTGTCAATCCTGATGATGTGATCCGTGATTACGGTGCTGACTCCATGCGTCTGTATGAAATGTTCATGGGACCTCTGGAAGCTGTCAAACCGTGGAATACCAATGGTGTGGAAGGTGTGTTCCGTTTCCTGAAACGTATCTGGCGCATGATCGCTGAAACTCCGATCGCAGATGTGGAACTGACCAAAGAACAGTTGAAACTGCTCCATGCCCCGATCAAGAAAGTGACAGAAGATACAGAAACATTGAACTTCAATACAGCGATCAGTCAGATGATGATCTTTGTCAATGAGTTCTCCAAACTGGATGCCATGCCGCGTGCAGCAGCTGAACCGTTTGTCAAATTGATTGCTCCCTATGCTCCGCATATTGCAGAAGAACTCTGGGAAATCCTCGGAAACGCAGCCCCTGTCTCTCTGGCAGAATGGCCTGTCTTTGATCCGAAATTCCTGGTGGAAGATTCTGTTGAAATTCTGGTTCAGGTCAATGGAAAACCGCGTGCCCGCATTATGATGTCTGTTAATGCAGACGCCGCAGAAATGGAAAAACTTGCCATGTCGGATGAAAATGTGATCCGTCAGTTGGAAGGAAAACAGGTGATGAAAGTGATCTGTGTTCCGAAACGTGTGGTGAACATTGTTGCCAAGTAATTTCTTTCTGTGAACAGAAAAAAATTGAAACGCATGATCCAACCGGAAGCAGGATCATGCGTTTTTTATTTGATCTCAAGGATATAAAAAAAGCGGTCTCTTTTCAGAAACCGCTTTTTTATGGATGATCTTCGCTGTTTCACGAGAAAACAGAAAAGAAATACGGAATGCTATTACTGAGCAATGGCTTCCGCAGGGCAACCGGCAACGCAGGCACCGCAATCAATGCAGCTGTCTTCGTTCACAACTGCTTTTCCGTCTGCCATAGCGATTGCTTCAACCGGGCAGGTTCCAATGCAAGCTTCGCATCCAACGCACTTGTCTCCATCAACTTTTGCTGCCATAATAGATTCCTCCTTAGTTAGTTTAAATTAATTGCTGGTGAGAGTTGATTTGAACTCTCAAATTCAGTAAGATAACTCCAATAGACAGTTTCTTCAAGTCTGAAATTCAAAAAAAATCAATTTTTTTATCAAGAAAAACCATTCTCAGATTTTGTTATTTTGAAAAGATGTGGTACATTACCGGAAATAATAACTCAATATGAAAAAATAAGCAACAGGAGTTTTTTATTATGACAACAGAGAACTGGGTCAAAAGATGCCATGATTACACTTTTATTGACGGTGCAAGCGGCTTTCAGATCAATTTTGCAGGAATGAATTTTGAAGAAAAAGATCTTGCCGACATCAAATCCCGTTTTGATAATGTTCATGCGGAAATGCAGAAAATCGAACTGGGCGAGATCAAAAATCCGGATGAAAACCGCAAAGTGACTCATTTCACAGACCGTTCGGTCTATACCGGAACCGCTGTTTACAATGAAGTGGAAGAATTTGCTGCGGGGATCCGTTCCGGAGCAATCACCGGATCTACCGGAAAACCTTTTGAATCTGCTGTGATCAACGGGATCGGCGGTTCAGCTCTCGGTCCTCAGCTCTTGCAGATGGCGATCAATGGTCCGTACTGGAATGAATATTCCCGTGAAAAAAGAAACGGCAATCTCAAGATCTATTTCCTGGATAATACCGATACTGCAGGACTTGCTGATGCGTTGGCTGTCTGTGACCTCGAAACAACTTTGATCGTCAATGTTTCCAAATCTGGCGGAACTCAGGAAACCAAAAACAACATGATCGTTTGTCAGGCTCAGTATGAAGCAAAGGGACTTGATTTTGCGAAACATGCTGCAGCTGTGACCATGCGTGAAAGCGGTTTGGATAATACAGCACGTTCCGGCAAATGGCTGCGTGTGTTTGAAATGGCTGAATCCATCGGCGGACGTACCAGCGAAACCAGTATTGTCGGTCATCTGCCGGCTGCACTGGCTGGAATTGATTTCAAGAGCCTTCTTGCCGGAGCATGTCACATGGATAATCTGACCCGGAATCCTGTAATGGAATCCAACCCGGCTTATATGTTGTCTGCCATGTGGTATATTGCAGGAAATGGAAAAGGCGACCGCAATATGGTTATTGTGCCGTACTCCGACCGTTTGATCCTGATGTCCCGTTACCTCCAGCAGCTTGTTATGGAAAGTCTCGGAAAAGAAAAAGATCTGGACGGCAATGCTGTCTATCAGGGATTGAATGTGTTTGGAAACAAAGGCGGAACAGATGCCCATGCGTTTATTCAGCAGTTGAATGACGGTCGTGATGATTTCTTTGTGACTTTCATTGAAATCCTTGAAGATGCCATGAAAGCTCCGATCGCTGCCGGAATCGGTATGGGGGATTATCTGCACGGCTTCATGACCGGACTTTCCAATGCACTGCGTTCCAAGAACCGTCAGGTGATTGAAATGAAATTGACAACCGTCAATCCGTTCAATGTCGGTATGCTGATCGCTCTCTATGAACGTGCGGTTGCCGCTTATGCAGAGTTGATCCATATCAATGCATTCCATCAACCCGGTGTTCAGGCTTACAAACTTGCCAGCAAGGGAGTTATTTCTCTGTTGGGTACTCTGGTTGAAAAAATGCCGGCAATTGCTCCGTTCTCCGGAACTGCTGCCGAGCTGACAGCCAAACTCGGTTTGGAAAATGAATATGAAGTTGAAGGGATCCTGGCAAAACTCGCTTTCAATACCACCCGTAGAGATCTTTCTGTAAATCTGCGTCGTGAATGGGATGAAAAACAAGGCTGGATCTATATTATTTCCGCAAAATAAATCACATTTTATACGGAAATGGAGCAGAGATGAGAAATTCTCTCTTCATTTCCGTTTTTTACATTTCCCCGGAGGACAGACAATATGGATGATGAAAAAATGATCATATCGGAAAAAATGTCTGGCGCAAATCAGGAAATCGACCGAACCGTTGCGATTCCCCGTGTTCAAACAGCGGGAAACAATGGCATGAAAAAAGAACCTGCCGACTCCAAAAACTCCGGGAAAAAGAATTTATTTTCCTTTTTTTCATTTTATAACAGGACATCGATCACCTCCCGTTTTTTTCTGAAAAAGAAACAGCCGGATGATTTTTACGGCAGACATCTTTCCCGGTTTTCAGAATTGCCCATGGATCAATCTCCGGAGATGGATCCGAAGGCATCGGTTTCCGCAGAATCCGCATACGAAAAACTGGAAGATTTCAATGAGGGCGGACAAGGTATTATTTCTGCCGCCCGTGACCGTTCTCTCGGTCGTATCATTGCGCTGAAAACACTCCGCCCCTCTCCGGACGATCCGGAAAAAAGTATTCATGATTTTATTACTGAAGCCAAACTGACTGCTCAGTTGGATCATCCGGGAATCATTCCTGTCTATTCTTTGAATCAGGATCAGAACGGCGGATATCATCTTGCCATGAAGTTGGTCAATGGAATGACTTTACGGGATCATCTGAAAAATACCATACTCAATTACCGTCGGCACGGGATCATGGCATTCAATGAAAGAGAAGGTCTTTTCAAACGCTTGGAAATCTTCCTTCATGTTTGCGATGCTATGGCGTATGCTCATCACAAAAAGATCATGCATTGTGATTTGAAACCGGAAAATATCATGATCGGGGAGTATATGGAAATCTATGTGATGGACTGGGGAATCGCTCATCCTGTCCCCGTCCGGGATGAAATCCGTGAAGAAAAAGAAGTTGCATCTATTTCCGGAACTCCGCGTTTCCTCTCTCCGGAAGCTGTAAACGGAATGGTGTGCGATGAACGGGCGGATATTTATGCTTTGGGATTGATCCTGCAGGAACTTGCAACTCTGCAATTCGGTATGGATGGTTCCTGTAACGAGGAGATTTTTGAAAAAATCAGGGCAGGGGAACTGGCTGAAATCAAACATCTTTTTGATTTTCCGATCGACAACGATTTGAAAGCAATCATCCGCAAGGCAACCGCTTATGACCGGGATCAACGTTATCAGAGCGCAGTAGAGCTGGCTCATGATTTGAGAGAATATATGCGCGGCAATGAAGTTTCAGCCAATCCCGATTCTGCATGGACAAAGTTTTTACGTTGGACCGCACATCATCAGAAGACCATGCTGGCAATTCTTTTTATGGCAATTCTGCTGATCATGGGGGAAATTGCTTTCATAATCTACCATTCTCTGCAGCAATCCCGTTCCGCTGGAGAGCGGGTGCGGGCTTTGAGTTTCGCTTACGGCAAGTGTATGAATAATGCAGCTCTGTTGGACCGGACATTTTTGAATCAGGAAAAAACATTATCGCTGCTCGCAGATAAAGCCGCAGATCTTCTGGCGTTTCATCAGGAGGAACAATCTTTATTCGGCAGAAGCAGAAAGAATAACAATGGACGTGGGTTACAGTTTATTCCGGCTTCTGTCGGAAATAAAAATATGCTCCGGCTTCCCGGAGATACTTTTTATTCTCATGAATATGGAGATATGATTTCGTTTTCGATAGGGATCCATAATCTGAATCCGGCAATTTCCGAACAGACATATCTGGAAACCGCACAACTTCTTTCTCCTCTTTACCACAGAATGAGTCCCGGAATTCTGGACAGCGGAATTTTATTGGATGCAGAATTGAGAAAGAAAGAACCTGAAAAAAATTATACTCTTCAGGAAAATCCCGGAAAAGTCTGGTGAAAAGTTTCTTTATCGGCTTGGAAAATGGAATTCTCCTCTCTTATCCATGGCGGAAAACATATGATGGAAAAGTTGATCCGAGACAGCGTTCCTGGTATCTCAATGGGAAAAAATCGGATGTCCCTTCCTGGGGAAAACCTTATATCGGAGCCGATTATAAAGCCGGAACTGCATTGCCGTGTTCTACCCGGATCATGGGCGATAACGGTATTTTTTACGGTGTCGTCGGAATGGATATTTCCTGTCGGAATCTGACTGGTCTGTTGGAACGGATGAATGGAGCTTATGTAGAAGAAACAGCATTGGTCGATTCGCAGGGGTATGTTATCGTCAGTACGGATATGGCAAAACACCGTACTGCTGATATTGCCGCATCCCGGAAAGATTTGAAGCTGCCGCTTTACAGTAACTCCGATGTCCGGAAAGCGATCCGCGATTCTTTATTCGGTTTTTATTCAGAACAGCATCCAGTTCATGGCGAGATCATTTATCTTTTTGCAGCGATCCGTTCCATGAACTGCACTTTTATTCAGAAGATCCATTTTCAGAATTATCTGCTTCTGTTCCGTAAATGGATGCCATCCCAGAAAGAGATGGATATGAATCCCCGGAATGCGGTGGATATTTTTCTGCAGCGGATCACTGAAAAGAATGATTCAGAAAAAAGATAAGAGTATATCATAAAAAAAGAAACTGCTTTTCCTATTGTTCAGGAATGAGCAGTTTCTTTTTTTTGCAGCTGAATATTGAGGTTTATTTTGCCGTATTCTTTTTCCGGATCAATTTCGGAACTCCGGTGGCAACCGTGTCTTTGGTTATGACACATTCCGCAACATCATTTCTGGAGGGAAGATCAAACATGATGGAGGTCATCATATTTTCAATGATGGAACGCAACCCGCGGGCTCCGGTTCCTTTCTTTTCTGCTTTTTCTGCAATCGCTTCCAAGACAGCTGTTTCAAATTTCAGACGAACACCTTCATATGCCAACAGTTTTTGATACTGTCTGGTCAATGAGTTTTTGGGTTCTGTCAGGATCTTCATCAAATCTTCTTTGGTCAGTGGTTCAAGGGCAGTCAGAACAGGCAGACGTCCGATGAATTCAGGAATCAGTCCGTAACGGACCAGATCTTCCGGTTCAACGGAGTGAAGGACTTTTGCCGGAGAAAGATTCTGTTCTTCCTCCGGCGTATTCTGTTCAGCATTGAAACCGAGCACATGCCGACCGACTCTGCGCTGTACGATTTTATCCAAACCGACAAATGCACCACCGCAGATGAAGAGAATATTGTTGGTATTCACCTGGATGCATGGTTGATTGGGGTGTTTTCTTCCGCCTTTCGGGGGAACATTGGCAACAGTGCCTTCCAGTATTTTCAGGAGAGCCTGCTGTACACCTTCGCCGGAAACATCACGGGTGATGGAAACATTTTCACTTTTCTTGGAGATCTTGTCGATTTCATCAACATAGATAATTCCGACCTGAGTTTTTTCCACATCGTAATCAGCAGCCTGCAAAAGACGGAGAATAATATTTTCCACGTCTTCGCCGACATAACCAGCTTCCGTGAGAGTTGTGGCATCCGTGATACAGAAGGGAACATCCAGCATTTTAGCCAGTGTTTTGGCAATCAATGTTTTACCGGAACCGGTGGGACCAATCAGGAGAACGTTGCTTTTTCAATTTCAACGTCCGGATAATCTTCATCCGCACTCTGCACCTGTTTGGAATTTTTTCCGAACAGGCGTTTATAATGATTATGAACGGCGACGGCAAGAGCTTTTTTTGTTTCTTCCTGTCCGACGACGTATTTATCCAGTTCCGCCTTGATTTCTGCCGGTTTCGGCAAAGGACGTTTCATCAGCTTTTCCACAGCATCCGATTGAGTGGAGATTTCCTGCGAATCCGGATCCTGCTGTTGAAACAACTGAGTGCATGTTTCAGCACATTGACGGCAGATCATCGTATGTTCATTTGCTTTGATGAGAGGTCCGGTTGCCGGATCGGAAGCCGGACGTCCGCAAAACGAACAACAATCTTTTTTATCATGAGCCATAAGAAACAGAAATCCTTTCCGCGTTATTTCTTATCACTTCCGGTGTCATGGTTGCGATGAGGCAGGACATGGTCGATGATACCATATTTCACAGCTTCATCCGCAGACATGAAGAAATCCCGATCTGTATCTTTCGAGATTTTTGCGAGAGATACACCGGAATGGAAAGAGAGGATCCCATTGAGTTTCTGACGGAGTTTGAGGATCTCCTGTGCCTGAATATTGATGTCGGAAGCTGTTCCCTGAGCACCGCCCCACGGCTGATGGATCATGATGCGTGAGTTCGGGAGGGAGTAACGTTTTCCTTTTGCACCTGCACAGAGGAGCACAGCACCCATACTGGCTGCCTGTCCGACGCAATAGGTTTTCACATCGCAGGAAAGCATCTGCATGACATCATAGATCGCCAATCCGGCGGTAACACTTCCGCCGGGGGAGCAGATATACATATCAATATCTTTCTTGGGATCTTCACTCTGCAGGAAAAGCAACTCTGCAATGATCAGATTTGCCACAGCATCATTGATTTCGGAACCGAGAAGAACAATGCGGTCTTTCAAGAGACGTGAAAAGATGTCATATCCACGTTCACCATTAGCGGTCTGTTCTACGACCATCGGGAGTGTAAAGTTGTTGAACATGTATATCTTCTCCTGTTATAACGGTTTCTGAAAAACTCAAGCCTGTGCCTGAGATGCGACAAAATCAACGACTTTGTCCATCAGGATGTTGGACTGGATTTCAGAGTAGCCGCCGTTGTTATCCAACATTTTGCGGATATCTTTTTCTTTGTAGCCGAGGTATGCGCTCATCTGACGGATCTGCATGTCAACTTCTTCATCGGTGACAGTGATCTTTTCAGCATCAGCGATTTTGCGGAGGACGAAGAATTTTTTGACTTTCTTGGTGGCTTCCGCTTTTGCATCTTCCAGATGTTTATCTTTTTCGGATTTGAATTTTTCCACATCTTCTTCGTTCTTCACGAGCTGTTCAGCAATGCGGGAGAATTCGCGCTGGGTGGACATGGAGAGGAATCCTTTGGGCAGATCGAAATCTGCGACAGCGTTGACAACGATGTCAGCGACTTTTTCTTTGATTTTCATCTGTTTAGCCTGTTTCAGTTCGTTTTCGGCTTTTTCTTTCAGGAATTCCTGCATTTTTTCAACATTTTCCATACCGAGTTTTTCAGCGAGTTTTTCTTCGGTTTCGACCGGAACGCGGCGCTGGACTTCGTTGATTTTGACAGTGTAATTGACTTTTTTGCCCTGGAGTTCAGCTTCGCGCCAGTCTGCGGGGAATTCAGCTTCAAATTTGACTTCTTCGCCTTTTTTCTTGCCGATCAGAGCTGCGAGCATGCCGGGGATCTGTTCCGGTTCGCTGAGATAGAACCAGCCTTCATCATTTTTCACTGCGCGTTTGAGAGATGCAGAAGCATCTTCAGCAAGTGCAAAGTCAGAGTCATAAGAGACTTTCATCATGTCGCCTTTGACAGCCGGATCTTCGACGGAGAGGAATTCAGCATAGAGGTTTTTGAGGTAATCCAACTGAGCAGCATAGTGCTGTTCAAAGGTTTCGCCTTCTTCAACTTCAACTTTGAGACCTTTGTATTCCGGCATATCAAAAACCGGAGCAACTTCCACGTCGAGAGAGAAAGCATATTCTTTGCCCATAGCCGGTTTTTCTTCTGCGTTCATTGCACCGAAAGAAACGATATCCAGTTCGTTGTTTTCGGTCAGTTTACGGAAAGCGTTCTGCTGGAGGACTTTGGTCACATCATCAAGAATGTAGTCTGCATATTTTTTCATGATCATATCAACGGGAGCTTTTCCTTTACGGAAACCGGGGATCTGAGCATATTTACCAGCTTCTTTAGCAGCATCTTTGAATGCAGCATCAACGATGTCAGCGGTATATTTTGCTTCCATTTTACGAGTGCAAGGTTCAGTTTCTTTCAGTTCGATCTGAACATTTGCGAGCAGAGAATCAATAGCCATAATTCACCTTTTTTCTTTTTGTTTTGTTATGTTAAAGTGTCCACTTTATGTTCCATTTTCATAAAAGACACTAAATATAACTCCATTCTTGCGATTTTTCCATAGCGGAGTTGCAAAAAAACAGAAAAAGTTAAAGATTTTTATGCTTTTATCCCATTGATGCCTGTAAAAATCTGACACTTTTTCTTTTTTTGATTGATTTTCCGGAAATTCTGTTTTATATTGCATGGTGTTGAATGATATCTGTTTTTAATGAAAATATGAGGAGTTTCGGATCATGGGATCTTATACTGTCAAAGTTCTGTTGGCTCTTGCTGCTGCGGGAATTCTTTTATATCTGGCTCATCGCTGGAAACGGAAAACAAAACGTCGTGCAGTACCGCTGCAGTCTCTGCCGAAAGAGTTGGTTCAGGAAATCGCAGACCGTCTTACGGACCCGGCGGAACTGCTGCAATTTCTTTCCGGATTTTTTCAGACTCCATACGACGGTAAAGAAGAAAAAATCACAGAACAGAGCATTTTTGTTGAACTGCTTCAGAAATACGGTTTGAATGAAGAGGAGATTCAGGATAAACTCCGTGTGATCGCTGCGATTGAGCCGGATGCTTTGCTTGCTTATGCTGCGGCAGAGGGTGATCGGGAAAAAAGTGAAACCCCGGTGATCCTCACTGTTTGCAAATGTGAAGATGAGTCGGGGTTGTGGGTCGGTGTGTTCAGACCTGTCAACGGTTCAGTGACTGAAGCACCTTGCGAATGATATTTTCGCAGGAACGCTGATCTTCCGGAATTTCCAAAGCAACTTCCTGAACCTGTTTCTGAAACTTCGGTCCCTGAAAACCCAGTTGTCCGAGAGCCAGAACCGCATCTTCGACAGCTTTGTCCAGTTCCGGATTTCCGCTGCCGCCGGAAGATGTACTGAATGTCAGTCCCGGAGCGATGTTTTTGACTTTATCCCGCAGTTCTACCAGGATCCGTTCTGCAGATTTCGGACCGACACCGCTGATTTTTTTCAGAGTTTTTAAGTCTCCGCTTGCAATCGCTTCACAGAGATTGGTGATATTCATACAGCTGAGAATATTCAACGCTGTTTTTGCCCCGATCCCGTTGACTGTGATGAGAAGTTCAAAAACAGAACGTTCCTGTTCTGTGGCAAACGCAAAAAGTGTGATCGCATCTTCTCTGACCTGCATATAGGTCAACAACGTGACCTCACCGCCCGGACGCGGCAGCGTGTCAAATGTGCTCATGGGGATCAAAACCTGATAGCCAACCCCATGGACATCTATAACTGCTTGCGTAAAAGACGCATCCAGCAGAATCCCTTTCAGTCTTGCAATCATGCGTTTTCTCCCGGAACGATGATATCCATGGAGATATCGCTGGATTTGACGGAGTGGGTCAATGCACCGGAAGAGATGAAATCTACACCGGATGCTGCTGCAGTCGGGATTCTTGCGAGAGTGATCCCCCCACTGGCTTCAAGTTTGGATCTTCCGTTGACAAAACGGACCGCTTCCGCCATGGTCGCATCATCCATGTTATCCAACAGGATATATTCCGCTCCGGTATTGACCGCTTCCGCCAGTTCTTCCAGAGAATCGACTTCGACTTCGACTTCCAGCCCCGGATACATTTTTCTTGCTTTTTCAACGGAACGGGTGATTCCTCCGGCTCCTTCCAGACCTGCCAGTTCACGATGATTATCTTTCAGCATGACACGGTCATACAGTCCGATCCGGTGGTTGTAAGCTCCTCCGACAGCCACAGCATATTTTTCCAGATACCGCCAGCCGGGAGTGGTTTTCCGGGTATCAAGAATCCTGCAAGCTGTATCGCCGACTGCATCCTGATATTTTTTGGATGCAGTTGCCACACCGCAGAGTCGCTGCAGAAAATTCAAGGCTGTCCGTTCCCCTGTCAAAAGTTTCCGTGCATTGCCGTACACTTCCGCCATGATCGTTCCTTTGGGACAGAAATCTCCTTCCCTGACCAGTGATTTCCATTGCAGTTCAGGACCGAGAGTGAGAAAGAGTTTTTCTGCGATGGGCAGACCGGCACAGACCAAATCTTCTTTTGCCAGGAAGACAGCTTTTGCGTTCAAATCTTCAGGAATTACCGAATTGGTGGTCACATCTCCGACTGTATCAAGGTCTTCTTCCAATGCAAGATTGATCAGCAGTTCGGCTCTTTTCCAATCAATAGGGGGGATGATCTTTTCCATAATCACATATTCTCCGGATGATAAAATTCAGAATAAGCCCGGACCGATACGGCGTGTCCGGTCATAAGTTCATAAGAAACAACGGCATAATCCAGCCGGATGTTTTTTTCTGTGACATTCAGTCTTGTCGGCATTCCTGTCCGGAATTTTTTTACGACATCGCAAATATCCCGGCCGAGAATGGAATCCTGTCCGCCTGTCATGCCGACATCCGAGAGGAATGCAGTTCCTCCCGGCAGGATCCTTGCATCGGCTGTCTGTACATGGGTATGTGTCCCCAGAACAGCAGTTACCTTTCCGTCAAGGAACCACGCCATTGCCGCTTTTTCGCTGGTGGCTTCAGCGTGGATATCCACAATAATACATTTTACAGAGGGAGGGATCTCTTTCAAAATCTTTTCGACGGTTTCAAAGGGACAATATGCACTGTCTTTCATGAAGACTTTACCGACCAGAGAGATCACTGCGACTTCACCGGACGCCGGATTTCTGAAAACGCTCCATCCTTTTCCCGGCTGCATCGTGCTGAAATTGGCAGGGCGCACCATGTTTTTCAAAGAACGGATCTCCTGTTCAAAATTTTTCTGATCCCATGTGTGATCGCCACCGGTAAAGACATCGACCACACTTTCCATATCCTGAATACAGGAGAGACTGAACCCGGCACCATTGGCGCAATTTTCACCATTGGCAATCACAAAGGACGCATTATGCCGTTTTTTCAGTTCAGGGATCAATGCTTTGACTGCATTGCGTCCGCCTTTGCCGACAATGTCGCCGACAAAAATCAAATTCAGAACAGGTCCACTACTCATGTATATGTATCTTTCTGCAAAGTGTTTTCTCTGCTTTTCTCCCGTATTTTCCGTTTTCAGGATTGAAAAAAAGAAAAAACAGGTTATCTTTTCTACCATAATTTTTTGATGTATAAATATAACAGGAAAACTGATTATCTACAAATCAAAAAACAAGGAAAAACCGTAATTTTATGAAAACATTTTCTGAAAATTACGATATTTCCGTTGTTCACAGGCAGAATCATTGTTTTCAGAACGGAGAATACAGAGGTCTTTCATGAGTGAATATGTGTGGAAAGAGTCGCAGATCCGGACACGGGGAGAGATGAGTCTGGATTTATTGAAACAGACCTTGAATGCTGTTTTTGAGCAACAGACTCCGGCGGATATTTTTTTGCGGAAAATGTTTCAGAAAGACCGGCGGATCGGCGGCAGGGACAGGCGTTTATACAGTGAATTGATCTTTGCTGTTTTCCGTTGGTATGGTCCCTTGCAGAAAAATTTCGGAGGATCGGATCGGTTTCCAGCGTATGCACTTGCCGGGGCAGGGATCGCGGAAAATATCCAGGATCCGGTGATTCTCTATTTTTTGCAGAAATGCGGAATAGAGAAGGTTCTTGAAACTGTGGAGATCACAGATCCTTTATCCCGTTTGAATCATTTTCTGCTTGCAATCGGGAAAGAAGCAGTTTCCGCGGAAGAACTTTTGCCTGCATGGTGTTATGATCATTTCAGTTTTACTGGATCTCCGGAATTTTACCATACTTTGCAACGGCGTCCTCCGCTCTGGCTGCGTATTCAGTCCGGCGATCATGAAAAAATCATTTGTGAACTGAAAGAACAATATCCCGGTGCGTATGAGCATGATTCACTGAAACGTGCCGTTGCAATTCCGGGTGCGCGTGTGAATCTTCCGGAATGGGATTTGTATAAAAACGGGAACGTAGAAGTGCAGGATCTTTCATCCCAATGTATCGGGGCAGTCTGTGCTCCGCAGAAAGGGGAACTCTGGTGGGATGCCTGCGCCGGAGGAGGCGGAAAATCTTTACAGCTGATGATGTTGTCCGGCGGTAAATGCCGCATCATTGCTTCGGATATCCGGATCGACCGATTGGAAGAATTGAAAAAACGTGCCAAGCGTGCCGGATATCATTCGATTTCTCTGTTGGGTTGGGATGGGAGTGTTGTTCCGCAAAAACTTTGTGCTGCCTGTGACGGGGTTCTGGTGGATGCACCCTGTTCTTCTTCCGGCAGATGGCGTCGGAATCCGGAATCCCGTTGGACTTTGACTTCTGACAAACTTGCGTTATTTCCGGAGTTGCAGCTGAAGCTCCTGAAAAATGCCTCTCAGGCGGTCAAAGCAGGCGGGCAACTTGTTTATGCGACCTGTTCCATGTTCAAAGATGAAGATGAGATGGTCGTCCGGAAATTTCTGGAAAGTATGCCGGATTTTGAATTGGAAGGTTTTGCACATCCATTGAACGGGAGTTTAACGGATGGATATTGCTGTATTCTGCCGTCAGAGGGTGATTGTGACGGTTCTTTTGTGGCGCGGTTCAGAAGAAAATAAATCTTCAGAACCTGTTGACAATAAAAAACTCCAGTCCGGTTGCTTTTTCCGGTCTGGAGTTTTTTTGTTTATGCGGAGATACAAACCTTATTCTTCTTCGAAGTAAGAAGCTCCGGAGGTGGGGGATTCACAAACTCTGACTTTGTGAACTTTGATTCCGGGAGTATTCAGTTTTTCTGCGAGACTCTTGTAAAGGAACATAGCCAGATTTTCGCTGGTTGGATTTTTATCCTGAAATGCGGGGTGGTCATTCAGATATTTGTGATCGAGTCCGGCAAGGATCACATCCAGTTCTTTTTTCAGAACTTTGAAATCCATTGCAATTCCGACTTCATCCAGTTTTTCGGAACGGATAAAGATCTGTACTGTCCAGTTGTGTCCGTGGAGATTGGAACAATCTCCGTTATACCCCCGTAATGCGTGGGCGGCAGAAAATTCTCTGCGGATGTCGAGTTCAAACATGTTGTTTATTCTTCCTTATATTGAATTGATTGATATTATTTTTATTCTTCCCGGGTGGCGAGGTATTGAGCTTTTTTCTCTTCCAGAAGCAGACCCACCT
>JAGCNI010000067.1 GCA_017646015.1 Lentisphaeria bacterium
ATCAGCCATATTTTATTTTTCCGGAATGCAAGAAAGAGGGCTATGACAGTCAGCAGCATTGCCAGACAGATTTCTGATATGACAAGAGATTGCGCATAAGGCATTTTGGCAATCAGCAGCTCTTCCTCTGCAATGTGTTGCGACAGAAGCGGCAGTTTTGCCAGAAGCATTTTCAGAACTTCGATCGGAAGAATTTCATAAAGATCACATATAATATTGAATAAGAGTGTACCAACCGCCCAGAGTTTCAAAAGCTTGCAAAGATTGTCCCCGTGCCGTCGAACCACTATATCATAATTCAAGCCTGTCAGAATGGCAAATGCCGGAAGAATATAAAGAATATCTCTTGCTTTGCTGAATGGATTGATCACCAGGATCAAGCCCGCAATCAGAAAGAGAACTTTGAGGTATTTTGAAAATAACGGATTCTTGTCAATGACGATCAGCGCCGGACAGAATGGCGCATAGAGGAAGAATGTCCATGGCATCAGGCGTAAGAGAATATCAACTCCGGTGTATGCACATTCTTTGAGATATTCCGGGAAAGATTTATCCGCAAAAAATCCGATTTCCTGTTGCGGAGACCAGCGCGGAATCAGCCACAGCAGAATGAAAAAGAGGAGGATTGCCATCCCTCCGAAGAAACCGGGCATATTCAAACGTCTCCAAAGGGTGAATGGGCGTTTCAGGAACATCATCGGCACAAAAAGATATACCAACGCTGTCCATCCTCCCGCATAAAATGCCAAGCCCGCAAAAAGTCCGACCAGTAACCATGCGGTATTCCATGCCCCACCGAATTGTCCGTAATAAAACCATAACAACCATGCCGAATAGATCAGCAGGATCGTCAACATCTGCGGGAATCCCTCAATGACTTTTTCCGCAGAAAGGATCGTTGTAAACATGACCGCCGCCGCGGCTGCTCCTGCATTGATCCCGGACATGCGTGTTGTGACGATCCCGACAATTACAGTAAGTGCTGCCAGCGGCAGAAGGGAAAGAAGACGTAATGAGAATTCAATATCCAGCCCCAGAAGAGTCAAGCCTTTTGCCAGTAATGGAAAGAGCGGGAAAAAGAATGGTACGATCATACCATGAAGCCGGGAATCCGGCGGAAATTTTGTCATCTCTGAAACAATGACCGCATATTCTCCTTCATCCCAGAAAAGTTCCCGCAATCCCAGTTTCCATAAAGGATATATCAGGAAGAAAGCAACGATCAGAAGCAGAATTGTCATCCATTGACTGGGGGCTTTTTCTTCATGGATCGCCATGGTTCAAACCTCCGATACTTCTGTGATCCGCCGGTATTCCCGGCTGGCAAAACGGTCTGTCATTCCGGCAATATAGTCCGAAACAGCCTGTTCCAAACCGATGGTCTGGATCCGTTTTCTGGCAGTATCTCCCATTTCATAAGGATGGATCATATAGTGGTCAAATAATTTTTTCATCCGTTTATAAGACATTTCATTCAAAGATCCCATCAGCGGATGGAAATAGAGATTATGATAGAGAAAATCCCGGAGTTCATTGGTCAGTTCGATAAAATCAGGACTGAATGAAATCAGATGTTCTGAGTGTGCAAAAACTTCTTCCGGAGATTTCAGATCCGCTTTCCGGAGAGCTTCGGCGGAAGTACGGATCACATTGCCGACCATGATATCGATCAGACAACGTACTGTATAAGCGGCAAAACGTTCTCCCTGCCGTTGCAGTCCACGCTTTTCTGCCTGTTCAGCTGCCAGATTCCAGATCCGGATTTCTGAAAGCATTTCCAAGGTGATCAAACCGGAATCAATACCATCATCCACATCATGCCCGTAGTATGTCAAGTCATCGGCAACATCTGCGATCTGTGCTTCCAATGAGGGGGAGACCGGGAGAAGTTCTCCATCCAGAGAAACCCGGTTGCCCTGTTCATCGGTTCTATGTTTGATCAAACCGGAACGGACATCCCAACTGAGATTGAGACCGTCATATTCGGGATATTTGATTTCCAGTTCATCCACGATTTTCAGTGCCTGCATATTATGATCAAATCCGCCGAAAGGCTTCATGATCCGGGCAAGGGCACGTTCTCCGGCATGACCGAACGGTGTATGACCGAGGTCATGGGCAAGTGCGATCGTTTCTGTCAGGTCTTCATTCAGTTGGAGTGAACGTGCGATCGTGCGTGCGATTGCCGCCACTTCAATGGTATGTGTCAGCCGTGTACGGTAATGATCTCCGGCGTCATTGAGAAAAACCTGTGTTTTATATTCAAGACGCCGGAACGCACGGCTGTGGAGGATCCTGTCACGATCCCGCTGAAAATCTGTCCGGAAAGGATGTTCCAGTTCCGGCACACGACGTCCTCTTGATCCTCTGTTCCTTGTTGCATAAGGTGCAAGGAAAGAGTTTTCGAGATTGTATTGATCCTCCAGTTCTCTGATCACGATGCAGTTCTCCTGCATCACAAGAGTTCAGGCATATACTGCCGGACCAGACGATAGAGTTCTTCTTCGCTGATCGTGGTGGTTCTGCCTTTGCTGTATTCTTCATCGATCCAGTTTTTGATCATAACGATCCCCGGATTATCTTTCCGGATCCCGCTGCCTTTGGGCAGATTGGACTGGATCCAGTAAGCGATTCCGGCAAGTCCGGATGTGTTGGAAACAGCAACTTTGCAGGGACGTTTGAGATAGCGTTCTGTATCGAAGATATTGTAGATCTCTTCGTTTTTAGTCAGCCCGTCTGCATGAATCCCCGCTCTTGTGGTATTGAAATCCGCTCCGACGAAAGGATAGTTCGGCGGAATGGTATGGTTGATCTTTTCTCTGAAGAACTGAGCCATATCTGTAATCGCAGTGGTGTCAATGCCATCATGGATCCCGGTGATTGCCATCCAGTCAAAGACCAATCCTTCGATCGGGGGATTCCCTGTCCGTTCACCGAAACCGAGGAATGTTCCGTTGACAGCGGAGCATCCATAGAGCCATGCGGCAACTCCGTTGGCGAGGACTTTATGGAAATCATTGTGTCCGTGCCATTCGAGATATTCGCTGGTCGTATCCGTGTTATCCAGGATCGCTTTGATGATCGCAGGAACTCCGCGGGGGATTTCTGCGTTGGGATAGGGAATACCGTATCCCATGGTATCACAAAGACGGAATTTGATCTTTTTATCTGTTCCTGCACAGAGCTCATTGAGTTCATTGATCATCGGAATAACGAACCCGAAGAGATCGGCACGGGTAAGGTCTTCCAGATGACAACGCGGCATGATGCCATGATCGAGAGCCGTGCTGACGATTTCCTTATAGGTATCAAGAGTCTGCCGCCGGTTCTTTTTCAGTTTCAGAAAAATATGATAATCTGAACAGGATGTCAGAATACCTGTTTCTTTCAATCCGAAAGATTTAACCAGTTCAAAGTCTGTCTTGTTTGCACGGATCCACGCAGTGACTTGCGGGAATTCATAGCCCAGCCCGAGACAAGCCTCCACCGCCTCACGGTCTTTCTGTCCATACAGAAAGAATTCACTCTGCCGGATCAGACCGTGAGAACCGCTGATCCGGTGCATGAATTTGAATAACTCCACGATTTCTTCCACAGAATATGGCGGACGCGCCTGCTGTCCGTCGCGGAATGTGGTATCGGTGATCCAGATTTGTTCGGGACGGCGCATGGGAACAGATTCTGAAGAAAACTTCATTGCCGGAATCCGGTCATAAGAAAAAATATCTCTGAACAGATTCGGTTCCATGACATTCTGTAATGTCGTCATTTTATTTGCCTCCTTACTGAAATTTGAGTTCATTTAGCCTTAAATTGTTAATATACACAAAAAAAGTATGTTTTTCAAGAGAAAATGACTTGAATTTTTCAGGTTTTTTGGTAATTTTAAAAAGAAGATTCTCCGGTTCTGTTCCGTAAGAACAGCTCCGGAAGGATAAAAATATTCATTACTCATTGAAAATCAAGGTTTTTTTATGGCTCTTATGTTAGGTATAGAGAGCAGTTGCGATGAAACTGCCGCGGCTGTTGTCGAAAATGGGAAAAAAGTGCTGTCCAATGCCGTGTCGTCCCAGATGGCGAAACACAGTGTCTATGGAGGTGTCGTTCCTGAGCTGGCGGCACGGGAACATCTTACTGCGATCGAAAAAGTCTGTGCAGAAGCATTGGATTCTGCCGGAGTTACGATGAAAGATATTGATGCTGTGGCAGTAACACATGCTCCGGGATTGATTCCCGCATTGTTGGTCGGTCTGAACTTTGCCAAAGGTCTGGCTGCAGCCAATCAAAAACCGCTGATCGGGATCAATCACTTTATTGCTCACATGTATGGTGCTTTTGTTGATTCGGAAGAGGCTGTTTTTGAAGATCCCAATCTCTATCCTATGGCGGCTCTGGTTGTTTCCGGAGGGCATACTTCGATCGTGATTATTGATTCCGATGGAAAATCCCGTGTTGCCGGAGCTACGATTGATGATGCTGCCGGAGAGGCTTTGGATAAAGGGGCAAAACTTTTGAATCTTGGATATCCCGGCGGTCCGGTGATTGAAAAATTGGCAAAAGGCGGCGATCCTGCTGCATTTCATTTTCCGCGTTCTCTCACAGGAACAGCCGGAAAAGCTGTGGCTCCGGAACATCGTTTCAATTTCAGTTTCAGCGGTGTGAAAACAGCATTGCTTTATCATGCGTCCAATCATTCTGAAGACGGATCGGCAGCCTCGCTGGAAGGACAATTTCTCACGGATACACTGGCTTCTTATCAGGAAGCAGTGGTGGATGTGCTTTGTTCCAAAGTGTTTGATGCCGCAAAACATTATCACGCCAAAACAGTTCTCCTGTGCGGTGGAGTCGCATGTAATTCCGCTCTGCGTGAACGTTTTATGAAAGATGTTCCCCAGGGAATGAGGGCGATCATTGCTCCGAAAAAATATTGTACCGATAATGCTGCTATGGTTGCCGGTCTGGCATATCACTATTATAATGCAGGTACATTTTGTGATCTTTCATTGGATACATTTGCACGTCTGCCCCATGTAACTGAAGTACCATTCAAAGGAATAAGGAGTTGAATATATTTATGAATCGTTGTATCATTTACGATTTGGACGGAACCTTGGCTGATACCGTCAAGGATATTGCCAACAGTGTGAATCTGACCCGTCAGGATTATAATTTGGAACAGCTGCCGCTGGATCAGATCGTTTCCATGACCGGCGATGGCGCAAAGAAACTGCTGGAACGTGCTTTTTCAGATCATCCGATCAATATAGAAGAGGGCGTTCTCAAAATGATCGATCATTATTATGACTATCCTGTGGTCCATACAGTTCTTTATCCCGGTGTGGCGGAAGGGCTTGCAATATTGAAAGATGCCGGCTGGAAACAGGCTGTCCTGACCAATAAGCCCGGAAAAGTTGCGCGTGAAATTTTGAAAAGACTCGGTATTTCAGAAATTCTGGATGATATTATCGGCGGAAATGATGGTTATCCTTTGAAACCGGATCCGACGGCAGTATTGTATCTTGCTGACAAATATCAGGCTGAAATCGGGGCATCATGGGTGTTGGGTGACAACCATACGGATATGAATTCAGCCCGCAACTCCGGAATGAACGGTGCATTTGCTGAATGGGGTTTCGGATTCCTCGGAGATGCACAATGTGATGTTCGTTTCAAAAATTATTCTGAATTTGTGCA
>JAGCNI010000005.1 GCA_017646015.1 Lentisphaeria bacterium
ATGGCATCGAAAGTATCTTTCAACATTCCCGGATATGGCGACATGGGAGCTCCGGCATTTTGATTCAGCCAGAAATCCAAACTGAAATATACTCTCTGTTTGAATACACCCCGCCAGGATTTTTCCCATTTCTTCCAGGTTTCATTGATCGGACTGTAAAGCCGGATCGGTCCGTATGCAGTCTGCAGCGGAGCCATCCCGCCAACAATGTTGTCCGGCATTTTGGAAACACCTTCCTTGGGAACAAATTCATATCCCTGATAAACATAAGCACGAAGCAGTATATCCGGAAGTTGTTCGGCAACCCGGCGGTAATAATTCATGACAAGCTTAGTCCAGCTTTTTTGCACAAAATTTAGACCTGTTGGACCGATAACCGCCGGATCAAGAATTTCAGTTTGACTCTGACAGTTTTTACAGTTACAGTAAGGTCCCCCGTCCGTCGGAGACATGTAAAATATCGGCTGCTTGACCTTGGAATGATCGGCTTGCAACCGGATTCTCTGTGCAATATCATCGCTCACAGCCGGATTGCTGATACAAAGAAAAACTCTGCCGACCGGAGGAACTCTTTTACCGTCAGGGGAAAGATGAAAATATTCCGGATGTTCCTTGAATGTGGCTTCCCGGCTTTTGAGTATAGACCGGGTGCCTTCTCTCGGATAAAGATGCTGCCAGGAATGTTGGTCACGCCAATAGTTGGGGCCAGCCACTATATGATGATTGTAGCGGTTGAATGTGAGCCATTTGCGAATGATCGGATCATTCGAAATCGGATTAATAAATAAATACCAGATGATTTGACGCATTGCGAGACGCGGTTTGTAGCGGATATTCAGCGATTCAATTTTGAGATCCGGATTTTTCGGCGGATACCAGATTCCCTTGGGACCCGGCGTCAGCCAGGAAATACCGATCTGATACTCCAGAAAATCGTAAACAGCATACAAAGTCCCGTAACTGCGTCCGCCGTCTTTATTCCCATATTTTGTCGGACCGTCCTTGCGTAAATCTTTCCCTGCAATAAACAAGTCTTTGCCATGAGTCCGGATCACATATTCTTCATACGCAAACCCGGAAAGATCTATACCGGCTTTCCTTGCAGACTCTGAATCCCCCAATGCAATCATGGGAGATCGGGGAGTCCGGACAATATTCAAATTTTTTCCGATGACCGATTTCAAATGTTCCTGCAATTCTTTTGCGGCTTTCATAACACTGGGTGGTGCATTCTTTGGACAATAAATCACCGCATTTTTGAACTCAAATGCAGACATTGCAGTTGTTACAAGGCATAGAAAAAGGATTCCGATCGTTTTGTGTGTCATTTTGTGTTCCTGTATTTGGAGAGCCGATTTCAAAATATTCCGGCTCATCTTGTTAAAAAGTTGTTTTTCAATGTCGATCCATTTTGACGCACTGATTGTGATTTTCCCCCCTTGAAAAAGGGTCGATAAATCATATTTCAGAGCGTGACCTTCCTTCTTTATCAGTTATTTTTATATATGACGGTGTCCCCCACTTTCAGGTAGCCTGGCTCCTTTTTGCCAACTTTATTCTTTGTTCCGTGAGCTTCAGAAAGTCTTTGACCTGACAAAGCGTCAACATGTCCATCCAAAGCGAGGGAATTCGCCTTTCGGGTATGGCGTGCATGTACCCAGCCATCACCGGGTTTTTCTATATTTGCCATAGCAATTTGCATCAAGCTTGTTGAAATGGAGTCAAACAGGTAATAAAGTTCGGAAGGAGTTCCAAAATCATAAGTGGTATTTACAGTATCGCCCCAACTGGTATAAACTCTTCCTCTTCCCGGATTGTAGCGAAAGGGAGCATTCGCTGCGTTGTGTGGTCTGAATCGCACATAAGTGTTAGATCCTCCTCCAGTACCCCATACAAAAGGAGACAACGCCGGACAAACGGCGACATGCGCTTTCCCAACGTTTCCTTTTGGAATATAATTTCCTAATATCATCTGAACCGACCAGTAATACCAGGTATATCCCTCTCCCTTCGAAGCCCATGATTCAGTATTTGCTCTTGCTGCTGTTGTCCACAGCTTATAATCATTCATGTATAGATGTTCAGCCAGACCGACCTGTTTCAAATTGCTTTTACATTGTGTGCTCAACGCTTGTTCTTTTGCCTTTTGCAATGCCGGCAGCAACAGTCCGGCGAGAATGGCTATGATCGCAATTACAACGAGCAGCTCAATCAGTGTAAAATGCGAAAACCCTGTTTTCTTTTTGCAATCTTCCAGTGACTGGATTTTTTTTGACTTCATACTGTTCATCATACATCCTTTCTTTTTCTGGTTTATTTTTATTTATGTGGTACTGCTTTTATTTCCGGACGGATCTTGAACTGACTGACGGGATTTTTTCCACCTTTTTCAATTTCCTCCAGGAGTAATTTCATAGCCAACTCGGAAACTGTTTCGATCTGCCGTTCCACGATCCAGATATTTTTTTTGACCGGTTTCTGAATTTCTGCATCAAACAATATAAAATCCAGATCCAGGACCTCCAGTTCGTGCATTACATCAACCTGAAAGTAGGTCATAATAAAAACTGCTGTTGCTTTGCAGTCAAGGAGTTGTTTTATTACTTCTTCCTTGTGAGGGAAAAGTTTTTCTCTTGATTCCGGAGGCGGGATCATGATTTTTTTCAATTCGATCCCGAGTTCATCACAGCGATCCTGCAGTCCATTCTGACGCTGTGTACCAATATAGTAATGAATATAATCAGATGCAAGCATAACGATTTGCTTATGCCCGAGTGAAGCAAAATGATCTGCGATCATCTGTCCGGCTGCATACTCATCATGGACTACACAGGGAAGATCCTTTTCCGGGAACTCACGATCCAACAGTACCAGCGGGATACCGGAACGGCGGAGAGAGGTGATCAATTTATGATTCCCTAAAGTCATCCGTTCTGTCAGCGGAGAATATGTCGGGATCAGGAGCAAGCCGGCAATATCGCGTTCCAACATTGCGGCAAGATGCCCCGCCCAATCGTGAGAATCATCTTTTGCATATTGAAGAAACAACGTATAATCATGCTTCTTTGCCTGTTCATTTGCGGATGTATAGAGACGGTATGTATGTTCGGAATAATGGCTGGAACACCACAATCCGCCGATATTCAGAGTTGTTTTGTCCGGCATTCCCGGAATATGAACCACTTTATAGCCTTTGGTCGATTCCGTTTTGATGAAGCCTTTCCGGGCAAGATGCTGCAACCCGTTGCGAACTGTGATCCTGCCGATTTTATATTCAGCAGCAAGGTCACGTTCACTGGGCAGATACGAACCGTTATTGAATTCGCCCTGTTCCATGCGGTTCAATATATTCCGGATAAATGCTTCCTGTTTGCCAGCCATACTTCTTCTCCTTTCTGTTTTTAAATATAGAACCAATTGGTGCTATTTCAAGCCGTAAAAAGAGAAAATCGAAATTTTTTTCTGTTATTTGATACATTTTTGATGAAAAAAGCTCTCCGGAAACAGGATCGTTCATAAAATTCGTTCCGGTAACGGAAAAATATATTTGAATCGAATTAAATTTTGATTTTAGCATGTAAATCCAAATATAATATGTATTTTATGTTTTTATGTAGAATATAATTTGAAATAATCAGGGATCATATTATTTTATGCAGTAAAAGTATCAGGAAGAAAAGATATCAAGAGGAGAGAAAATCAGATGGATCAGACAGATGCGGCAATTTTAAATGAATTGAGGAATAATGCCCGGATTTCAAATCTTGCGCTTGCAAAGAAAGTCAATCTTTCCCCCTCGACTGTGTTGGAAAGAGTCAAGCGGTTGCGGGAAAGCGGGATCATCAAAGGATTTCAAAGCCGATTCGACTGTGTAAAACTTGGCTATGGATTGACTGTGCTGATCGAACTCCGGGCTCAGAAAAATACCGGGGAGGATATCATCGGTCCGCAACTGGCGGCAATGCCGGAGATCGTTGAGATCTATGATGTCGCCGGCGAGTGTGACTATCTGCTGAAAGTAATGACAGCCAACAGCGAAACTCTCGGAAAACTTCTGCTCCAAATCGGAAGGATCCCGGGGATCGTATCCAGCCGGACAACGTTATTGCTTGGCACACTGAAATCAGAAACGGCTCCCGTAATCAAAGTGCCAGAGGATGAATAATGATCAATTATAACCGTCTGAAAGGAATCATATTCGGGCTGACAGCGAGTGCGGTCTGGGGCAGTTTTTATCCGGTGAGCCGTCTTATTTTCGGCAATGAACTGGAAAAATATGATGAGTTGTATATCTCTGCCCTGCGTGTGGCTCTTTCATTTATTGTTATGACTCCTTTCCTCTGGATCGGGAACAGCCGAAAGGTTTTGAAAAGCAACTGGAAAAAAGATATTCCATGGTTCATCCTCCTTGCTCTATCCTGTCTGGGCGAGGCTGTTCTGGTGTTTATCTCCACGAAATACACGACGGCGGCGAGAGCCTCCCTGATGGCGAATACGGCACCGATTTTTACTGCGATCATCGCATTTTTCATGGTACGGGAAGCATTGAACCGTTCTAAAATTGCCGGCATGATCCTTGGATTTCTGGGGATCACACTGGCTGTATTGTCCAACGGGAGTGACACATTTACGGGCGGTTGTTCCACATTGTACGGGGATCTGCTGGCATTGGGATCGGGAGTCTGCTGGGCATTTTTCACAGTTGCCGGAGAAAAAGTGGCGAACCGTTACGGGGGGATGTTCAGCACGGCGGTGACAGCTGGGATCGGAACAATATTCATATTTCTGATTGTATTTCTGAGCGGAGCGCAGATCCGTTTTGATTTTTCGTGGAAAGCATGGCTCGGCCTGCTCTATCTCGGAGGAGGAGTCAACGGTCTCAATATCGGCTTGTGGTACATGGCGTTGAAATATCTGCGGCCGGGGGAATTGGGGGGATTCGGTTACATCACGGCATTGCTGGCGATCGCCTTGTCTGTCATCTTTGTGAATGAACGTTTTTCCTGGAGTTTCATACTGGCGATCCCGTTGGTTTTGTGCGGGATTTATCTGATGTTGCGAAAAAGTTCAAAGGACGTTTAAATTCCGGATAAAATTCGGATCTCTGCTTGATTTTTTATTGAGAACTGACATATTACCGGATTATATCGAAGTCGTAATCCGGAGTATGTCTGCATTATGAAAGCATTCTTTTCTGAAAGAATCAGGGTATGGACCTTGTTGATTTGCGGATCAGCATTGTATTTTTTTGCCAATATTCAACGGGTGGCTATTCCCGGATCGATTTTTGATGAATTGCAAACAGCCCTGCAGATTTCTATCGACCTTTTACAATGCATTCAAGGTGCGGGAAACCAGAGGTCTGGATTGTTCCGCAGATACCTTATAAAAACAATAAAAATATTTGAGCCAGGAGAACACTTATGTTGAAACATTTTGAAAATGCCCGCAAGATCGCTTTGGAAATGATGCAGCCTTCCAAAAAAGATCTGGAACACGGCTTGGAACTGCATTATAATTCATTTGTTTTTGACGCCTATGGATTTACTCCGCTCGGCGGTGGATATGCTGAACAGGTGGAAAAACTTGTTTCGGAAAATGCCGGCAGAGATGAAGTTAAGTTCGCCATTGAAGAATTCATGATGAACAGCAGTTTCAAAAATCCGGAAATGCGGAAAGCTCTCCGGGAAGCATGGGATTTTTCAGGCGTGGATTGTAATTTCCAGAACTCCGGTCTGGAAGGAAATGATATTGAAAATCTTATCAAACGCCTGAGTTTTTATACCTATATGACAGACTCCATGCCGGAAATTTATGAACGCGCGATTTTCCCCGATCAGTTGGAAGGAATCCGGGAAAGAGGGCATAAGGCTCTCTTTATGACAACCAACGGTGTTCCTCTTTCTGCAAAATATGTTTCCACCGATGAAGCTTTGAACCAGATCTCTGTCTTTTTCAAACTCGGTGTCCGCATGATGCACCTCACATACAACCGGAGAAATCTCATCGGAGACGGCTGTGCAGAAAAATCCAATGCCGGCTTGAGTGATTTCGGACGGCAGGTCGTTGCCGCCATGAACCGTGCCGGTGTGATCCCTGATGTCGCCCACAGCGGACAGCGTACCAGTCTTGAAGCAGCACTCTGTTCCGAAAAACCGGTTGTGGCAAGTCACTCTGCCGCAGGGAAACTTTCCACTCACTACCGGGCAAAATGCGATGAAGTCATTGAGGCGATCAAAAAAACAAATGGCTTCATCGGAATCTGCGGACATCCCTGGTTCCTGCAAGGCAAGATGAATATCAATGCCATGATCGACCATATTGATTATGTGGCAAAGACTTATGGAGTTGATCATGTCGCGATCGGTACCGATAATACTCCGATGCTGGCGGCATTGGAACTGAAAAACATAGCATATCCGCAGTATCGCCCGATCTGGGAACAGTATTGGCAGCATCCCGATGATGTCAATGGAACAATGACATCCGAACAGTATGTTTCCTCTTCCTGGGTGAACTGGCCGCTCTTTACTGTCGGACTCGTTCAGCGCGGATATTCAGACAAAGATATCCGGAAAATCATCGGCGGAAATGTTTTGCGGGTATGCCGGGAAACATTGCAGTAAAAGATTACTGTAAATACGTACAGAAATTTTTTCAGAAGAAAACTTGCAGCTGGATTTTATTTTTTGAAATCTTCTGCAAGTTTTGCGTAACCGGCGCATTCCACCGGACAAAGGGAATTTTCCCGGGAAAAAGGCGAAAGCAGGAATGGTCCTTTGAATCCGGTCAGCGCAAAATAACGCAGCCAGGGTGCCACATGCGCACGGAGCAGATGATTTCCGGCATCCGCATTATAACAGAACAGTACAGAACGAGTCTCCAGACGGAGTGTTCCCGCCAATTCTTCCGGATTGAAATCCGGTTTCAGATCATGAGGATGGATCTCCAGACGCAATTTGATATCAGGAATCATCAAATTCCGTAAAAAAGCTGTCAGCCGGCGGGAATTTTCACTCCCGTTCAGCGGAAGTGAGTAACTCAACAGCAACGTTTTTCCTGTCCGCACAAGAGCCGGATGCAAACCATGAAGCAGTTTACGCAACACTGCCTCGCTTTCAGGATCACCAAGCACTTGAGAAAGGGAAAAATCGAGAGACGCATATTGAATATCTCCCAATTTTTCAAATAACTGACTGCAGGTTTCTGTGAATTCCTTCTGGATCATTCTGCCTGCCCCCGTGATCAGGGTCGTCAATGCAGGTGCCAGAAGATTTCCACAGTGACAGATTTTGAATTTGGAAAGATATTTTTTCCGTTCCGGGGCAGACAATGCCTCCAGTTGTTCCAAACGGATCTCCAACGCATCAAAGGCATTGTAAACAGTACATTCTTCCAAGTGGGCGGCAGACAACGAGAGCTTTCCGGCAGCGATCCCGAAATGCAGGTCTTTGTAATAATCCCGCAGGGAAATAATATTTTTAATGGTTCCCGAATCCGGCATTTTTCAAAATATCCATCGTAATATTTGATTTGTTCTGCTGTAAATCCATACGTTCCAGCATCGTAACAACATATTTTCCGAGCATATCAGTTTCCAGATTCACCGTATCCCCGTTATTCCGGCTGGAAAGATTGGTCTCACGCCATGTAGTGGGAATAATATGGACCGTAAACCAGTCATCTCCCAGTGCCGCAACCGTCAGAGAGATCCCGTCAATGGCAATGCTGCCTTTCGGAACCATATAACGGCGCAGTTCAGGGGTAAGTGAAACCTTGACAACCGTATCATCCCCGACCCGTCCGATGGAAAGAATCTTTCCGGTCCCATCCACATGACCGCTTACAATATGTCCGCCCAAGCGGCTGCCGAGGGCAAGCGCACGTTCCAGATTCACACTGCTTCCCCGTTGCAGAAAACCGAGATTTGTACGGCGGAAACTTTCTTCCATTACATGAAATTCCAAGACCGCTCCGGCAGATTGTTCCAATGTGAGGCATACTCCATTGACAGCAATACTTTCTCCGGGGATCAGGTCATGGAAAAGTTTATGGGATTCCACCCGCAGTTTGCCGGCTTTGCCCGACAAATCAGCAGAAAGAAAAGTTCCAACAGATTCTATCAATCCGGTAAACATATTTTTATAAATCCTTTTCTGTATTATATTTGACCCGTGCGCTGTATATCAGATCCGTTCCGGCTTTGCGAAGCTCCACATCCTCCAGATGCCAGGATTCCGATAACGATCCGGGATTTGTTCCGGCAACACTGCTGCGGCTGTCTCTGCCGCCGAGAATCTTCGGGGCTATATGAAATTCCACTCTGTCCACTGCTCCGGCTGCCAACGCAGATGCCGCCAGTTCGCCGCCCCCCTCAATCAGCAGTGTCGTGATCTTTTCTGTCCCGAGAGAGCACAGATAACGATCCCAATCTTCAGAATGATCCAGTGATACAAAATCAAAACCGTCCTGTTCAAACTGTTCCGGATGATGTGTCACAATGATCCGACGGGGTGTTTTCAATGTATTTCCGTGAGCATCCCGGACAGTAAAACGGGGATGATCAAGGCGGAATGTTTCAGCTCCGCCCATCACAGCATCCGCTCTTTTACGTAACTGCTGCACCCGTTTTCTCGCAAGAGCTCCCGTGATCCATTGGGAACAACCATTTTCTGTTGCGATCTTCCCATCCAGAGTTTCCGCCATTTTCAAAAGAACATAGGGTTTCCCCGTGGTGATCCATTTGAAAAAAGGTTCATTCAAACGGCGGCATTCTTTTTCACAAACAGGATAACAGACTTCGATACCGTTCTGTTCCAGAATCCGGACTGCTCTTCCCGCATGTTGCGGATTCGGATCGGTACAGCCGAAAACAACTCTGGTGATCCCCGCTTTGATGATTGCCTCCGTACAGGGGGGAGTCCGTCCATACGTACAACAGGGTTCAAGAGTTACATAAATCGTTGCTCCGGCTGTTTTCTTCCGTCCGCAGTTTGCGATCGCATTGACTTCTGCATGACCTTCGCCGGGACGGATATGGTATCCTTTTCCGATGAGTTTACCATCCCGGACAACCACAGCACCGACCAAAGGATTGGGATTGGTTGTTCCCCATCCTTTGACAGCTTCCCGTAAAGCCTGTTTCATCCAGAATTGATCCTGATCTCTCATCCGGCACGATTTCCTGTTCTGATTCAGTTGTTTTCGATTTCAGTTGTAAATATAGCTTCGGCATACATTTCCGGCGAGAAATCCTGCAAATCCTCCGGAGCTTCACCAAGCCCGACAAAGAGGATCGGCAGTTTGAATTCTTCCTGAACTGCCGCTGCCGCACCGCCTTTTCCGGTTCCATCCAGTTTGGTCAGCACGATTGCACTGGCTCCGGAAACAGCTGCAAATTCACGAGCTTGTGAAATCGCATTGGTCCCGACACTGGCATCCAATGTCAACAGAGTTTCATGAGGAGCTTCCGGCATCAGTTTCCGGATAATACGCAGAATCTTGGCAAGTTCATCCATCAAACCTTTCTGATTCTGCTGTCTTCCGGCAGTATCAATGATCAGATAATCTACATTTCTGGCTTTTGCTGAAGAAACTGCATCGAATGCAACGGCGGCGGCATCAGCTCCCGGTTTGGAAGCAATGACCGGACATCCGGTACGTTCTCCCCAGAGTTTCAGCTGTTCCACTGCCGCAGCACGGAATGTATCACATGCCGCCAGCATGACCTTTTTCCCCTGAGCTGTAAAAAGAGCTGCCAATTTTCCTGTGGTCGTGGTTTTTCCGCTTCCGTTGACCCCGACCATCAGGATCACAGTCGGTCCTTCCGGAGCCTGATGAAGCGGACGCAATCCTTCATGCAGAACTTTGCAGAGTTCTTCGCGGGCAACAGTGAGAATATCTTTTTCACCGGAAAATTCTCCCTGCTGATAACGGTCTTTCAATCCGGCAACGATCTTTTTGGATGTCTGCACACCGAAATCGGCTCCGATCAACTCTTTCTCCAATCTGGTGAAAGATTCATCATCCCACTTTTTGACATCTGTAAATACGCTGCTGATCCCGCGACCGATCGCGACTGCTGTCTTTTTCAGTCCACGTTTGAATACATCAAAAATAGACATTTATTCTTCCTCTGTTTCGCTGCTGTTTCTGTCGGCTGCCGGATCTTTGATATTTCTGGGCAGAGTATCTTTGATGGCATTCAGCAGACCATTGATAAAGTTTCCGGATTTGAGGGAACTGTAATCTTTGGCGATTTCAATCGCTTCATCAATACTGACCAGCAGGGGAATATCCGGACAATAATGCATTTCATAGATCGCAACACGGATGATGTTCCGATCCACGATCGGCATACGGGAAATATCCCACTTATCAGAAAAACGGGCAATGATCGCATTGATCTCTTCTTCCTGTTCACAAACACCGGCAATGATTTTTTCTGCATAAGTCCGGGCTTTCCGGAAAATCTTTTCCGACGGAAATTCACCGGAAAATTCAGCCTGTTCCCAGAAATTTTCCAGATTTTCCGCCAGATCATCCATGCCGCCCAGATCGCACTGGAACAGAAATTGCATGGCAAGTTCTCTGCCCAGACGTTTGAAATGAAGTTTCGGAATCAGGTTTTTGCCGTTTTGTCTTTCCGGTTTTCCTGCCGGAATATCAATATTGTCTTTCATACTTCAGATTCTCCGTTTCAATCCTTCCGGGAGATGCTCTTCATCAGATTTGCCATTTCGATGGCAGAACGGGCTGCATCTGCACCGCGGTTTCCGGCTTTGGTTCCGCTGCGTTCGATTGCCTGTTCGATATTTTCAGTGGTGACGACCCCATAGATCGCGGGAATGCCTTTTTCAATGGCAAGCTGTCCCAGGGCTTTGGAAACCTGAGAGTTGATATAATCTGCATGAGCTGTGGAACCGCGGATCACAACACCGAGTCCGATCATGGCATCATATTTTCCTGTATCCATCATTTTGGAAACGACCATCGGGATTTCAAATGATCCCGGGACCCATGCCACATCCACATCTTCCGGATTGCCACCCAGACGACGGAATGTATCCAGTGCGCCGCCCAGCAATTCACTGACAAAAAAATCATTGAAACGGGCACAGACGATCCCCAGTTTCAGACCTGTTGCGTTGAGCATTCCTTCAAAAGTTTTTCCATGTTCCTGCATCTTCACTGTCCTTTCATAAAATTTATCATAAGATGTTTTTTCTATAATATACTGCAAATCCTGCTGATTTCAATTTTTTTCAGCCGTGTTTGACGCATCATCCAGCAAATGTCCCATTTTTTTCTGTTTCGTTTCCAGATAATGCCGGTTATGTTCATGCGGTTCGATCACGATCGGGACCCGCTTTACGATTTTCAAACCATATCCGTCGATCCCGATGATCTTCTGCGGATTATTGGTCAGCAGACGCACTCCCTCGATCCCGAGATCCAGCAGGATTTGTGCGCCGACTCCGTATTCCCGCAAATCCGGCGGAAAACCGAGCCGGATATTGGCTTCAACTGTATCGCAACCCTCTTCCTGCAAACGGTACGCATGCAGTTTGTTTTCCAATCCGATCCCGCGTCCTTCCTGACGCATATAAACTACTACACCGCAACCTTCCTGAGCAATCATTTTCATCGCTGTATGCAACTGATCCCCGCAATCACAACGTCCGGAACCGAACACATCGCCGGTCAGACATTCACTGTGGACCCGGGTCAGCACAGAGTCTTTTCCGCGGACATCCCCCATGACCAGAGCCAGATGAGTGGAGTTGTCGATCAGGGAACGGTACAAGTGCATCTTAAAATCCCCGAACTTGGTCGGCAGATTGACTGTTTCCTCACAAGCCACCAGATGTTCCGTACGTCTGCGATATGCCACAAGTGCTTCAATGGAAAGGATTTTCAGTCCATGTTTTTCTTTGAATTTCATCAAATCCGGCAGTCGTGCCATTGTACCGTCTTCTTTGGTGATTTCGCAAATCACTCCCGCCGGATGCAATCCGGCAAGACGGGCAAGATCCACTGCCGCTTCGGTATGACCTGTCCGCTGCAATACTCCGCCGGGACGGGCGGCAATCGGGAAAATATGACCCGGGATTCCGAAATCCGCACGGGTACATGCCGGATCCATCAGCGCTTTCACTGTATTGGCACGGTCAAATGCAGAAATCCCGGTCGTGCCGGATAACGCATCAACACTTTCTGTAAAGGCTGTTTTGAAATGATCTGTGGAAGGATTGCGGTAAATCCCGAGTTCTTTCGCACGGGCTTCTGTGATTGGTGCACAAACAAGTCCACGGGCGTGGGTAATCATAAAATTGATCGTTTCTGGTGTGATTTTTTCTGCAGCACAGACCAAATCCCCTTCATTCTCACGGTTTTCATCGTCCGTGACAATGATCATTTTTCCGTTCCGGATATCCTCCAGAACCGACTCAACGGAATCAAACTGAAATTCCATAACAGATTTCTCCTTCTGTTAATGTCTTCTCAGGAAAACAGAATGTCCGAAAGACAGATCAGCATACAGGGAGTATTTTCTGCATCACAGAAACAAACTCCATATAACGCTTTCTTCTCTCATCCAGACTGTAACTGTCGGTCATGGAATTTCACCATGTCTGCCGGACGGATCCGAAAAGACCCCGGCTCGCGGACTGTACCGCCGGTAAGGAATTCACACAGCACACCGTGCGTCACCTTGCCCTGAAGAAAACAAGTTATTATGTTGTTTTACAGCGTAATATATACCGGAATCATGCAAAAGGCAATATCGGTTTGAATTTTTTTGATGAAGTTGTCAGGAAAAAGAGAAAAAATTTGATTTATCTCTGGAAATTTCAGTTTATCTGTTGCGCAGATGATTCTTCAGATCAGACCAAGATACAAAAAAATCCAGCCATAAAGGACTGGATTGCAGGTCATAATATAGTGCGGATAGCGTTGTATTGCAAACGAATAAACTCTCATTTTTTTATTTTCTCATCATCCGTCGCACGAAGTGCTATGGATAACAGGTCATACGGAGCGTAAGCGAAATGCTTCATATCGGAATGAAATGGCTTGCCGCGGCGTAATGAAATGAAGACGGAAACAATGCTTCAGCCGTCTTCGCCCTGCGGGCTACGCCGTGCCAAGTCTGGCAAGGCGGTTTATGAAG
>JAGCNI010000068.1 GCA_017646015.1 Lentisphaeria bacterium
AAGAAACCCGGTGATTCCGCTGTCAGCTGCAATATCGATCTGTTTCGCCATCATTGCCGGATCGGATTCATCAAAGTAACCCCAGAGCGGACGACGCGGCTGGTAGTGACCATCAAATAATGGTTTGGTACTTTTGACCAGTTCCCATTCACAGAATCCTTTGCCATACCATTTCTCATAATGTTTATCCGGATGCCAGCTTGGAAAATAAATCGCAAAAATATCCTGTTTCATAGATAAATCTCCTTTTTCAAAACAGTATTATTTCTCAACGAATATGACGTAATCGCAGAAAACAGCGGAAGGTTTAACTGAACCTTTCACATAAGCAGCTCCGGTCATTTTCAGCGAGACATAAACCTCATATTCCTTTGCAGGATCAAGTTTATGAGCAGGGAATTGAAGTCCCCAGGAGGGATGGATCCAGCCTGCCAGCTTTCCACTGTTCCCTTTTCTTAAAATTCCGATCCGGTGCAGATGAAATTTCTCATCCTGCGGAACAGTTCCGGACTTGAAAGTAAATTTGATCAAATCCCGCTTTGTTCCCATATCAAAAATACCAAGCGACATATTGGTTTTATGCCGTTCTTCTTTCCCTTCCAGACAAATAGCTTTACCGCCGGCTGCCCCGGAATCCGAAACCCGTGTACCACGGAACCAGGGATTATTTCCCACCTGACGGATCTGACTTTTTTCAGGGTCAAACTCTTTCGGCAAAAGGGAATCTGCCCGAACAAAAAATACCCGGTCGATCAAGAAATCACTTTTCCCCGTGGCTCCTTTCACATAGGCAGGCCCCACAAATTTCAATGACGCATATGCATCGTATTCAGCTTGAGCTTCCGGCATTTCCAGGGGGAAACGGATATGCCAGGAATAATGAGCCCAGCCTGTCAGGTGCATATAATCTGCAGGTCTGAGTCTGCCAAGATGGTAAATATGATATTTCCCATCCGCGGGAATCTCTTCAAGCTTAATGACACGTTTCACAGCATCTTTACGTGCAGCAAGATCAAAAATACCGATCTGAGGCAAATGTTTCCGGTGATTTTCTTCTGCGATCCGCAGAGAATGAACAGCTTTCCCTTCAAATGCATCGGGATCATCAACAACCATTCCTGCAAACCCGCCGAATTTCACAGAGCGTTGTTCCGTTTTATCTGCAGGAAATTGATTCGGAAGCGGAAGCGGATTGAGAATAATATCCAATTTCTTTTCCAACATTTCAATCGTCGGTTTTTGCAACGCAGGTGTAATCAAACGTTTGACAGCAATACGATAATTCTTTTTCAAGCGATTGACCAGCTTCAGATTTTCCGGATCATTTGCTTTTTTCGGACGATTCAGCAGAAGCATGGTATCAATCGGCAAGCGCTCAAAACCGATTCTCCGAAGATAAGTCTCATCATTTCCAACAAGTTTTTCGGCTTGATCCAAAAGAGATTCCGCAGTTTTCAAAAAAGCATGATCCGCATGTTTCCACTGACGGGGGGGAAGTTTTCCCAAAGATTGACGATTTGAGCTCTGTCGCTGGATCAGTGTATCAAACAACTGCCGCATGGGAGCCGCTGCAGGGCCATAATATTTTTCAAAATAATCATCCAACAGTGTATTGGTATTACGGAAAGGATCTTCCATCAGTTTCATATTCAGATAAAGAGTCAGGTCATGAAAACTCATGGAGAAGAAACTGTGTTTTGTTCCGGATGCGATTTCAAGTTCACTGAAATATCGTTTCACCCCGGACTGACCATAAATTTTGAAGTTTGCAATCATTGCGGGAATCACGGTATAGGGAGCAGGATGCCCCATTTTTCCAATAACCAGATAA
>JAGCNI010000069.1 GCA_017646015.1 Lentisphaeria bacterium
AGCAACGACGTGGTCGATACCTCCGTAACCGATATCGTTCGCCCAACCGTCACCACCGAGGATCCAGACAGATTTGTCGCAGAAGTAATCGGAGAGTTCGTTGATCTTGGCGAGGATCGGTTTCCCTTCGGGGCAGTTGCATTCTGCGAGAGCTTTTGCAACAGCAGCTTTGGCAACTTTCTGAGCTTCAACAGCAGCCGGAGTCTTGGAGTTATCCCAGTTTGCCATTGCGCCCTGGAGAGCAGCTTTCAGTTCGCCGCATGCGTTTTCGCAAGCGAGGACTTTTTCGACATATTCTTTGAGGATGGCGCGGTTCTGATCGACAGCGAGACGCATACCGAAACCGAATTCAGCGTTATCTTCGAAGAGGGAGTTTGCCCATGCCGGACCACGACCGTCTTTGGTCTTGGTGTACGGGATGGTCGGGAATGTACCGCCGTAGATAGAGGAGCAGCCGGTGGCGTTGGCGATCATGACGTTTTCGCCGAAGAGCTGAGCCATCAGTTTGACATACGGAGTTTCGCCGCATCCTGCGCAAGCACCGGAGAATTCAAACAACGGTTTGCGAAGCATTGCACCTTTGACGGTGTTCACGCTGTTTTTGCCCAAAACGTTGTCTGCGGTAGATTCAAAGAATGTTTCGTTTTCGTTGATGCCGGCAGCACGTTCAGCATCCAGTGTGGACCAGACGAGAGCGCGTTTTTCAGCTTTGGACGGGCACTGATCGAGACAGACACCGCAACCGGTACAGTCTTCGATATAGACCTGGATAGCGAACTTGTAGTTTTCATCTTTCGGCAGCGGATCTTTGGATTTGAAGGTTGCCGGAGCTTTAGCCATTTCAGCAACAGAGATCAGCTTGGTACGGATTGCAGCGTGCGGGCAAGCCATTGCGCAGAAACCGCACTGGATACAGTTGTCAACGACCCATGTCGGAACACGCGGAGCAACACCGCGTTTTTCCAGACATGCAGTACCTGTCGGCAGAGAACCGTCAACAGACATTGCAGAAACCGGAACGCTGTCACCTTCATTGTGCATGAGCGGTTCGATGATCTTCTTGGCGAATTCATCAGCATCATCAGCGATCAGTTTCGGCGGATTGTAGCATGCAACGCCGTCGAGAGATGCCGGGATCTTGACTTCCTGGCAGGCATCAGCAGCCATATCGACGAGCTGGTTGTTCATATCAACGATATCCTGACCTTTTTTACCGAAGGTCTTTGCGTTGAGGTTCTTCATACCTTCTTCAGCCTGAGCGTAGGGAACGATGCCGGAAAGTTTGAAGTAAGCAACCATCATAACGGTGTTAGCACCTTTGCCGCGGAGACCGGGCATGTTTTTGACGATCGCTTCAGCGTTGATATTATAGAATTTGACTTTCTTATTGATGATGGTTTCCTGCATATCGCGTGTGAGGTGTTCAAACACTTCATCATTGCTGTAATGGCTGTTCAGCAGGAAAGTACCGCCTTCTTTGATTCCTTTGAGCAGGTCATAACGGCCGATGTAAGCTGCGGTGGAGCAGGAAACAAAGTCCGGGCTGGTGATCAAATAGGTGGATTTGATCGGGGAATCAGAG
Source organism: Lentisphaeria bacterium (assembly GCA_017646015.1). Lineage (GTDB taxonomy): Bacteria > Verrucomicrobiota > Lentisphaeria > Victivallales > UBA1829 > SIG94. The sequence continues at coordinate 1,583 of JAGCNI010000069.1, forward strand.
AAACGGAGGTGGGAGCAGGTCAGACCGAAAGACTTCTTGGAGTCATAAGCAAAGTATGCCTGAGCATGTTTGTTGGTGTACTGACCGATGATTTTGATGGTGGTCTTGTTGGCACCGACGGTACCGTCGCCGCCCAATCCGTAGAACATGCAGTTTGTGGTTCCGGCAGGTTCGGTAACGATCTGTTCTTCAACAACCAGAGAGGTGTTGGTGACGTCATCGGTGATACCGACTGTGAATCCGTGGAAACCTTTCTTTTCCAAGTGCTTGTAGATAGCAAGGACCATGGAGGGAGAGAATTCTTTGGAGGAGAGACCGTAACGGCCGCCGATGATGAAGATATCATTGTTGTCGATTGCGACTTTGACATCGAGGAACAGCGGTTCGCCGAGTGCGCCGGGTTCTTTTGTACGGTCGAGAACAGCGATGCGTTTGACAGTTTTCGGCAGGACAGCTTTGAATGCTTCTGCGTAGAACGGACGGTAGAGACGGACTTTGACCAAACCGTATTTTGTACCGCGATTCTTGTTGAGGTAGGTGATAGCTTCTTCGATGGTTTCGCAGGAGGAACCCATGGAAACGATCACATCGGTAGCATCTTCAGCACCGACATAGTCGAACAGTTTGTAGCTGCGGCCGGTCTTGGCTGCAACTTTGTCCATGTATTCCTGAACGATAGCCGGAGTTGCATCATAGAATTTATTAACAGTTTCGCGACCCTGGAAGTAAACGTCGCCGTTCTGAGCACCGACTTTGCAGATGGGTTTATCAGGACGGAGAGCGCGTTCACGGAATTCTTCGATGTACTGGGGTTCGACAAGAGAAGCGATGGTTTCATAGGAGATTTCATCGATCTTGTGGAGTTCGTGAGAGGTACGGAAACCGTCGAAGAACTGCAGGAACGGAACTTTAGATTTGTACGTTGCGAGGTGAGCAACCAGAGCGAGGTCCATTTCTTCCTGGACGGAAGCAGCTGCGAGCATGGCGAAACCGGTGTTACGGCAAGCCATAACGTCAGAGTGGTCACCGAAAATTGCAAGAGACTGACATGCGAGAGCACGTGCGGTCACGTGGAAGACGGTCGGAAGAAGTTCACCGGCGATCTTGTACATGTTCGGGATCATCAGGAGAAGACCCTGAGATGCGGTATAGGTACTGGTCAGAGCACCTGCGGCAAGAGAACCGTGAACAGCACCTGCGGCACCTGCTTCAGACTGCATTTCTGCAACAGACACTTCTTTGCCCCAGATGTTTTTCTTGTGCTGACTTGCCCATTCATCAACCCATTCGCCCATGGTGGAGGACGGGGTGATCGGGTAAATTGCTGCAACTTCGCTCAATGCGTAAGCTACATGCGCGGCGGCGTAATTACCGTCAACTGTAATTTCTTTTCCCATTACACACTCCTTGGTTTTATGGTTAATACAATTTGTTAAAATAGATTAAAATTAAAATCTACAAATACTGGAAATGTACACCTGAAAATCACTGTTGTCAAATGTTTTTTTATATTTTTTTTGAAAAAGGTATTTTTTTACCTATTTCACACCCTGCCCATTCCTTTCAATGTTTTTTACTTTTTCCTCTCTTTTCAGAGAACTTTTCCCCGAAAAACAGGGTCTTTTCAAAAAAAATACAGAAATTTTATGAAAAAAGTTGTCTGTAACAGTTGCAAAAATACAAATTCAAGCTACAGTCTATCACGCATAATTTAAAGAATACATAAACGAGGGAGGATTTTTATGGATGAAGAAAACAAAGATTTTTTGGATAAAACATCGGAGCAAACAGAGGAACAGACAGACAAAAGCAGATTGACTGTCCCGGCGATCTCTCAACCGGGAGTGATTCTGTTCCCGTATGCTCTGACTCCGCTGGTTCTGGACAATCCGAAAGTGATTGCACAAATTGAAAAAGCGGCAGCCGGAGATCGCCTGATCGCAGTTTTTCCGGAAATGCCGGATAAAGACAATGCCGTTTCCGAAGTACAGGGAATCGAATTGAACACCGAACATTTTCAGTTGGACGAGGAACAGGTCTCCACAACCGGAGTTGTGTGCAGACTGGTCAAATCCCTGAAATTCCCGGATAATACAGTCCGTGTCCTGATGCGGGGATTATCCAGAGTCCATTTTGAAACAATGGAAAATGAAAGTGAATCTCTGGTCACGGTTGAAAAACTCAAAGAAGACCCGGACAACAGCATCGAAACGACTGCCATGGTCCGGAATGCAGTCAAACAATTTCAGGAGATCGTTTCATTCTCTCCGAATTTCCCGGAAGAACTCAAGATTGCCATTCTGAATCTGACCGACAGCAACCGGATCGTTGACCTGATCGCAGACACGATCAATATCAGTTACATTGAAAAACTGGCGATCCTGACTCTGCCCGCCTTGCAGGAACGTCTGCACCTGATGACAATCCTGCTCAACCGTGAAGTGGAAGTTTTGCGTCTCGGCTCTGAAATCCAGTCTCAGGTCCATAATGCCATGAGCAAATCCCAACGGGAATTTTTCCTGCGGGAACAGCTCCGCACGATCAAAGATGAACTGGGCGAAGGCAACCGGAATCCGGATATCGTCAATATTCAGGAACGCATGAGCAAACTGGATCTGCCGGAAAATGTTGTGGAAATTCTCAAAAAAGAAACAGAACGTCTTGAAATGATCCCGCAGGCGGCAGCGGAATACAATATTGCTTATACTTATATTGACTGGCTGCTTTCGGTTCCGTGGAATCAATACACAGAAGACCGTCTGGACATCAAAGAAGCGGCAGCAATTCTTGACCGGGATCATTACGGTTTGAAAGATATCAAAGAGCGTATTCTGGAATTTCTTTCGGTTCTCCAACTGAAAAAAGACCGGAAAGCTCCGATCATCTGTTTTGTCGGTCCTCCGGGAGTGGGAAAAACATCTCTGGGCAAATCCATTGCAGAAGCGATGGGTCGCAAATTCATCCGCATGTCTCTGGGCGGAGTCCGGGATGAAGCAGAGATACGCGGTCATCGCCGTACCTACATCGGAGCATTGCCGGGACGGATCATTCAGAGTATGAAAAAAGCCGGGACCTCCAATCCTGTGATCATGCTGGATGAAATCGACAAGTTGGGCAATGATTTTCGCGGGGATCCGGCATCGGCTCTGCTGGAAGTGCTCGACCCGCAACAGAACAATACATTCAGCGATCATTATCTGGAAGTGGATTACGATCTCAGTGCAGTCATGTTCATCGCAACAGCCAACATTACAGATTCGATCCCCGGTCCGCTGCTGGACCGTATGGATGTAGTCAGACTGCCCGGGTACACTGCAACCGAAAAATTGCATATTGCAGAACAATTCCTGATTCCGCGTCAACTCAAGGAAAATGGATTTGAAGACCGTAATGTTTCAATCACAAAAGATGCCGCTGATGAATTGATCAACTACTACACACGGGAAGCCGGAGTCCGGCAGTTGGAAAGAACTTTCGGTCAGATTTGCCGGAAACTTGCACGGGAAATCGTGGAAGGCAAACGCAAAGGCAAAAAAATCGTGATTGGAGCAAAAGATATCCATTCTCTGTTGGGCGCACGGAAATTCCTGATGGATGAAGCAATGCAAGCTCCGGAAATCGGAGTGGCAACCGGTATGGCATGGACCAGTGTCGGCGGCACGATCCTTCAGGTGGAAACAGCCATGATCCCCGGAAAAGGAGAACTGAAACTGACCGGATCTTTGGGAAATGTCATGAAAGAAAGTGCTTCTGCCGCTCTTACTTATATTAAAGGACACGCGGAAGAACTGGGGATCGATCCGGCTGTATTCGCCGAAAAAGATATTCATATTCATGTTCCGGACGGGGCAACACCGAAAGATGGTCCATCGGCGGGTGTGACAATCACCACAGCATTGGTCTCGCTCCTGACAGGGACACCAGTCCGTCATGATTTTGCTATGACTGGAGAAATCAATCTGCGCGGAAAAGTCACAGCGATCGGCGGGGTCAAGGAAAAATCCATCGGAGCTCTCCGCGCCGGAATCACCAATATCATCCTGCCCGAAGAAAACCGTAAAGATCAGGAAGATATTCCCGAAGATGTGATGAAACAGGTCAAATTCTATTTTGTCTCCCGGATTCAGGAAGTTCTCGATCTGATGCTGATCAAAAAGAAAAAAGCTGCAAAAAACGCAAAAGCAGCCAAGAAAAAATCAACCGGACGAAAGGCTGGTAAAAAATGAAAAAATGCTCTCTCCGGGGGGGGATTGCAATATGTTTCCTGCTGTTGGGGATTTTCCTGACAGCAGAAGCGACGGAAAAAATCGATCCGGAAAAAATCGATCCGGAACGTTTTCTGGGATATGTACGTAACCCGCCCGGACGGGATTCATGGGCGTCTCTGAAAGGGACAGCACAGCATCTCCGCGATAATTCCCGCCCGGTTCAGGCAAAAATCGAAATGGGGATCTTCTTCACACCTGTCCGCACACTTGCACAAATCCGTTTCAACGGAAATGAGGTCTATACGATTGGACAATCCTACGGAAAAGATGGTGCGACCAATGTGGAAAAACGGATCACAGACGGCAAAAAAGCACAAATTGGAATTTACGGAATCACTCCGGAAGATCTGGCATTGAGTTTTCTCTATTGGAAATTTGTCAAAGAAGAAGCACCGGTAACTGTCCGCATGGAAAAATGCCGGGTTTTTCGCTTGGAATCCAAAGATAGAAAAGAACAGGTCGTGGTCACGATCAGTTGTCAGTATCTCTTCCCGTTCAAAGCGGAATGGTACAGAAAAGATTCCAAGGAACCTGTCCGGAAACTGGAAGCTGCTGCTTTCCGGAAAAATAATGATTACTGGTTCATCACAAAAATCAATTTGAGCGGAAAAGGCTGGTTCACAACGATCCGGTTCAATGATGTCAACGCCGGACCGTTCAAACAGAAACTGCCGGAAGGACTCTTCCAATAATGATATTATACGGATTTATTCTGACTCCTTATATATTTTTCAGGGCGATCCTGCCACTGAAAATCCACTGGGGCTGGAAGGTCTTGCTGACGGTATTGACCGCATTGACCGCATTCAAAAACAACCTGCTCTTCTGGTTGGGCGGTCCGCTCTTTTTTGCGCCGGATCTGTCACCGTTCATTCTCTGGAGTGCGATCATACTGTTTGCATTGCTGATTTTTTTCTTTATCCTTCTGCTCGCAAGCGATATTGTATTATTGGTACGCAAGATCATTTCTGCTTACAGAAAATACCGTTGTGCATTACAGGGCAAACCATCTCCGGAGATCAGAAACATTCCGCTCAACAAATTGAATCTGATTCTTTTTTCAACGGCTGTTCTGCTCACTGCGGCAGGACTTTATAACGGCATAAAAATTCCATCCGTCAAATATGAAACGGTCACATACGACAAAGATTCACACCTGCCGTTCAAAGCGGATGGCTTGAAGATAGCAGTTCTTGCAGATCTTCATGCGGATAAACTTTCCACACCCGGTCAACTCCGGAAAATCGTGCAGAAAACAAATGCAGAAAAACCGGATGTGATTTTACTTCTGGGCGATCTTGCAGATGGAACTCCGCAAAAAATCAGCCATATTCTTGAGCCTTTGAAAGAGCTTCACGCAAAATACGGAGTCTATCTTGTTCCGGGAAATCATGAATATTATTCCGGCTTTGCTCCATGGATGCGCTATTTTACGGAACAGGGACACATGGTTCTGTTGAATCAGAATCATTACATTCCGGAAAAAGATATCTGGATCTGCGGAGTGGCTGATCCGGCAGGAAAGCGAACAAAAGATATTCAGCCGGATTTGACAGCAACATTCAAAAATATCCCTCCGCATGCGTTCACGATCCTGATGTCACACCGTCCGGACACTGTTGCAAAAGCCGGACATAAAGGTGCAGATCTGCAATTTTCCGGCCACACTCATGGCGGTATGTTCCGGGGATTGGATTATCTGGTGGGACGCTTCAACAGAGGATTTGTTTCCGGTTGGTACGATCAGGGTAAAGGCAAAGTCTATGTTTCCAACGGCAGCGGCATCTGGAAAGGATTTCCGATCCGGCTCGGGAGACCCTCCGAAATCACGATATTCATATTACAAAAAAAATAAACGGAGTTTTCAGAATGATACAGGATCGCGATACAGATTTGAGATTTGCCAAATTGGATATGACCCGTTCCGGACGTACCGGCATGGGAGAAACGATATATTGTCCGGGAAAAACACCGCAGCAGTTGGCAGAAATCATGCAGGCTTTTATTGCGGAAAACAAGTCCGTACTGGGAACAAAATGCACACAGGAACAATATGATTTTCTGCTGGGATCCCGGATCAGTTGCAATTATGATCCGGTTTCACGGTTGTTGACCTGTAAAACAGCAGAACAGAAAAAACTTCCGGGCAGGATCGCTGTTTGTACCGGAGGAACAGCCGATATTCCTGTGGCTGAAGAAGCAGCAGGTACGATCGAATTTGCCGGAGCGGAAGTGAACCGGTATTATGATGTAGGAGTAGCTGGCATACACAGACTGCTCTCCAGGATCGGCGAGATCCGGGAAGCAGATGCAGTCATAGCAGTTGCCGGAATGGAAGGAGCATTAGGCAGTGTTCTGGCGGGATTGGTGGATACTCCGGTGATCGCAGTTCCGACTTCGGTGGGATACGGCGCTTCATTTCAAGGATTGGCTCCACTGCTTTCCATGCTCAACTCCTGCGCAGAAGGATTGAGTACAGTTAATATAGATAATGGCTTCGGCGCAGGAGTTCTTGCCATCAGAATGCTTCAGATGGCATTGCGGCATGAAAAACAGTCATAAGGATCAAAGCAGTCCCCACTCCTTGAGATCCTGTTCGAGAAAGATTGGATTGTAGATTTGACCGGGACGCCATTTCCCATTATATTCCATAGTGGGAACGACCCAGTCATCACCGCCGTTGACCTCTATGACTTTTTGAATGACTTCATCCGGCTGATCTTCGATCTCCAGATATTCAAAAGGAATCTTGTGTTCTTTCAGCCAACGGACAGTTTTCTGACAATGCGGACAGATGCTCCATGCATAGACTTTCAACATGATAAATGCTCCTTTCTCTTCTATTAACAGGTCAAAATATGCCCTGTTTTCATAAAAAGACAACTGAAAACGTGCTTAGTTGCTCTTTTTTTTGAAAAAAAATCCATTTTTTCTGATTATGAATTTGAATATAAAAGTTTTGGGAGTATATTTAAAGGCTTGAGAATAGAAAAACAAAATGTTATACAAAAATAACCAATAGAACAGGAGATGTGTTATGTACGCAGTGATCACCAGTGGTGGAAAACAGTTTAAAGTCCAGGAACAGGAAATTGTGACCATGGAACGCATCGCCGGCGAAGCTGGCGCAAAAATCACCTTTGCAGAAGTTCTCGCAATCGGTGAAGGTGCAGAAATGAAATACGGCAATCCGACCGTTGAAGGCGCAAAAGTCGAAGCAGAAATCGTTGAACACTTCCGCGGTCCGAAAGTGATCGCATTCAAGATGAAACGTCGCAGAGGCTATCGCAGACGCAAAGGTCACAGACAGGAGCTCACAAAGGTCAGAATCACTTCTATCGCCTAAGGGATGGAAAGATGAAATACGATTCCAACGGAGCTTTGCTTGTAACGGAAATTCCGGAACTTGCCGCACCTCATCGCGGCAAAGTCCGTGATATTTATGATTTGGGAGACAGCCTTCTCTTTGTCGCAACGGACCGGATCAGTGCATTCGATTGCGTAATGCCCAACGGGATTCCGGACAAAGGACGTGTCCTCACCTCTATGTCTCTTTTCTGGTTTGAATTCCTTTCCTGGATGCCGAATCACATTCTTTATTCTGATGTGGCGGATTTCCCGGAAGTCCTCAAACCCTATGCAAAAGATCTTGCCGGTCGTTCTCTGATCGTCAAAAAAGCAAAAACGATTCCGTTGGAATGTATTGTCCGCGGCTATCTGATCGGAAGCGGATGGAAAGATTACAAGAAAACCGGTAAAGTTTGCGGCATTGCATTGCCGGATGGATATCAGCAGGCTCAGAAATTGGCTGAACCGTTGTTTACTCCCTCTACCAAAGCCGATACCGGGCATGATGAAAATATCAGCTTTGAAACAGCTTGTGAAATTGTCGGCAAAGATCTGGCTCAGAAAGTTTCTGATTGCACATTGCGGATTTATAAAGAAGCATCTGCTCATGCAGAAAAATGCGGGATCATTCTTGCAGACACAAAATTTGAATTCGGACAGTTGGATGGTGAAGTCATTCTGATTGATGAAGTCCTCACTCCGGATTCCAGCCGTTTCTGGCCGAAAAGTGAATACAGTGTCGGCTGCAGTCCGCCGAGTCTTGACAAACAGTTTGTCCGTGACTATCTTGAAAGTCTTGACTGGGATAAGACTCCGCCTGCACCGGAACTTCCGCAGGAAATTGTGGAAAAGACCCGTGAAAAATATGTCAGTGCGCTGAAAGCACTCAGCGGAAAAACACTGTAACAGGTTTTTATCAGAAAAATTGTTCCGGAGACGGCTTGCAACAGTCTGCTCCGGTTCTTTTTTATCATAACAGAAGGTTCGGAAAATCATGGCAACAGAGAAAAAAACGCCGCCCCCTTCCGCTGTTGGAATCGTCCAGTCACAGGATTTTCATTTTGGCGATTCTCCGGAAGATGTATTGCAGCTGGATTGCGGACGCACGCTCCGGTCTGTAACGATCCGTTATGAAACATACGGCAAACTGAATGCGGAAAAAACGAATGCGATTCTGGTTGAACATGCCCTGACCGGAGATGCACATCTGGCAGGTTATCATACAGAAAATGACAGAAAACCCGGCTGGTGGGATGCGGTTGTCGGTCCCGGACGCCCTTTTGATACAGATAAATATTTCATTATCTGCAGTAATATTCTCGGTGGTTGTTCAGGTTCGACCGGGCCCAGCTCCATTGATCCGGATACCGGTGAACCCTACCGCATGAACTTCCCGGTCATTACGATCGCCGACATGGTTCGTGCACAGAAACGTCTGATTGATCACCTCGGGATCAAAAAATTGATGGCTGTGGTCGGCGGATCCATGGGTGGAATGCTGGCAAATCAGTGGCCGATTCTGTATCCGGAGACAGTCGGCAGTGTGATTTCGATTGCCACAGCGATCCAGATCACAGCCCAATCCATTGCATTCAACTGGGTGGGACGCGAAGCGATCATGGCTGATCCCGGCTGGAAGAATGGCAATTATACCGAACAGCCCCAGAAAGGTCTTGCGATTGCCCGTATGCTGGCACACATCACCTATCTGAGCGATGAATCCATGAGCAATAAGTTCGGACGTGCGTTGCAATCCTCCACGGATTATTCATTCAACTTCAATTCTGATTTCCGGGTTGAAAGTTATCTGAATTATCAGGGGAACAGCTTTGTAGAACGTTTTGATGCAAACTCCTATCTTTATATCACACGTGCCATTGACTACTTTGATGTATCTCTGGATCATGACGGAGATTACAAAAAAGCGTTCCAGCACGTGAAATGTCCTTATCTGATCGTATCTTTCTCCAGTGACTGGCTTTTCCCGGAATATCACTCCCGCGGATTGGCAAAAATGCTGGTTGAAAACGGAAATGATGTAACGTTCTGCAACATTCAGTCTGGTTATGGTCATGATGCGTTTCTGCTTGAATATGAAACGCTCGGCAAACTGATGACCGGATTTTTGAGCAATATTTCTCAAGAGGTGATAGGATGACATCCAATATAAAATTTCAAGATACCGACCGGATCACACGTTCAGACCTTGAAGCGATTGCCGATATGATTCCGCAAAAAGCCAAGATCCTCGACCTCGGCTGCGGACCGGGACGTCTGCTGAAAGCACTGAAAACTCTGAAACAGGCAAAAGTCATGGGAGTTGAACTGGATCAGGATATGATCATTGAATGTGTCCAGCGCGGTGTTCCTGTGGTTCAGGCGAATCTGAATGAAGAACTCTGTGAATTTCCGGATAACAGTTATGATTATGTGATCCTGAGCCGGACACTGCAAGAGGTCAAACATCCGGACCTGCTTCTTACGGAAATGTTGCGGATCGGGAAACACGGGATCGTCAGTTTCATGAACTTCGGACAGTTGGAAGCCCGTCTCCAGATTTTATTCGGCCGCATGCCGGTCACAAAAAGTCTTCCGAAAAAATGGTATGAAACAAGCAATATTCATCCGGCGACCCTGGCGGATTTCCGGAATCTGTGCAAAGATCGCGGGATCCGCATTCTGAAAGAGATCCCGATTTCACAGAAAGGCGATCTTCTGAAATTTCTGACACCGCTCTGCCCGAATCTGTTTGCCTCCAACTGTATTTTTGTTATCTCAAAATGAGTCAACAGCGGCACTCTTTTCCTCCGGTTGCAGCTCCGGATGCAAAAGTATTGATCCTCGGATCCATGCCCGGAGAAGAGTCTTTGCGGCTGCAACAAGATTATGCGTTCTCCCATAATGCCTTCTGGCGGATCATGGGAGAACTTTTTTCTTTCTCATCCGATCTTCCCTATGCAGAACGTCTGCAGGAATTACAAAAAAATCATATTGCGCTCTGGGATACACTTTCATGCTGTATCCGATCCGGCAGTCTGGATTCCAATATCCGCAATGCACAACACAATGACATCACCGGACTCCTGCTGAGATGTCCGGAAATCCGAACTATTTTCTGTAACGGTCATGCGGCATACAATTATCTGAAACGTTTTCAAAACGGATTGTTTACAAGAGAGGATCTTCAGGTTTTTTATCTGCCATCGACCAGTCCTGCGGCGGCAAGAATGAATTATCATCAAAAATTGGAATATTGGAAAATGGTTGCAGAAAAATGCCGCTGAACGTATTTTCCGGCGTCTGCAATGTATTTTTTCTGTAAAAACAGCTTCAAAAATCTGATTTTGGCGTAAAAATGATTTGAAAGTTATTCATATTTATATTATAGTGCTGAATTATATTTTTCAAGAAATAATAAAAGGAGTTTTCAATGGATATGAAAAGGTTTTTCAGTTTTGCGGCGGTCACTCTATTGATCTGCGGCATAATGCTTCCACTTTCTGCGGCGGTCAAAATCAATAAAACAAAAATCATTTACGGTACATCATTCCGCATGCATCAATCGCAATGGAACATTCTGGAATTTGAATTACAGAATCCGGATCCCAAACCGCATACAGTCATGTTCCGTGTCAGATCTGCCGAAGGATATACAGCAAACCTCAATGCCAGCAGTCCGTCCGTAACGATCCCCGCCTATTCGACTGCGCTTTACAGAGTTCCGGTTTATACGGAAGCATCTGAAAAATATGCTTTTGACATTTTTGAAGATGGAGTCCGCCGTCCGTACTCCTCCCTTCACGAATCCTCGATCAAACTGTTGGGGATCCGTCAGGAGCTTGTCGGTCAGCTGAATGATGACAGTGATGCGATCGGCGGATTGAACGATCATCCGCTTTTTAAAGACAAACTCTTTCCGGTATCATTCCGTGCAAGTTCTGTTCCGACACAAAAGGAACTCTTTCAAAATCTCCGTCTTCTTATAGTCAATGATCCGGATTTCAGCAACTATACATCTGCTCAATTTTCAGCGATTATTGAATATGCGGCAGCTGGCGGGACAGTGATTTTTCTCAATCCGAAAGGCATATTGGCTGCGGCAGATACGCCCTTGAACATACTGTTGCCGGTCATTCCGCTGCAAATTCGCAAAATTTCCGGGCTTTCGATCAAAGGATCTCTTCTGAACGGTCACAAAGTATTGCCGATGAACCGTCAGGAGATCGAGTTTCTGGATTCTCTGGAAAAAACAGGAAACGGTGTAACACTTGCAACACATGATGGTTTTCCATTTTACCGTGAAAGCCGTTTCGGATTAGGACGGGTCATCTTTCTGGCTGTCTCGCCGGATCGCGGGAAATTGCTTTTTGACACTGCACTTTCCCAAAAACTGATGGCACGTATTCTGCTTTCCAACGGAGCTGAAACAGCCAGTTATACATTTAATGATCCATTGGATAAATTGACAGGTTTTGCAGTGCCGCGTCTGAAGGTAGTCCTCTATCTGCTGATTTTTTACTTTGCTCTTCTTCTGGTTGCCTTGTTCATCGGTTTCTATTTCCGGAAAGCGGGTGTTGCATGGTTTTCCTGCAGTGTGATCGCAATTCTGATGACAGCTGGAATTCTGTGGCATGTCAAAAAAGCACTTGGCGACCGCAGTTCATTGGCGGCAGTGATCAAAATCCGAAATGCAGCTCTTCCGGAACACACCAACACGTATGTTTCATTGTATGCGGCTCAAACCGGCAAAGAAAATATTCAGGCATCCGGCACACGCAACAGACTGGAATCGATCCCGATCCCCAGATACAAATCGATTGCTACAGGAGCCTTCAATATCAAATCTCTGTTGGATATCCGCACTCTTGCCAATGGGACACCGGTCATCCACGAAATGAATCTGGCGGCAAGATCCTCCAAACAATTCACGGAATCAGCCAATCCTGAAAAAGCAGTTTCCGTATTGGCAGACTATCCGGTTCCTGAAATCCGGATCGAAAAAGACGGTATGACTCTGGCACCCTGGAAAATCCCCGCCGGATTGGAAGCGGAAGCAGCATTTCTGCTGTGTCCCGGCGGCTCCAGACAAATCTCTGTTGACAGTGACGGAAAATGCACTCTGCAGGAAACAGAAAATGTCATGACTGATCCGATGCAGATGGCATTGCGTCAGGCACTTGAAAAGAGTCATAACAAAACTCAGCTTGCCGTGGTTGTAATCTCTCCGGTCGATAAAAATCATCCAGTCTGGAAAGGAGAATTTCAGGTGCAGGGAAAAACATTGACCCTGTTCCCGGCAGATATGCGGATCACAGATCAGAATATTACACTCCCGCATGAACTTCTCACTTTCTCACCGTCAGAAACATCATCCCGTCTGCTGCTGATCGGCAATCAACTGAATCCGGCACATGCGATACAGCAGGATTTCACCGCAAAACTGATTGCCGCCCTTCCTCCGGTTCTTTATGGATTCCAACCGGACAATGTCATGGTGACAGTCTCCACGACCAATACGGACCATATTACACCGATTCCGAAATTGCAGATGCCGGATGGAACTGTCATCTTTGGCAAACCTGTCGGCAGCGGACGTTTTGCTTTTGAAGGAAAATCTTTGCAGACTTTCTTCCATTCGGGAACCAACACAGGGCTTTTACACTTGGAAGGCAGGCTGAAAAAAGAACGCAATCTCAGCAATACAGAATTTGCATTTATCACTTGGAATGTGTTGAAACTGAATCTGCAGCTGCAGGGAAAAGTTCCGGCAGAACTCGTAAACAAAAAATTATAATAAAATATTATTGATAATGGAGAAACAGCATGATGATCAGAACGGAAAAACTTACCAAGAAATTTGGAAATGACCGTGGAATTTTCGGTCTTGACCTGGAAGTACCCAAAGGCTGTATTTACGGATTTGTCGGACATAACGGAGCAGGCAAGACAACTGCGATCAAAATTCTCTGCGGTCTTTTGAAACCGGAATCCGGCAGAGCATTTATAGGAGATGTGGAAGTGATTCCCCGGAATTTCACAAAAATCAAACGCAGTATCGGTTACATGCCGGATATTACCGGGGTTTATGATCAGATGAGCGTATGGGAATTTCTGGATTTCTATGGTGCCGCTTTCAAGATTCCCCCGAAACAGCGTAAAGAACGGATCGAACAGATCCTTTTCCTGACCCATGCGGAAAATATGATCGACTATCAGGTTGCTTCACTCTCCCGCGGGATGCGTCAGAAGGTCGGACTCGCAAAAACATTGATCCATGATCCGGATGTACTGATCCTGGATGAACCTGCCGGCGGTCTGGACCCCAATGCCCGCATTGAAATGAGAAAAACCATTGCCGGATTGCGCGAACTGGGAAAGACGATTCTTCTCTCCAGCCATATTCTGCCGGAACTGGCATCCATCTGCGACAGAGTCGGAATTGTCAATAAAGGTCACTTGCTGGCTCAGGGAACAGTCAAAGAGATCAGTGAAAAATTGCAGGAAAACCTGACGATCCTCATCACGGTCGATTCCGAAATTGAAAAAGCTCTTGCAATCGTTTCTGCACTTGATACCGTTCAGGATGCAGTGATTGCAGACAAGAATCATATCAGTTTATCCTATACTGGCGGACGTGAAACTGCCGGTGTACTGCTCGAAAAACTGATGTCTGCCGGAGTCAAAGTCCGCTGGTTTGCAGAAAACGAAGCGGATCTGGAAAATGTCTTTATCAATATCACTTCAGGAAACGGCAGAAAGGCAGAATAAAAATGCGTGAAGGCAATCCGATATTCACAAGAGAATTTCTGAGTGTTTCCAGGGCATGGAAAACCCGGATCATCATTGCATTGTATCTGGTGATCCTCGCCCTGCTCCTGATCATACTCTGGCCGTCCGGCGGCGTTCAGTCCGTTGTTACAGAAGGTGCAAAAAAAATCTTCTCCATGTTCTTTTCTGTCAATCTGGCTCTCCTGCTTCTGATGATCCCTGCATTTGCAGCAGGTTCGATCACAACAGAACGGGAACGCGGAACTTATCCGGCACTGTTCACCACACTGCTCACCTCATTTGATATTATGACGGGGAAGTTGGCATCCGCCGCTTTGATGATCATTATCATGACCGTTCTTTCCATGCCGGTGGCAGCGATTTGTGCTCTGGCTGGCGGAGTGGATGTTCTGTTCATGAGCAAAATTATGGCTCTCCTGCTGGCAACAGCATTGTCATACGGTCTGATCGGACTGGCATGCAGTTCTGTTTGCAGACGGACAACCGGAGCGATTCTGTTGAATTATGTTCTTGTTCTTCTGCTGGCGGGGGCGACCTGGCTGCCGTCCGCCCTGCTCTCCAATCTGTTACCGGAATTCAACGGGATCTTCCAAACGATCCGGAGTATCAGTCCGTTTGATGCAATCGGCTATCTGCTGTATCCGGACACCTATAAACTGACGATGAATGTGGAGCTTTCCTCCTCATTTTTCAATCCGTTTGTGACTTATCTGATTGCCGCTGCGGTGATTTCATTGATCTCACTGATCATCTTCCACTGCAACGTGCTGCATCCGGAAATCAAATCCAGAAAACACAATGGAGATATTTACAACGACACCAAAAAAGCGATCAAGCGGAAACTGACATTTCCTTTCTATCTGCTGGATCCGTTGAAACGCAAGAAACCGATCGGACGTTTCAGCAATCCTGTTTTTGTAGCGGAAATGCGCAGTAAACTGTTTTCCAATCCGAACTTTGTGATCCGGACAGTCAGCTGTATTTTTATATTGAGTCTGGTTCTGTTGACTCTTCTCTCCTTTCAGATGGGCGAAGAAATCAAAGCCGGCAGTGTCCGTATGGTTGCCATTGTGTTTCAGATCGGGATCGTGGCATTGCTTGCGCCGGGCGTCAGCAGCGGTTTGATCACCGATGAAATCACCGGCAATACATTCACCGCTCTGCGGATGACTCCGATCTCACCGTTAACGTTGATTTTCGGTAAACTGAAAGCGACTTTCTTTTATGCTCTGATTTTTCTGGTCAGCAGTATTTTCATTCTGCTTGCCATGGCATATCTGGAACCGGCAGTCTGTTTCCCGGAAACCTCCGTTCTGGATCCGGCATTTTTCCCGGATCTCTGGCAGAAAATCCAATCAGAACCGGACTGGTTCAATAAATTTTTCCAGACATACCGTCCGATTTGGATCTGGATCATTATTCTGCTGCTCAGTACGACTACATTCCTCAGCACCGGACTGGTCTGTTCCGCATTTGCAAAAAATACTCCGTCTGCCACGGCTGCAGCGTATGCGATCACCGGATTTATCTGTATTGTAACCTTGATCCCGATCCCGTTGAAAGAAAAATTCACGCCTGGACTTTCCGCGTTTCTTTTCTCTTTCAACCCGATCGTATCTGCCATGCAGGCAACCAGCAACGCATTTGAAGAATACCCCTCGCTCTGGATCAATAATATCGTTACAATGATCGCATTGAATGTGATCTTCCTGATCCTCGCTGTCATTCGGGTATATCGTCTGTACCGTCAGCAGAACTGAAATTTCAACCGGAAGGATCCAATATGACTCATATACTTTTTTTAACAGCCGCGCTCTCTTTCCCGTTGGTCATGGAGTGTTGGAAAAATAATGCTCTCACACAGGAAAATCTGGTGATCCCGAATGCTGAACTGCGGATCGATCATGATTTTCTGCAACAGCAAAGCAAATTATTTCACCAGTTCCCTCTGCCGGAAATCCGCTCAAGAATGGCAAAAGAATTACAGCAGATCCATGACCCGGCTGTGGCAAAACATATCTGCGGAATGATCGAAAAGGAAAAAAATCCATTCGTTTGCGATGACCTCTTTCAATCATTGAAAAGACTCTTTGTCAAAACGGGTAAAAATCAATATTT
Organism: Lentisphaeria bacterium; assembly: GCA_017646015.1. Lineage (GTDB taxonomy): Bacteria > Verrucomicrobiota > Lentisphaeria > Victivallales > UBA1829 > SIG94. Next base: position 18,106 of record JAGCNI010000069.1, read on the forward strand.
GCCATCCGCAAAATGGCTCAAACCTTATCTGCAGAATGAATCCGCTCTCGTCCGCGAGGCTGCATTCACGCTCTATATGATGACAGGTGATCATAATGTGCAGCAGATCCTGACTTTTCTGCAAAAAGAAAAGATTCCCTTTGTGCTCCGGAACATGACAAAGATCCTCACAAAGAAAAATGCACCGTTTCTGCCGGGAAAACAGTTGGGCGAAATTTATTATATTTCAAGAAATAATCCATCCCGCCAGGCAGCCATTATGGAACTTTTGGCAATGCAGAGAGAAAATCCAGATACAGATGTAATTCTGGCTTCGGCGGCAAAATCATCCAACCCGCTTCTGCGGGCAGCAGTCGCACGAGGCTTGGCAAACAATCTGCAGGAGAATAAACTTCTTCCGCAGCTGATCCAAGATACCGATCCGGCAGTCCGTCTGGCAGCGGTTGCAACACGGGATGGAATTTCGCTTTCCAAAAAAACGATTCCCCCGTATCATAAAAAAGTCATTCTGCAAAAACAATTTGCCGACCCCTCTCCGGCGATCCGGGCGGCAGCAGCAGAAAGTACAAAATATTACAAAGGTTTGGATATTACTGCCGATCTTGTAAAACTTTTTGCAGATGAAGATATCACTGTCCGCAAAGCCGCATGCAGAGCTCTGACTCTCCAAAAGCCATCCCATTTGCTGCGGGAAGAAGTGGTTGCGATCGGCAATCAAATGATTCCTGCCCGCAGAGAGATCGCAGCATTGTTTGACAACTTGAAAGATATATCTCATGCTCCGGATATTCTCCGTTGGCTGGATGAATCCGAAGATGATATTTTCACAGAAGAAGCAATCACAATTCTCGGTAACTTGAAATACAAAAAAGCCGCAAACTCCATGATCGCCCGGAGTTCATCTGTCAATCCGAAAATCCGGACCGCAGCAGCTGTCGCATTCGGAAAATTGAATGTTGACAAAACATTCCCGACTCTCAAGAAACTTTACCGGGATAAAAATCAGGACACGGCAGATGCGGCGATGTCCTCGATGTTCCAACTGAAAAATAAAGTTTTTGCGCAGGATTTTTATCATGCACTGAAAACCCGTACGTTGGAAACAGAAATGATCCGGACCATTGCGTGCAGAGCCATTGCACAACTGCAGTTGTATCAATCCACCATTCTTCCGGACTTGACAATCCTGATCGAAAAAGCATGTATCCTGATTCCAATGTCACCGCCGATGCCAGATTCTTTCCGTGTCCGTATTTCAGCGATGCTGTTGTTGAAAGAAGAATTACAGCGCGGCAATGCGGATGCAAAAACCGTATTTGAACGGAATCTCAATCCAACCGTTGCCAAAGATGCTGAACAGGATCCCTCATACGATGAATTCCTGCGTCAGCTCCGGGAAGCATATTCCGGCAATAAAGTCATCGGCAGTCCGATTGAACCTATGGAAGCAACCTGGACCATTTTTTACAATAAAGGAAAATGATTTTCTGGAAATATGAATCCCCCATCGGTCTTCTGATTCCGGAAGAAGATGATGGGGGGCTGACAGCTCTCCATCTGCCCGGGGATCAAGTCGATGCCCTGACAGAAAAGAGGTGTTGTCTGACTCCGTTATTGAAACAGACATGCAGGGAACTGGATGAATATTTTGCAGGAGTCCGGAAAAGTTTTACGATCCCCCTAACACCGCAGGGCACACCATTTCAACAGAAAGTCTGGAGAGAGCTCTGCCGGATCCCTTATGGAGAAACGATCACTTATGGCGAACTTGCCCGTAGGATCGGCACCCCCAAAGCGGCACAGGCTGTCGGACAAGCCAATCACAACAATCCAATAGCGATCATCATCCCCTGTCACAGAGTCAACGGCAGGAATGAAAAACTGACCGGATATGGCGGAGGCTTGGAAATCAAACAGTATCTGCTCCGGCTGGAAAAAAATCTGCTGTTATAAAAAATTACTCAAAAAAGGGCTGAAACTGTTTGATGAGCACAGGATTTGCCGCCAGAACACTGAGTTCCAATTCAGGATTTCCATTAGACGGTTTGAGTACGACCCCTCCGGCAGATTCCACGAGGAAGATCCCGGCAGCGATATCATATTCCGCCAGAGAAAACTCCCAATACGCATCATATCTGCCGGATGCCACGAATGCCAGATCCAGAGCGGCAGAGCCGCAACGTTTGATATCACGGATCAGCGGAACGATCTCATTAAAATATTTCAAATTATTATGTTCCATTTTCTGGGCACGGAGACAGGCAAATCCGGTTGCACATGCGGCATTTCCGATCTCATCACAGTCAGAGACATGCATCGGCACACCATTTTCAAATGCACCTTTCCCCTCTTCCGCACTGAACATCAATCCGAGAACAGGAGCATACACACAGCCGGCAATGGTTTTTCCATTTTTTTTCAAAGCAATGGAAATGGAAAAATAAGGATGACGTTTCACAAACGATTGTGTCCCGTCAATAGGATCTATGACCCAGCAATATTCACTGTTTCCGGTATCCCGTCCGGTTTCTTCGCCGAAAATGGAATGTTCAGGATATTCAGCCCGGATCAATTCAATGATTTTCTTTTCAACAGCCCGGTCAGCATCGGAAACAAGATCACGGGTGGTGGCTTTCCCGGAGACAGTAAAATGTTTCATATCAGTAAAATAAGCAAGAGCTTCTTTGCCCGCTTCTCTGGCAACAGATTCAATAAAAAGACGCATTTTTTGATCCTTTCTTCTTTTTTGTGCTGAAAAATAGCATCTTTTTTATAAAAATCAATATGAAAAGCCGTTTTTTTTTGAATATGGTCTTTCATATTGTGCGAAATGGGAGTATATTACCAGTTCAGGAATAAAGGATAAAAACAAATACAACATATAAAAACAGGAACTCTGATCATGGCAGAAAAAAACGAAATGAATACACAGGGTGCACAGCTTGATTTTGTGTGCACTGATGCGAATTGCAACGGGATCGTCAAATTCAACCTGATGGATCTGGAAACGGCTGATTTTCAGGCAATGTGCCCGAAATGCCACCGTCCCTACGCATTTGATCCACAGCTGAAAGAAAAATTTATGAAATTGCATAAACTGATTCTGGCTCTGCGCGATGCTGAACCGATCCTCGGAGATTGCAATGTCGGCGTTGCAGTTCCCGCAGGTGAAGTGAAAATCCCGTATGCCCTGCTGCTGACCCGTCTGAACACTATGATCACACTGAATCTCGGAGAACAGAAAGTCGATTTCCATCTCCGTATCGAACCGATGTCTGCTGATACATTCCGTTGAACCAGAAAAAGGGGTACAATTTTTTTATGCTCACAAAAATCTTAAAAGCAATCTTCGGCAGCAAGTCCGGGCGTGATATCAAGAAAATCATGCCAAAGGTCATGCGTGTCAATCAGCTGGAAAAAGAATATCAGAATCTGACTGATGAACAGTTGAAAGCCAAAACAGTTGAATTCCAGGAACGTCTCCGGAACGGAGAAACAACTGATGATATCATGTGTGAAGCATTCGCAGTCGTCAAAAATGCCTGCCGCCGTCTTTGCGGAACCACAGTCAATGTCTGCGGTCATGATATGACATGGGATATGATCCCCTTTGATGTTCAGATCATCGGCGGTATCGTGCTCCATCAGGGAAAAATCGCTGAAATGGCAACCGGGGAAGGTAAAACACTGGTCGCAACTTTCCCGCTCTACCTCAATGCTCTGACAGGAAAAAACTGTCAGTTGGTCACAGTCAACGATTATCTGGCAAAACGTGACAGTCAATGGATGGGAACAGTATTCCGTTATCTCGGACTGACAGTCGGATGTATTCAAAATGATATGGATCCCGCCGAGCGCAGAGAACAGTATAACTGCGATATCACTTATGGAACAAACAGTGAGTTCGGTTTTGACTATCTGCGTGATATGGGTATGGCTACAAGCCGGGATCATCTGGTTCAACGAAATCATTTTTATGCAATCATCGACGAAGTTGACTCCATTCTGATCGACGAAGCCAGAACTCCATTGATCATTTCCGGTCCGGTGGCAGTCTCCACCAATCAATATGGCAATCTCAAACCGCTGATCGCGGATCTTTTCAACCGTCAGAATCTTCTCTGCGGTCGCTTGATCCAGGAGGCTCGCTCCATTCTCGTCAAAGAAAATGTCACGGAAGATGAGATCGAAGTTGCCATTACCAAACTGCTTCAGGTGAAACTGGGAATGCCGCGACATAAACAGCTGGCTCATATTCTGGAATCTTCTGAAGTCCTCAAACGTCTTGAAAAAATGGAAATGACTGTCCGCAGCGATCAGAACCGCGGTATGCTTCAGGAAGTCGAAGCCGATCTTTTCTTCGCAATGGATGAAAAACGCGGGGAAGCGGATCTGACTGAAAAAGGACGTGTCGCCATCTCTCCAGATGATCCGGATGCATTTGTTCTGCCTGATCTTCTGGAATCCATTCATGGAATTGAAAATGATCCGGCTCTTTCCGAACAGGATAAGCTCACGAAAAAACAGAAATTCCAGGAACAGTTCTCCGAAAAAAGTGAACGTCTCCAGAATCTTTCACAGCTGCTCCGGGCATACTGCCTCTTTGAAAAAGATGTCCATTATGTCGTTGCAGAAAATAAAGTCTTGATCGTTGATGAACACACAGGACGTATCCTGCCGGGACGCCGTTTCAGTGATGGTTTGCATCAGGCTTTGGAAGCCAAGGAAAATGTGGAAATCGAAAAAGAAACACAAACCATGGCATCCATTACGATCCAGAACTATTTCCGTCTCTATGAAAAACTGGCAGGGATGACCGGTACAGCGGAAACAGAAGCAACTGAGCTTCATCAGATCTACAAGCTGGATGTTGTCGTGATCCCCACCAACAGACCCTGTCAGCGGTTTGACCATAATGACAGTGTTTACAAAACAAAACGCGAAAAATTCAATGCGATCGTCAAGGAAACAGAAGAAGCTTATAAACGCGGACAACCGGTTCTTCTGGGTACGATTTCCGTGGAAGATTCAGAAATTGTGAGCCGTCTGCTCAAGCTGCGGAAAATCCCGCACAATGTTCTGAACGCAAAAAATCATGCGATGGAATCCGAAATCGTGGCTCGTGCCGGACAACGTTTTGCGGTCACTGTGGCAACCAACATGGCTGGACGCGGAACCGATATCAAGCTGGGTGAAGGGGTCGATGAACTGGGCGGTCTTTATGTGATCGGCAGTTCCCGTCATGACTCCCGCCGAATCGACCGTCAGTTGCGCGGACGCTCAGCACGTCAGGGAGACCCCGGTACATCCCGGTTCTATGTCTCTCTGGAAGACAATCTGATACGTCTTTTCGGTTCTGACCGTATCGTCAAAATCATGGAACGTTTCGGCTTGGAAGAAGGCGAAGAACTCCAGCATCCCTGGCTGACTAAGTCCATTGAAACAGCACAGCGTCGTGTGGAACAGCATCACTTCGCCATCCGTAAACGGACTCTGGAATATGATGATGTCATGAACAAACAGCGTGAAGTTATCTATGGCTTCCGGAAAGAAACATTGTTCAATGATAACTGCCGTGAACTGATTTTCAAAATTGTGGACACCGCTGTATTCCGTCATATCGAAGAAGCTGTCGCCGCAGCCGGAAAAAATTCTGCAACAGGAATCAATGCAGATCATCTGCTGGCTTGGCTGAACAATACATTCCCGATCGGATTTGAAGAAGACAAAGTTATTCTTTACAAAGCCAACGGAACCGTGAATGAAGATGCAACATGCGATGCCATTGTGGAAAGGATCCGCGAAGTGTATCAGATGAAAGAAGCAGCAGAAGATCCGGAAGGTCTTGTCTGGCTCGAACGGCATCTGATCCTCAATGCTGTTGACCGTCTCTGGCAGGATCATCTGTATGCAATGGACAACCTCCGTTCCAGTATCGGGCTGCGTGCTTATGCTCAGAAAGACCCCTTGATCGAATACAAACAGGAAGCATTCAAAATGTTTGAATCCCTGATGGAAGAAATCGATCAGGAAATTCTCAACAATATGTTCCGTTCCGCAACCTCTTTTGAAGCATTTGAACAGCTCTTCTCCAATCTGCCGATGACTGAAATCCATCAGCAACTCGGACAGTTTGCTGCGGATCAAACGATTGAAGCCACTCCGGAAATGATGTCCGGAACACCGGAAGCCGGAGGGATGGAAATGAGTGAACAGGAACCGGAAATCAATATTACTTTCCGACATGATGTTCCCAAAGTCGGACGGAATGATCCATGCCCCTGTGGTTCAGGTAAAAAATACAAAAAATGCTGTGGAAAATAAATCTGCAGAATAATACGTTTTTCAGGAGCAGTCAAAAGCTGCTCCTTTTTTTGTGTGTCTCAAAAAATAAAAATGGATCAGAAAGAAGAAAAAATTATTTTTTTCCGGCACATTCGGGACAAATCCCATAGTAGTCGAGGTGCATGCTTTCCACCTGATATCCCGCAGCCGGATGCGGCAGAGAAGATGTAAGATCATCGGCAAAAATATCGTGGATCAAATTACATTTCCGACATTTGAAATGAGCATGCAATGAGGTATTCACGTCATATCTGAGCTCACCGTCTTCAATCGTCAAAGGAATGACAAGACCATTTTTCTCAAAACATTTCAAGGTATTGTAAACTGTTGTTCTTGAGAGTGTCGGGTGCATGGAGACAAGTTCCTGATAAATGGTTTCTGCGACAGGATGGATCCTGTGATCGAGCAGATAATGATAGATCACAATTCTCTGTTCCGACGGTCGGATCCCATGCTTTTGCAACATTTCAGAAATCTGATTTCTTGAATTCATCATAGAAAAAATCTCCGATCAAAAATTCAAAGAAAAACCGATCCGGCGAACTGTTTCAAACAATCCGACCGGACCGGGAGAGAGAGTCAATTATTTACCGAAGTAGCGTTTGAGCAAACCGGTGAAAGCCTGACCATGACGTGCTTCGTCTCTTGCCATTTCATGAACAGTGTCATGGATTGCATCGTAGCCGAGTTCTTTTGCACGTTTTGCAATATCAAACTTTCCGGCACATGCACCGTTTTCAGCATCGGCACGCATCTGAAGATTTGTTTTGGTGCAGGGAGCAACCACTTCACCGAGCATTTCTGCAAATTTTGCAGCGTGTTCAGCTTCTTCAAAAGCGATCCGTTTGTATGCTTCAGCAACTTCCGGATATCCTTCGCGATCAGCCTGACGGCTCATTGCGAGATACATTCCAACTTCTGTGCATTCACCGATGAAGTGAGCATTCAAGCCTTCGAGGACCTGTGCATCGACACCTTTAGCGATTCCGATGATGTGTTCAGCAGCCCAGGTGACTTTGCCTTCCACTTTTTCGGTGAACTTGTTTCCCGGGCATTTGCACTGGGGGCATTTTTCCGGGGCTTCGGTTCCTTCGTGGACATAACCGCAGATCGGGCAGACAAACTGTTTCATAATACTTTCTCCTTTTTTTTGTTTTATTCTGTTTGTTATTATTACAAACTTGTAATGATTACAACATTTAATCTACAACCATTTTTTTAATTTGCAAATGAAAAACTGAAAAAAATTCGATTTTTTTTCATTTTTTTTTCAGGAAAGCCGTTTTTGAGTTTCCTTTCTGAGAAAAAGAGGCTATATTACATCAAAAGAAACCATACTATTTTAAAAGAGAAAGGGAAATTCCATGAATACAAGAAAATTTTTCTGTCTGACCGCCGCCGTATCTGCCGCAATGCTTTTTTCAGCCTGCAAAGAAGATTATGCAGGGAAAGAACAGAATCATCCGCTTTTCAAAAAAGCCATGACAGCTGCAAAATCAGCAGATTATCAGGAAGCATCCAAACATTTTGAAGATTTTCTGGTACTCTGTCCCAAATCCTCCCGTACGCACTACGAGCTCGCCAATATCTACGGCGATAATATGAATGATTATGTCAAAGCAGTTTATCACTTCGGCAAATGGCTGGAAATGAATCCGAACAGTCAGGACAGCGGTGAAATCATAACACTGCGTGACAATGCGAAGAAAAATCTTTTCAAGCAGATGCAGGAAGAATATAAAGATGATGCTGCTCTCAATGCTGCCGCAGAAGAACTCACCAAAACAAAAGCCGAACTGGAAAAGTATGTCAAGTACATCGAAGAACAGAAAAATTATGTGGCGGCATTGGAAAAACAGAACGCACAGATGAAAGATATGCTCAAAAATGCCCGGACAACCCGTCAGCGCACCAGAACGGCGGTCACAAAACAGGAAAATAAACAGCAGAATCAGGCAGCTGTCAAACAAACCAAAAATACGAAACAGACCACAGCCCAAAAACAGGGTTCGGTCATTGCCAATCACACGGTCCAGAAAGGGGAAACTCTGGTCAAAATCTCTCAAAAATATTATGGTTCCCGCATGTATTACAAACTGATTGCCAATGCAAACAAAGGAAAAATCAAAGGGATGCAGGTTCGTGTCGGTCAGGTCATCGTAATCCCGGCTCTCCCGAAACGCTGAGGTATCAACATGAAATATATCACACAGACAGCTGTGATTTTCTGTTTGATCCTGCTGGCGGGATGCAGTATTTTCCCGGCGGCAAACAATCAGAAAACACACTATTACGATCTGACACAACCGCCGCGGATCACACTGCATCAGCCCTTGGAAGTTCTGCCGTTTGTCACTACTTCCGGAGATCGTTTCCGCATGGCGGCGAGGATCGGAAAATCTGAAATAGCCGGAGATGATTTTCACAAATGGATCTTACCGCCGGGATCTCTGCTTACAAAATATTTGCGTCTGGCATTTCGCGATACGCCGGAAACACATCTGCAATCCGAAGAAGATCCGATGACTCTTACTGGAGAGCTCCTTACATTCGAAATCTCCGGAGAATATGCAGAACTCGGTGTCCGCTATCATCTTAACTACAAGAAAAAACAATTGGACAAAACCATTCTGCTGCGCGAAAAACTTGCAGAGGAAACACCGGCGGGATTTGCAGCTGCAATGAGTAAAACAGCAGAAAAATTTGCCGGGATCGTGGCAACAGATGCCAACCGGCTGAGTCAGACAATATCAAAAAAGAAATAAAAGTGTTTTATGGATCTTTATTGGAAAGCAGCCCTGCAGGGAATCGTACAGGGAGTCACAGAATTTCTTCCGGTGAGCAGTACCGGACATCTGATTCTGGTTGGCAAGTTTATGGATTTCGGCGGAGGCAGTTTCACCAACCTATTCAATGTGGTGATCCAGTTTGCCTCCATTCTTGCGGTAGTTCTCTATTTTCATAAAACCCTGATTCCAGCCGCGATGTTGAAAGATGCGGAAATCAGAATGAATACATTCCGGATCTGGCTCAAGATCATTGCGGGAGTCATGCCCATTCTGGTGATCGGATTTCTCTCTGCTGATCTGGTTGAAAAAATGCAGGATTCCCCTCTGGTCGTGGCGATTGCATTGTTGATCGGAGGGATTCTTCTGTTGAAAGTGGAAGAGTGGTGCAGACGTGAAAAAACAGTGGATAATTTTCAAGATCTATCCTACAAAACAGCAGTCGGGATCGGATTGATACAGTGTCTTGCCATGATTCCGGGAACCTCCCGTTCGGCCTCGACCATCATCGGAGCATTGGCATTGGGAGCATCCCGTCCATTGGCAGCGGAGTTCTCTTTTCTGCTGGCAATTCCGACGATGGCAGCGGCATCCGGATACAGTCTGCTCAAACATGGTTCGGAGATCACGACACAACAGGCGATCGCTTTGAGTATCGGATTTGTATTTTCATTTCTGGTCTCTTGGGGCGTGATCGCATGGTTGATGAATTTTATCCGTACAAGAGATTTCAAAGTATTCGGCTGGTACCGGATCGCATTGGGGATCGTGGTGCTCGGATACATCTTTTTTCTGCATCAATAAATAATCCCGGAGGATCCATAAGATGAACGGAGGATTCTGGCAATATCTGCTGAAACGGGGACTGCTCGGACTTCTTACGCTGAGTGTGATCCTCTTTTCCAGTTATGCTCTGATGCGTCTTGCTCCGGGGGATCCGACCAAAAGTTCCATGATCGGGGAAAGTGATGCCTCCTCCCAGCTTTCCACGGAACAGAATACTCTGATGCGGAATGAATCACTGTATCAGAAACTGCATCTGGATAAACCGCTTCATATCGGTTTCCTGTTGTGGCTGAAAGGCGTATTCCACGGAGATCTGGGCGAATCAGCAGCAGTTGACAAGGGGCGTCCGGTAACAGAATTGATCCTCGAAAAACTCCCGGTCACACTCAATCTGAATCTTCTGGCGATCTGCATCACCTACATTCTGGCGATTCCACTGGGAATCTTTTCCGCTGTCCGCCCGGATACAAAAACAGATCATGCGATCACGTTTATTCTATTCTTTCTCTACTCGCTGCCGGTACTGTGGACAGCCCTGATGCTTCAGGCGTTATTTTGCAAAGGCGGCTGGCTGCCGCTGTTTCCATTGAAAGGATTGGTTCCGGATATTCAGGTGGGAATGACAACATGGGCGATTCTCGGCAAGACCATGCTTCACTATGTGCTCCCGGTATTCTGTCTGAGTTATGCAGGATTTGCCGGGCTCTCCCGCTTCACCCGTTCAGGCATGCTGGAAGTGATCCATCAGGATTATATCCGTACCGCACGGGCAAAAGGGGTTCCGGAAACAGGCGTGATCTTTCATCATGCGCTCCGGAATGCCATGATCATTATGATCACACTCTTTGCCGGGATATTGCCCTCGCTGGTTTCCGGAAGTATTCTGGTTGAATATGTTTTCAATATTCCGGGAATGGGATCTCTTTCCATGCTGGCGTTGAGCAGCAGAGATATACCGTTGCTGATGGCACTCTTCGCTTTCGGCGGGATCCTGACTCTCCTCGGAATTTTATTGAGCGATATTCTCTATGTGATCGCAGACCCGAGAATTGATTTCAATTCTCGAATTTGAAACAGGCTTCAACGCCGGAGATATTCGCTTTTGACAAGCCGCAGCAGATTCTGTTCTTTCGGATTCCGGACAGACCCCAGCAGATCATCGATCTTATTGATCGCGATCTCCGTGGGAAGCATCTGTAAAATTTCGATTCCGATCTTCCGGATCCGCAGAATATACTCTTTGGCAATTTCTTTTTCGACCGGTGAAAAAGTTGCCAGAGCCAACCCCGCAGCAAAAGCGGCTTCCATATCCTGACTTTTTTTCAGCACATCCAAATACGGCTGAATACGGCGGCGTTCATGTTCATCCAATTTCTTGGTGGATCCCTGTCCCTGCCCTTCAATGGCAACATAACGGATCGTATCAGGGGTATCCCCCATACGCATCACCTGATACATAATATGATTCACAGCGGCATATTCCGGGATTTCTGTAAAAGCGGCAGGATTCTGAAACTCCCGGACAGCTGCCAATGCATCGGCATACTGTTTCAGGGATCGCGGCTTTTTCAGGATTTTACGCAAATCGTCCAAAATCAGAGAATACTGTTTCCGTTCCCGGAAAATCTGAACGGTCTTATCGGTATATTCAGGAACACGCAAAACTTTCCGGTAAAAACTTTCGGTTGCCAGATAAGGCGGTTCCACCAACAACTGCAATGCCTGATGTGCCATCGTATGATTCCGGGATGCAGCGATCTTCATCAATGCCTCTCCGGCAACGGTCGATCCGGTCAGTTTCAATGCAAAAAGATGTTGCAGCGGCAACTGTTTTTCCGACTGTTTCCAAGACTCCATGGATTTCAGGATCAACGGCACAACATCCGGACCTTTATTCCGGAAATATTCCACCGCTACACGGGAGGTGTATAACTTGTAATCAATCACATTGAGAGCCTCTGCCATCATCCGGTTCATATTATCGCCACCACGCAGTCCCAGTGCAGAGGAAAAACTGTTCAAACGCCCGATATCACTTTTCATATACCAGTAATATCCCTTTCCTCTGCCGAGATATGCGGTGTATTGAACAAGATCATTCCCCGGCATGTTCCAGTCCAGATGTTCGATCAGATCTCTTCCGGGATCGATCCCGACATCCGGAACGATTACAATGATGATATATCCTTTTCCATTGAGAGACGCAGAAGATTTGATCGCAGGATCAATATTCCGTTCCAGTACGATCTTCCATGCCCACAAGCCGGATTGACGCATTTGAGCACAACGTCCGGAGGAATTCAATTTCCAGCCGGGAAATCCATGGATCACATTGCGGATCAATGCCTGATCCGGATGTTTCGGGATCCGGGGAGCTGCCTCCGCAGAAAAATGGGACCCGGAAAAAAGAATCAGTAATATGGACAGCAATAAAACAGAACGCATCATATTTCTCCTCCTGAAAAATGGATCACTGCGGTTGTTTCTGACCTTCAGCTTCCGCATTTTCTTTCCATGCAGGACGTTCAAAACGGGGACGGGGAACCGGGACAGTATCATCTGTTTTGATCCGCCAGCGTTTTTCTCCATACAATTCATTGATCGATTCCAGCAAAGCACGGGAAACAGTCACACGGAAACGGGAAGATGCTTCGATAAAGACAGTTCCTCCGCGTTCAGTATGAACACACAAAACAACTTTCGTCTTTGTTCCGGCGTGTCCCCTCAGAACTTTTTGCAGCTGTTTCAACTTTTCCGGCTGATCCGATTCATAGAGATGGATGTGCAGTTCTTCACTGAATCCGCCCATGACTTCATCCAGAGAAATGATCTGTTCAGCAGTAATACTGACCGGTGAATTTTCATCCACACGTTTTGTCAGACCGATCACAAAAACCGGTGTGACTTCCGGCAGAGTACCGTCTTCATTTTTGATCCCGCGATTGAGTTCATCCAAATGGATCAGATCTTTATGTTTCTCATAAACTCTGGAATATGCAAGAACTTCCAGTGAACCGGAAAGATCTTCAAATTGAATGATCCCGAACGGTTTATTGTCTTTTTTACTGGCTTTTTTGGCGACACTTTTGATCATGCCGCCGACCCGGACACCTTCATCGGTTTTGCAATCAAAAATCCGTGCGACATTCCGGGTGGAAAAAGTCCGGAAATAATCTTCATATTTGGCAATAGGATGTCCGGAAACATAGAATCCAAGCAACTCTTTTTCGTTATTAAGGATTTCAGATTCATCAAATTCCGGAATATCCGGCGGTGGCACATCTCCGAACCCGGCATCTTCAAAATCATCCAGCATATCAAAGAGATTTCCCTGACCGCTTTCCTTGTCACGCCGACGGGTCGCAGCTGAGGAAATGGACTGTTCAATGATCTCAACCAGCTGGGAACGTTTCAAACCGAATGAATCCATTGCTCCTGCACGGATCAGGTTCTCAACCGCTTTTGCATTGAGATTTCCTCCGGTACGTTCCAGAAGATCGCTGAGACTTTTGAACTCGCCTCCCGCATCACGCGCTTTGATGATTTCTTCCGAGACACCTTCGCCGAACCCTTTGATCGCCCCCAGACCGAAACGGATCGCCCCATTATCCACTGTAAAGTTCACATAACTGCGGTTCACATCCGGCGGCAGGATCGGAATACCGGAACTCTTGCATTCATTGATCAGGAATCGCAGTTTTTCCGAATTGGAAAGTTCACTGGTCAGCACTGCCGCCATGAATTCCGGACGGTAGTTGGCTTTCAGATAAGCGGTACGGTACGAAAGCAATCCGTAGGCAGCAGAGTGAGATTTATTGAAACCGTAGTCCGCAAATTTCTTGATATTCTGCCAGATCGTTTCAGCGGTATCCTGCGGAATATTGTTGGTCTTGAAACAACCTTCAATAAATTTATCATGCTGCGCTTCCATGTCTTTGATCTTCTTCTTACCGATCGCACGGCGGAGAATATCCGCCTGCCCCAGAGAAAATCCGGCAAGCACCTGCACGACCTGCATGATCTGTTCCTGATACAACATGATCCCGTAGGTTTCTTTCAGATATTGTTCCATCAGAGGATGATCATATTCCACAGGGATCGTTCCCAGTTTCCGTCCTACAAACAACGGAATGAACTGCATCGGACCGGGGCGGTAGATCGCAAGAAGAGCGATGATATGTTTGATGCTTTCCACTTTGAACTGACGGCACAGATTCTGCATTCCGCCGGATTCCAACTGGAACACAGCCACGGTATCGCCACGATTCAAAAGATCAAAGGTTGCCTGATCATCCAGAGAGACCTTATCCAGATCAAGATCGATGCCGCGGGATTTCTTGATATTGTCCAGTGCATCCTGAATCAACGTCAGAGTCCGCAAGCCAAGGAAGTCCATTTTCAGCAGTCCCACAGATTCGCACAAGGGCGCAGTGAACTGAGTAATAACTTCGTCATGAGCACCGCGGCCCAACGGCAGAAGATTTGCAAGCGGCTGATTGGAAATGATCACGCCGCAGGCATGGATCCCCATCTGACGGTTCAGCATTTCCAACGGACGGGCATACGAAAAAATCTCACGGATCCACTCTTCATTGTCAAGAAGCTGTTTCAACTCCGGTGATTCCTTGATCGCTTTGGAAAGAGTCATTTTCGGATCATCAGGAACAGTTTTGGTGATCATATTACCATCTGCCGGAGGACGGCTCAGGGCACGGGCTACATCTTTCAACACCGCCTTGGCTTTCAGCTGTCCGTACGTGCCGATCTGAGAAACAGAATCAGCTCCGTATTTGTTGATGACATAGTCGATCACTTCCTGACGACGGCGTTCGCAGAAGTCTGTATCAAAGTCCGGCGGAGAAACACGGTCAGGATTGAGGAATCGTTCAAAGAGCAAGTCATATTTGATCGGGTCGATATCTGTGATCCCCGAAAGATACGCCACCAGAGAACCTGCCCCGGAACCACGCCCGGCTCCAACGGGAATACCATGCTCTTTTGCCCAGTTGATAAAGTCCCAGACACACAGGAAGTAACTGGGATATTTGGTTCGCATGATGATACTCAATTCATAATCAAGACGTTTCAGCTTCAGTTCAGCATCCGCTTTCATGTCTTCCGGCGGATCGAACGGATCATAGCCGTATTTTTTCAGATAGCCGCAAACAGAATTTTCCCCTGTACCGTACAGACAGATTTGTCTGAGATAAGCCCCGGTTTTGCGGAGAATGACTTCCCGCTCTTTCTGATAAGAGATCTCTTCTTCTGTCGGTTCATCCGTATTGCCGTCTTTCTCTTTCTGTTTTTTGACGATCTCGATTGCGGCATTTCGTGCTTCAAGATCGATTTTTTCAAGATCCAGTGTTGCCACGAATTCGGCAGGCGGTTCATATTCAGGATAATGGTTTTCATAACCGATCTCAACATCACAGCGTTCTGCGACTTCACAGGTATTGGAAATGGCTTCAGGAACTTCATTCCCAAAGATGGCAAACATCTCATCACCATCTTTGAAATAAAACTCATCCCCCATTTTCATACGTCTTTCATCCGCCATCGTGGTGCGGGTCTGAATACACAACATCACTTCATGGGCTTTGGCATCTTCACGCCGCAGGAAATGGACGTCATTCGTTGCGATCAACGGCAGATCATTCTCTTTCGCCAGTTCGATCAAGCCACGGTTGACTTTTTCCTGTTTTTCTTCGCCATGATACATCAGTTCAAGATAAAAATTCTCACGTCCGAAAATATCCAGATATTCATACAAGACTTTTTTCGCTGCTTCTTTTCCGTGATCCAGAATGGCAACATCCAATTCGCCCCCCAGACAGGCACTGGATGCGATCAACCCCTCAGCATGGGCTGCCAGAAAAGCTTTATCAGTACGGGGTTTGTAGTAATATCCACGGGTATGGGCGTCTGACACGATATGACAGAGATTGTGATATCCCACATTGTTCTTTGCCAACAGCACCAGGTGATAGCCTTTGATATGGGCAACAGTGCTGTCTTTCTGTTCATTACTGTTCGGGGCAACATACGTTTCGCAACCGATGATCGGTTTCAATCCCGCTTTTTTCATGGCATTATGAAATTCAAGACATCCCCCCATCACACCATGGTCAGTAATGGCACACGCTTTCATCCCTGCATTCTGAACAGCTGTGACCAAATCCAGTTTTCCTTCTGAGTCTTTCAGTTTCGCCCACGAAATCGGACACGCCCCATCCAGAAGACTGTAATCCGTATGTAAATGCAAATGCACAAAATCTCTTGGCATACTGCCTGTTCCTTTCCTTTTTTTCAAAAATCTGTTTTCTGATAAAGTAACATATTAGCAGAACAGTGATTTTGCAAAGCAAAAGTCAAAACTATTTTCAAAAAAAATGGATTTCCTTTCCTGAAAGAGCAAACAGATATTTCAAAGATCGGATTTTTTTCTTCCGGCAACTTGAAAAAACAGAGAAAAGATGTACATTAAGCCCTCAGGAAGCAGGCAGAACTTGGCTCCGAATAAGAATAATATCGGGGCGGCAACGCCTTATTGTTACAAATGTATGCTGGAGCATCCATGTTCCCCCTGCTTCCGTTCTTTTTTATTCCTTGCTGAAATTCTTTTCCGTGACTTTTTTGATGGTATCCAGATACCCTGTTCCATACAACTCATCCGGCAGCAATGCCATTCCTTCGGTCCATTCATTCCAGGCATTGATGATAACAGCCGGAGCATTTTTGTTGATTGCTTTTTCGAGGATCTCCCCGAATTTTTCCGGAGTTACATCGGTACAGATCGGACAATATCCCAGATTCACATAGTCCATCGGGAATTTGATGGATCGACTCCATCGGGGAGATACATCCAGTCCCATTGTTACGCTGGGGAAGTGGGGGAGTCCGCCTTCTTCGATTTTTGCCCAGCAATATTCCTGTGCTTCCATCATGCCGGAATAATCAAAGACCGGACGTTCATGCGGCAGATCATGATAATAGGAGGGTGCAACGATATTGTATGCAAAGACGGCATCGAATCCGGCTTCTTTGATTTGGGGAACACGTCCCCATCCGCAGAAACGTTTGTTGTCATTGCAGCACCCGATATTCATCAGGAGATACATTCCGGGGAAACCATTTTTCCGGGCTTGTTCATTCATGATCCTTGCGACATCTTTAGGAGGAATAGTATCAAACAGTCTTTGTGAATTGAAGAAAGAATAGACCGGTTTGCCGTCGATTTTCCAATAATTTTCGCAACAGAAATACTTTTGTGAACAGTAGTCGATCACATTACGCAGATCTTCTTCGGAATGAGCGATTTTCAGGTAAAGATTGCTGGACTGATTCACATTGCCGTTCATTGCCTGATGCTGGTCATCATCCAGTGCAGGCCATCTGCCCCAGTTGTGATTTGCCCACATCAACGCAAATTTCAAACGGTTCCGGTTCGGTGCATTCAAAAATGCTTCATTCAAAGGTTTTTCCAGAAATTGTTCGCCATTGTACCAGTACCAGTCAAAAAGAAACCCGGTGATTCCGCTGTCAGCTGCAATATCGATCTGTTTCGCCATCATTGCCGGATCGGATTCATCAAAGTAACCCCAGAGCGGACGACGCGGTTGATAATGTCCATCAAAGAGCGGTTTTGTAGTTTTGACCAGTTCCCATTCGCAAAATCCTTTGCCGTACCATTTTTCATAATGTTTATCCGGATGCCAGCTGGGAAAATAAATTGCAAAAATATCCTGTTTCATAAAAATAATTCTCTTTTTGTTGGTGTGAAAAATCAAATTTTAATACAATATAATCTTTCGGTATTTTTTTTCAAGTCATATAATCTGTATTATCAGTAATTTTGTATTGTCATACCAAACCTTTTTCTGCTGCATTGAAATAGCGGAAAAGAGTCTGATCCTGATGATTTTTCTGTACGGCGGCGATTCAAGTCTTTGGAAAGAGAAAAAAAAGAAAAAAATTCCGGTGAAAAACTGGAAAAATCAAAAAAAAGATATATGTTACTTTCTGGATAGGATGAGAAAATAACCATCCGGAAAGTAACGGTGAATATGGATCTACATGGCACAGATGGCCGGGAACAGTTGATGGATGCACAGGAAATTTCTGTGTTGATCAGCAGCATTGCCGGTATGATTTGCAAGGACAACCCGAATACAGCAGAAAATGAACTGATCCTGATCGGGCTTCAGCGTGGCGGCATTCCTCTGGCTGAACGTCTTGCCGCTGAAATTGAAAACAGAACCGGACGTCCCTGTTTGAAAGGGACACTTGATATTGCGATGTATCGGGATGATATCGGGATGCGTAAGACGCTGCCCCGGATTTTTGAAACGGATATTCCCTTTGACATCAACGGCAGGACGATTGTGCTGGTGGATGATGTTCTTCAGTCCGGCCGCAGTATCCGTGCAGCGTTGGATGCCATCACCTACTACGGTCGCCCGGCAGTTGTCCGGCTGGCTGTTCTGCTGGATCGGGGCATGAGAGAATTCCCGATCCAGGGGGATTATGTCGGAAAAACGATTTCTGTTTCCTCTGACCGTCGTATCCGGCTCAACTGGAGCGAACTTTCCGAAAATAAAAAAGATTATGTATATTCCATACTGAATACTAAAACAGGGTCACTCAAATGAATAACACTCCATGGACCAGAAAAGATTTATTGAGTTTGTATGATCTGACCAAAGAAGAGATTGTTTTTATCCTGGACACTGCAGAAGAGTTCAAGAAAGTCTCTCAGCGGAAGATCAAAAAAGTTCCCGCTTTGCGTGGAAAAACCGTTGTCAACCTCTTTGTTGAACCGAGTACACGAACCCGGATCTCCTTTGAGTTGGCAGAACAGCGTCTCAGTGCAGATATCATCAATATCGCTGCGGATGCCAGCAGTCTCCGTAAAGGAGAAACACTATTGGATACGATCAAAAACATTGAAGCGTTGCAGGCTGACCTGATCGTGATGCGTCACTCAGCTGCGGG
Organism: Lentisphaeria bacterium; assembly: GCA_017646015.1. Lineage (GTDB taxonomy): Bacteria > Verrucomicrobiota > Lentisphaeria > Victivallales > UBA1829 > SIG94. Next base: position 37,014 of record JAGCNI010000069.1, read on the forward strand.
AGCCCCCAATTTTCTGGCACCCCGTGTCCGTTGTGGTATCGTGAATGCCGGGGATGGTGCACACAGTCATCCGACACAGGCGTTGCTGGATATTTTCACTATGCGTGAAAAATTCGGACGGATCGAAGGGTTGAATGTTTCGATTATCGGAGATATTCTTCACAGCCGTGTTGCCCGCAGTGATATGTGGGGTTTGTTGAAACTGGGGGCGAATGTGACCTTTGCCGGTCCTTCCACACTGGTTCCCCGTGAATTTATCAAAGCAGGAGTCCGTGTTTGCGATAATCTGAAAGATGCTCTGGTCGGTGCGGATGTTGTGAATCTGCTTCGAATCCAGCATGAACGGCAGCGCAGCGGTTTCTTCCCCAGTACCGGAGAATATGCAAAAGTATTCGGGTTGAACAGCGACAGCATGAAATATATCAAACCGGATGCGTTGATTATGCATCCCGGTCCGATCAATCGCGATGTGGAACTTTCTTCTGCGCTGGCAGATTGTCCGCAATCGGTGATTCTTGAACAGGTAACTAACGGACTGGCTGTACGTATGGCAGTCCTCTTCCTTGTGGCGGGGTGTTTGAAATGAGTAAACAGTTGATTTTTACCGGGGCCCGGGTCATTGATCCTGCCCGTAATATTGATCAGGTGATGGATATCGGCGTGAAAGATGGCGTTTTTGCGGATCCGGCAGAACTGAAAGATGCCGAGATCATTGATCTTTCCGGTTATGTGCTTGCACCGGGATTCATTGATATCCACGTGCATCTGCGTCAACCCGGCAAGACCGGAGCGGAAACGATCCATACCGGCACAAAGGCTGCCGCCGCCGGTGGTTTCACCGCAGTTGTCGCCATGCCGAATACAAGCCCCTGTGCAGATAATCCCGGAACCATTCAGTTGATCCGTGACTGTGCTGCAAGAGAAGGGGTCGTTAAAGTTCTTCCTTGCGGCGCAATGTCCAAAAATCTTGCCGGAGAAGAAATGGCTGGAATCGGCGGTCTGAAATCAGCCGGGGTCGTGGCGTTGTCCGATGACGGCAAATGTATTCAGAATCATGAACTGATGCGGCACGTTGTGGAATATTCCAGAACATTCTCTCTGCCGATCCTTGACCATTGCGAAGATAAGATCCTCGCAAGCGGCGGCGTGATGCACGAAGGATACTGGTCTGTCTTCCTCGGTATGAAAGGTATGTCTCCTGCCGCTGAAGAGATCATGGTCGCACGGGATGCCATTTTTGCCAGAATGTCTGATTGGAAGATCCACATCCAGCATGTCTCCTGCAAAGGGGCGATCGAAACGGTCCGCAATGCCCGCAAAGACGGTATCAAGATCTCGGCAGAAGCTACTCCGCATCACATCGCTTTGACTGATGTTGAGATCAAGAAATTTGATACCAACTACAAGATGAATCCGCCGCTGCGTTCAGAAGAAGACCGTATTGCTCTGATCGAAGCGTTGAAAGATGGTACTGTGACCGTGATTGCAACCGATCATGCACCGCATACTGAAACGGATAAAACGGTTGAGTTCGATTACGCTCCGTTCGGAATCATCGGTCTTGAAACTGCGGTCAATGTCTGTATGACTGAGTTGTATCACAAAGGACACCTGACCCTGCCGCAGTTGATCTCCAAGTTTACCGAAGGTCCGGCTGATGTGCTCGGCCTTCCCATGGGAACTTTGGAAAACGGCAGAGCCGCAGACATTACCATTCTTGCTCCGGATGAAAAAGGGGTTGTGGATTCGTCCAAATTCTTCTCCAAATCCCGTAACACTCCGTTCAATGGATATGAATATACTGGCTGTGCCGCCGCCACGATCGTGGATGGCAAATGTGTGTTCAGCCGCATAGATGCTCTTTCCGCTGAATAATTTTTTCAGTTGCAATTTTTACAACTCCCTGTCTGGTCTGATCCCGGCAGGGATTTTTTATGTTTTAAAACCAATTTTTTTTGATTCTGACCCAGTGACAACTGCGCCGTGGCATACGTTGGAAAATCCGCGGATCTATTATGAATTTTTCAAAGAACACGCGGATCTTTTTGAATCTTGACTTTTTCAGACTCCGTGCGCGAAAAAATCCGGATTCCGGTGGAGGATCGGTTCCATACATTCCAGCGTCTTACAGCAATCCATGAGCATACAGTCCGCATCTCCGATCCTGCATTTTGTCAACGCTCCATATTCCAGCAGCACAGATTCCGCCCGGAAAAAGTTTTCCGAGTGTGCTCCTGTATGCCAGTGAATTGTCCGGAGAGTCCGGTTGCCGTTTTTATCAAGAATATAACGGATCACCGGTTCTTTGGAGAGAATCGGTACATCGCACCATTCTTCAATGGCATGGAGAAATGTGGCAGTTGTCAGATCGACCCCGATCAGAAGTGATTTGGCTTTCCGTTCCAACATTTTTCCCCAGGGGGATTGACGGTTGAATGCGGTATCAAAACACTCATGTCCGGCGATAAAAGTTTCCGCCTCTTTTCCCCGGACTGCCAGTGAATGAAATGGATGAAGAGAACGTTTTACATCTTTTTCCTGTCTGAAAAGTTCCGGCAGGATCCCGGTACATGCCGGTGTTTTTTCCGGATCGAAATCGGGATTTGATTCGGTGACAGAACTGTATGAAAATGCGGGAAAGATCAGCAAGCCGTCTTCAGTGATCGTATTTTTCAACGCCTGAAATACTCCGGACGCTCTGTTTTCGACATTGCCGAGACTTTTCATGGAGGAGTGAACCAGCAATGTATCTCCTGGTTTGATTCCTGCTGCAGTCAGCTCCCGCTGCAGAGATTCGATTGTATGGATCTTTGTCATAAAAAACTCTCCTCTTCAGGCGTTTACTCTGACTTTTCGGATTGCTTCCCCGATGACTTTGAGCAAATCATCGGCAATGATTCCTCTTGAACCTGCCGGACAGAGCAATTCGGCGCAAAGACCATGGATGAATACCGCAGCTCTGGCGGCATTGAATGCACTCAATTCCGGATTCATCAACATTGCCCCGATCATTCCTGCAAGAACATCTCCGCTTCCGGCAGTTGCCAATGCAGGCGAGCCGCTCAGATTGACTGCATACGCTCCATTGGGGGAGATCACCAATGTCCTTGCGCCTTTTACAACCAGTGTTACCTGCAGTTTTTCTGCCAATGCAATTCCCTGTTCTTTCCGGTCATCTCCTGTGATCCCGAATGTTTCACAAAGACGTTTCAATTCGCCGCCATGAGGTGTCAGGACAGTTTCTTCGCTGCGTTCTTTGATCGTTTCTGCCAGTTCCGGATGGGCAGCCAGGAGATTCAACGCATCGGCATCCAGGAGCAGGGGACATTCTGTTTTCAGCGCATGTTCCAGAAATGTAACGGATTCCGGATCTGTTCCCATGCCGGGGCCGAGAACCAGTGCCGCAGCTTTGGTTATCAGCGTATCAAATGCCGGAATGGAAAGAGCGGAAAAATAGCCGTTGGAATCTTCTGCTTTCCGCAGGATCAGAGCTTTGGGAACAGAGCAATACAAGGTGGAACTCTGCGGCATGAGACAGGTCGTCAGTCCGGCTCCGGTACGCAATGCGGCTTCTGCTGAGAGCATTGGGGCACCGGAAAAATCTCTGCTGCCGCCGGCGATCAGAAGATGTCCCCGGTCATATTTATGAATATCGAATTCTTCTTTTTTGATCCATTTCGCCACATCGTTTTGAGTGGTACATTCGATCATACCCATGAGACCGAGCGAATATTCAGCGGGGATCCCGATATCAAGAAGTTGGATCCTGCCGCAAAGTTTTGTGCCTGTTTCGCTGAACATTCCGACTTTGGGTTGAGCCATTGTGAGTGTGAGATCTGCAACGATCGCATCTGGATCCGCCTCGCCGTTATCCGCATTGAGCCCGGTGGGAATATCCAATGAAACAACCGGATGTCCAGACTGATTGACCAGCTGACACCATGAGCGGTATGGTTCTTTGAGTTCCCCCTTGAATCCAGTTCCGAGGAGACCGTCAATGATCAGAGCGAACGGCAGATCAAGATGATCGGGGATCAGGTCATAGGAGATATTTTCCCGGATGGAATCCGGAAGTTCCTGAAAAACAGTCAGAGCATCGCCGGAAAGTTCATTTTCGGGAACAGCGCAATGGAGGAAGATCCGGCAATCTGAGTTTGCAAGCATCCGTGCGACAACAAACGCATCTCCGGCATTATTTCCTTTTCCGGCAAGGATCACTACGTTTCCGGAGGGGATCCCGGCTTTAAGCAGAGCCGCCCTGTATTCCATGATTCCCCCCGCCGCAAGGGCTCCGGCGATTCTCATCAGACGGGTTCCGGGAATACCGCCTTCCTGAATAGTTTTCTGATCCAATTCGTGCATTTGTGTTCCGGAAACTGCTTTCATCATTGTCCTCCTGTGAATAATTTTTTGATTCACACTTACTTTACAGTCATAAAATCAAAAGTCAAGACCTGATTTTATATTATCCATTATGCTTTTTTCTGTTTTTTCTTTCACTTTGCCCTTGAAAAAAACGTAATACGGGCTACTCTACTCAATGAGTATTTCAACTACATCAATTACAGATAAAAACAAGGAGAGAGAAAAATGGGTAGTGCAATTCAGCTTACAGCGGAAAATTTTGATGAAACAACCTCAACCGGATTATGTGTTGTTGACTTCTGGGCAGAATGGTGCGGTCCTTGCAAGATGCTGACCCCCATCATTGATGAAATTGCAGAAGAACTTGAAGGCGAGGTTGTTGTGGCAAAAGGAAATGTGGATGATCTTCCCGAACAGTGTGTCAGATTCGGTGTCCGCAATGTGCCGATGATCTTCATCTTGCGCGATGGTCAGGTCGTGACACAGCTTTCCGGTATGCAGAGCAAAGCCAAGATCATGGATGCCATTGAAAACGCATAATACATCTGTATCGCAGAGTGTAAAGATTCAGCCGCCGCTTGAGATCGAATCACTGTTGACAGGCAAGACTGTCTGGTGTTCTTTCAGCGGCGGTTCTGATTCTATGGCTCTGCTTTATTACCTGAAAGAGCAGGAAAAAAAGATCGGATTCCAATTGCAGGCTGTTCATTTTGAACACGGTTTCCGGGGTGAGGCTTCTTTGGATGATGCCGCATTCTGTCAGCGGATCTGTCAACAGGAGAATATCCCGTTTCAGCTCTTTCATATTGATGCTCCCACTCATAAATTGAAAGGGGAGGGCGATGAAGAAGCAGCCAGACGTCTCCGGCTGGATTATTGGAAAAAAATCATATTCAATCCGGAAAACTCTCTGATTGCTTTGGGTCATCATGCAGGCGACCGTATGGAAAATATTTTTCTGCGTCTGTTCCGTGGTTCAAACTGTTCCGGGCTTTCTTCCATGCGACCTGTCCAGAAGATCGGAGTGTTGACCTTGATCCGTCCTTTTATTGAAACCTCCCGTCATGAGCTTGAACTCTTCCTGCGGGAACGGGGAATTACGGAATGGTGTCATGATGCGACCAACGAACAGATCCGTTACCGTCGCAATTTTGTGCGTCACGAATTATTGCCCCGGATCCTGGAGGCTTTTCCTTTTGCTTCCGGCGGTATCCGTCAATCGCTCCGCACTTTGCAAAGTGATGCAGAGTGTTTGGAACAACTTGCAGCTCATGAATTCAAACGTCTTTCTCCCTCTTTCAAGGTGAAAGATTTACAGGAACTTCACCCTGCACTCCGGGCAAGAGTTCTGCGTATTTTTTTGCAGGATCAGCTCAGACAACCAGCTTTTGTGCCGGATTCAAATCTGCTTGAGCGTTTTGAAGAATTGTTATCCAATCCCCGTCCGGCGGCACGGATCCCGCTGCCCGGTGTTTCCGGATGTTATTTGATTTTTCAACATGAAAAACTCACCTTGCTTCAGAGGAGCGATCCGGGGAATGTGGAAAATCAGTCTCAAATCTGGGATCCATTGGAACAGACAGAATTTCCATTTGATTCCTCGCTTGTTCTGCACAGTGAAGTGGTCGAACCGGAACAGCTCTTTTTCTCACGGGATAAATCTTCCGCCTGTTTTGATCTGGACCTGATCGCAGAACAGCTGCCGCTGCAAGTGACTTACTGGCAGGAGGGGGACCGTATGATCCCTTACGGAAAAAAGAGTCCGGTTCGTCTGAAAAAATTATTTGCTGATGCGTCGGTCAATACAGCGGAACGGAAATATTTTCCAGTGATCCGTCTGGCAGACGGAGAGATTCTGTGGGTGGTCTGTCTCCGCAACAGTGCCATTGCCCCGGTAACAGCGGAAACCCATCGGGTCTTACGCCTTTTCGTTACGCAGAAACAACTCCAGCACCATCGCTGAGAACAACGCATAACTTCTGTCTTTTCCGCTGAGATGATCTGCAATCAGATGACTGATCCCATCGGCTGAAAAAATTCCGCGTTTGATTCCTTCGCTGTCCACCAACAGGGTGCTCAAAATCAATTCCTGCCATTCATTTCTGAACCAGTCCGCGAGCGGGACACCGAATCCGCGTTTGCGTCTTGCTGCGGCTCCCGGGGGAAGATATTTGGCAAATGTATCGCAGAGGATCCGTTTCCGTTTTCCACCGTGTTCTTTGAATTCAGGGGGCAGGGCGGCTGCAAATTCCAGTGTTTTGTAATCCAGAAATGGCGAACGTACTTCCAGAGAGGCTGTCATACTGGCAGTATCCGCTTTGGTCAGAATATCTCCCGGCAGGTAGGTATGCAGATCAAAACCGGGGACATCTGCAGCTTTCTGCAGGAAATGTTCTTTATCGAATCCGGTCAAGGTCGGGGCAACATCCTGAAAGAAATCTCCGCAGAAACTTTTTTTCACCAGTTCATCGGTATGGGATATGATCCCGAGATAGCGTGCCGCAGTTCCGGAGAGAGCTGTTCCTTTGAGAAAGCGCAGGATCCGTGCGCTCCGGCTTCGTTCATTGCCGCCCCGGAACAGAGTGGAACAAATTTCAACCATTATTTTCCGCAGAAAATACGGGATGCAGTCAAAGTGTTCCAGATAACGCATGGCAATGTAACGTTCATATCCGTAAAAGACCTCATCGGCACCATCTCCGGAAAGGGCAACAGTCACATTCTCCCGGGCGAATGAACTCAAAAGATAAGTCGGGATCTGTGAGGCATCCGCAAAAGGCTGTCCATATTCCGTAATCAGTTTCTGCAGGATCCCTGCATCACAGGGATCGACCTGTTTCACATGATGCTCAAGACCGTTTTTGGCAAATTGGCGGATCCATTCTGCATTCTGATTGGCAAATTCCCGTTCGTCGTATGCTTTTTCTTTGAATCCGATCGAGTAACAGCGCAAAGGTCCATCGCTTATTTCCGCTGCCAGCCCTGCAATGATCGTGGAGTCGATCCCGCCGGAAAGAAATACTCCCAGCGGTACATCAGAGATCATACGATCTTTTACCGCATTGCGAACCAGTCGATCCAGTTCATGACAGGCATCTTCATAGGAGATGTCGAGCCGTTTCTGACGATTCGCATCCCAGTATCTTGTTTTCCGGCAGAATGCAGCCCCTGTTTCGAGAATTGTTCCCGGTTCCAGCTGACAGACTTTTTTATAGACTGTGTCATGGGGAATATAGAGCAGGGATAGATAATCCCAGATTGCCTGCGGATCGAGTTCATCTGGAAAATCCGGATGCTGACGGAGCGCAGCTATGGAGCTGGCGAAAACAAAATTGCGGTCCGTCTGAAAATAAAAAAGCGGTTTGATTCCGAGACGGTCTCTTGCCAATAAGAGTTTCTGCTGATTGGAATCGTAAAGCGCAAACGCAAAAAAACCATCCAGTCTGCTGGTCATGTCATTGCCGTATTCTTCATACAGATGCAGCAGCACTTCTGTATCGGAGACTGTCTTGAATCGGTGACCTTTTCCAGTCAACTCTTCCCGGAGTTGTTTGTAATTGAAGATTTCGCCGTTGAATGTGACTTGGATCGAACCGTCTTCATTATCCAGCGGTTGTGCTCCAGTGCAAAGGTCGATCACCGCCAGACGACGGTGTCCCAATGCAATATGATCCTGAATGAAAACTCCTTCACCGTCGGGTCCGCGGCGTTTCAGTTTTTTCAACATCCCTTCCAGAATATTTTTTTCTGCCGGAGAGTGATCTTTATTCCAAAAACCAGCAATACCACACATTTTTTCATCCTCCTTTTGCAATATGTCCCGCCGCCTTGAGGCGTTTCCGGCTTTCTCTCAGCAGAACATGCGAATCATTGTCAAAACATTGTTCCATGAAACGGGAAACAACGATCTCTGTTGCCAGCGGAGAGGGATGCAGCATATCTTCTTTATAAAAACGGTAATCCCGCAGTTCGTCCATGATGATTTCGTAAGCGGGAAAATAACAAACCCGTTCCTGTTGATCGCAACATTCATGCAATGCAGTCAGGAGCATGGCTTTTGAACGTGCATTCAATAGGAGATCGCCGGGATAATGCCGGACCGGACTGAGCGTAAAAAGAATTGTTGCCCGGGGACTCAACAAGCAAGCTTGTTGTGCGATCCCGTTGACTGCATCAAGAGTTTCCGGGAGAGAGAGCAGACGGCAGTTGAATTGATGATTGGGGACTTTATGACAATTTGCGGTGATCTGTTTTGTTTCTTTCCGTTCATATACGACCGCAGACGAGAGCGTTACCAGAAAGAGGTCAGCCTGTTCTGCATTTTTTCTGAAGATTTCCATGCTTTCATTGCATTTCCGGCAGAGTTCCGAACGGTCCGGATCGGAAAAAGATCCATGATGAGCCCAGGAATGCCACTTCCCGTTGAATTGGAAAAATTCATCTTCTGCGTATGACTCCATGGAAACGATCCTGCGGATGGATTCATAGATCGAAAAAGGATTATACAAAATTCCGTTTGGGTTGGCAGATCCTTTGAATCCTGCGGCAAAAAGTTCATCCGTGATCCGTTCCGAGAAACAGGAACCCTGCGATACAAGGATCGTTTCCGGGGTGAACTTCGGCAGATTCCATTGGAAGTGAACGGGTGTAGTCAGATTCAAATCTTTCATTTGCCGTTCTCCAGAATTTTATACATTTTGCGGAATGCTTCCTCGAAACGTTCCCGCAAGAGAGAGTGACGCGGTTCCCGGATCGAATTGCGTACAGCCATGGAAACAGCTTTTCGGGAGCCGACTAAAATCATCAGTTTTTTGGCACGGGTCATGCCGGTATAAAGCAGATTCCGCTGCAGCATCATATAATGTTGTGTGAGGATCGGCATGACAACTGCGGGAAATTCACTGCCCTGTGATTTGTGAACGGTTACAGCGTATGCCGTTGTGATTTGATCGGCTTCCTGAAATTTGTATTCGATATCTCCGGCATCGAAACGGATCGTGAAAGAACTCTCGGCATGGTGGATGGAAAGGATCGTTCCCATTTCACCATTGAAAATTCCCTTGTCATAATTATTGGAGATCTGCATGACTTTGTCGCCGACATGGAAAATCCTTTCACCGGCACGGAATCCTGCTGTATTGGGATTGAGTTTTGATTGCAAACGTTCATTGAGCTGTACTGTGCCGCAGATCCCGCGGTTCATCGGGGTCAGAACTTGAATTTCATCCCGTGGATCGAACCCGAAACGTTTGGGGATGCGTTCAATGACCATCCGTTCGATCAAGGATGCAACTTCTTCGGGATCATCTTTTTCGATCCAGTAAAAATCAGCCGTTTCACCATTGGGTGCCGGGGGAATATCCGGAATATATCCGGCATTCACATCGTGTGCCGCCCGGATGATCCCACTGCCATTGCCCTGACGGAAGATTTTTGTCAGACGTGAAACTGCAATTTGACGGGAGGCAATCATATCATTCAGAACAGACCCCGGGCCCACGGAAGGCAACTGATCTGCATCGCCCACCAGCACAACGGTTGCGCCCGGACGGACTGCCCGGAAAAAGGCGACAGATAAGGGCAGGTCAAGCATGGAAACTTCATCCAGAACATACAACTGATAGGGCAGCGGATTATTTTTGCCATGCACAAATTGCCGTTGGATCGGATCCCATTTCAGCAACCGGTGCAGTGTCAATGCTGTTTCTCCGGTGGTTTCACTCATCCGTTTGGCTGCCCGTCCGGTTGGTGCGGCAAGTACCAGATTCAGATTGGCGACCCGGGCACGACGGACAATTTCCGAAACGACCGTTGTTTTCCCCACCCCGGGTCCCCCCGTGATGATACTGAGTGGATTTTTGCCCGCCTGTTCCACGGCACTGAGTTGTTCATCGGAAAATCGGGAATCCGGTAATGGTTTGTGACGGAGGATCCTTTCTCCGTAATGTTTTCTGCAACCGGCAAGATGGGATAACAGTAAAGGCAATTCCTGTTCACAACGCAGTAAGCCCGGTTCATAGACCATCGGTGTCTGATCGGGTGCGGGGAATATGACCGCAGTTCCGGCGGTAATTGCCTGATCCAATGCGGAAAAAGCATATTCCTGTTCAATCTCCAGAAGTTCGCCAAGAACATTGATAAAATCCTCTTTGGGCATGCAGACATGTCCGCTCAGACGGATTTGAGAGAGTGCGTAGCTGACACCTGAGACCAAACGCTGCGGTGCGATTTTACCGATTCCCGCTTTGGCAGCGATCTTATCTGCCATGACAAATCCGATGCCGTCCACTTCGGATGCCAGACGGTATGGATTTTCCTGCAGAACTTCTGCCGATGAATCTCCGTAAATGTTATAAATTTTTGAAAAATAAGCATTTGTGATCCCCAGACTCTGCATGTAAATTTGCAGATTCCGTTTTTCTGCACCGTTTTTCCATGCTTTCCGGATTTCAGCGATCCGTTTTTTTCCCAATCCGGGAACTTCTTTCAAACGGGCAGAGGCATTATTGAGGATCTCCAACGTTTCTGTGCCGAATGTTTTGACGATCGCCTTGGCATATTTTGCTCCGATCCCTTTGATTGCTCCGGAAGAGAGATATTTTTCAATTCCCTCCACGGTTGTCGGCAGAGAAACAGAAAAAGAACTGACCCGGAAACGTCTGCCGTAATCTTTATGATTTTCCCAGCGTCCGGTCAGTTCCACTCCCTGCCCGGGAGTGATTCCGGGCAAGGTCCCGCAAATGCAGTGAAGTTCGCCTTCCGCATCCAGCAGGGAAAGAACCTGAAAACCATTGTCCTCATTGGCATAAATGATTTTTTCGATCTTTCCCCGGAGCGATAATTCCGTAAGTGCACCTTGAGCGGCGTTTTGATTGAGCGGCAGATCTTCAGACATTCCGGGATGATCCTGTTATAAGATCAATGATGGGAGAAAACCCGTTCCGGAGCGTGACGGAGCACGACACCCAGTTCATTGGCACGTTTGATCACATCGGCATCTTTGAGAGAACCGGAGGGAGCGACCAGAGCTTTGATCCCGGCTTTTGCTGCCACTTCGACTGCATCATAGAAGGGGAAGAATCCGTCGCTGGACATGACTGCGCCTTCCAGAGAGTTGGGACCCTGATATTTCTGTTTGAATTTTTCAATAGCCTGTTCGACAGCTCCGACACGATCCTGTTCACCGGTTCCGACAGCCAGAGTTTGACCGTTTTTCACAATGATAACACCGTTGGAGCGGACACTGATATTGATATACCATGCATCCAGCAGATCTTCCATCTGTTCGGGAGTGGGTTCCACGGTGGAGACCTGAGGACCGCAAGCCTTGTTTTCACCGGAGGCGGCGGGGAGATCTTCTGCGGAACGGACATTGGTCAGGAGGGGAGCGGCAACAACCAGAGTACCGTCACAGAGGACTTTGAAAGTATTGAAACGTCCATCGGGATCGTCTCCGACAAATTTCGGCAGGGAGGCGATATCGCCGCACTGGAGGATACGGATCTGTTTATTGAGTTTGAAACGTTCCTGATCGTTGAAGATGACCAGAGCATCTTCATCGTATGCGGGAGCGACAACACATTCGCAGAATGTGCTCATGATTTCTTCGGCGGTGGCGGCATCGACTTTGACGTTGAATGCGATCACACTTCCGAAAGCGGCACGGGCATCACAGTCACGTGCTTTGATGTAAACATCTTTCAGGGTTTCACCGTCACGCATGACAGCTGCGCCGCTGGGGTTGACGTGTTTCATGACAGCGCATGCGGCTTTGTCAAAATATTTGACGATATTGAGAGCACCGGAAATATCTTCGAGGTTTGTCTGGGAGAGACCGCTTTTTCCATTTTTCAATGTTTTCATATCAGCGAGAGCCCCATGACCGCCTGCGGGGGTGTAAAATGCGGCGGGCTGATGAGGATTTGTTCCATAACGGAGGTCATCATTTTTGATAAATTTCCGTGTTCCGGCAGTAATTTCTTCCGGAAAGTCTCCGACATTGCGTGTCAGATACGTGTTTCCTGCTAATTTTTCAGCCATTTTTCAATCTCCATTTGAAGGTTTCAATTTTTGTGATATTGTTATAGATAAATTTTAAGGTATCAATTTACAATCAAATTGGTAGATTCGCAAATATAAAGAATAAAAAAGACGGATTTTCCTGTGAAAAAAGGCTTATTTATCACGTTTGAGGGAATGGAAGGCTGCGGAAAGAGCACACAAATCCAGCTTCTTGCCGAAAAACTCCGTTCTGCGGGACATATTGTAGAGATCACCCGTTCACCGGGAGGAACCCCTGTGGCGGAAAAAATCCGGGAGCTGTTGAAAGTGCCGACTCCCGGAGATGATCTGGAACCGGAAACAGAATTGCTTCTCTTCGGAGCCTGTCATGCTCAGATGACACGGCATCTTGTTCAGCCGCTTCTTGCCAAAGGCGGGATCCTGCTGTGTGACCGTTTTTTTGATTCCACAACCGCCTATCAGGGATATGCCCGCGGGCTCGGTGCGGAAAAAGTGCGTCAGATCAACCGTTTTTCCTGTGGGGATGTGGAACCGGATCTGACTTTGTTGTTGGATCTTGATCCGGAAATCGGGATCGCCCGCAGCCGGAAAAGAGGCGGGGCAGAGGGGGATCGTTTCGATTCCGAAAAAATGAAATTTCATCAGGATGTACGGAATGCCTTTCTGACATTGGCGGCTGAAAATCCGCATCGTTTCCGGATCATTCATGCCGCCGGAACACAGGACGAGGTACATCAGGAGATCATGGAGGCTGTTTATGGAAAGCTGGCAGAGTTATCTTGAAAAATTTCCCATTCCGATGACGGCGTTGAGCCGGGCAAAAAAAGGGGACCGTATGGCTCATGCTTATCTGTTGGTCTCCTCCAATCCGGATTACCGTCTGGATTTTCCCATGCTGCTTGCCTGTCTGCGTGTTTGTGTGAATCCGAATCCGGATGGTTCTCCCTGTATGGAATGCAAAGAGTGCAAAAAAATCCAAAACGGTCTGTATCCGGATTTTCATGTGCTTTCTCCTGCATCCAAAGCCCGTGAAATCGTGATCGGAAAAGATTCCGATGATCCGGATACATTGCGCTGGTTTGAGGCTCAATTTCATTTGAGCAGTATTTCTGAATGGAAAATCGGAGTGATCCAGGAAGCGGATACCATGAATGAATCTGCACAGAATGCGTTTTTGAAAACCTTGGAAGAACCTCCCGGGAAATGTCTTTTCATTCTGACCACCGGGCGGGCATCCAATCTGCTGCCGACCGTCCGTTCACGCTGTCAACTTCTTGCCTTGACAGACAACCGTTGTGAATACCGTTTTCCTCGCTGTTCTGATATTCCTGCGATTCTGGAAAATCTTGCTTTGCAGCCGCAGCGGAGTCTGATGCGTGCGGAAGATTGTACCCGTTCTCTGTTGGAAATATCCTCTTCTCTTTTGAGTGCAGCCCAGGCGGTTGCCGCTGAACGCTGGGCTCCCCGTCTGGAGGCTGCCAAAGAGTTGGAAAATGCCGGTGTGAAGTTGATCGAAAAACGCATTGACGGTGAAGCCGGAAGTGAATACCGCCGCAACCGGGAACAGTTTATCAGTCTGATCCATACCTGGTTTGCTCAACTTGTTCTGCTTGCGGAAGGAATGGATTTGAGTATTATGCCGAATCCGGAAGTCATGCCGGATCCGGAGAAAGTCCGGAAACTGGTGACAGTTGATCGGGCGCACCGGATGCTGGAATCGGCTGAATCTCTGTTGGGAGCCCTGCGGACAAATGTCAATGACGAGTTGGCTTTGCGGACTTTTTGTCTGGCGATCAATCAGATGTTGAAAAAGCCGGTGTGATTTTCCGTATTTACAGAAAAAAATATGCCCGTCAGATTCGTTGTTTCGGATCGGCGGGCATTTTTTGCTTATGCTTTCTTGGAGGGCGCGTATTTTTTCAGAAGTTTTTCCAGATATGCTTTTGCTTTGAGAATATCTTTTGCCTGCTGAGGACCGCTGATTTCCCGTTCAATGGTCAGTTCGCCTGTGAATTCAAGGTCATAAAGCATTTTGATGATTTGTTCAAAATCCGCTCTGCCTTCTCCTACAGCAACCTCTTTTCCAAGTTCATGACCGTTGGTCGGGAAAACACCGTCTTTGACATGCAGGTTACGGACATATTTTCCGAATACCCACAAGGCATCCACCGGATTGCCGCGACCGTAGAGGATCAGATTGGCTGTATCCAGATTGACCCCGAGATTGGGCAGTCCGATATCTTCGATGGTACGCAGGAGCGTGAGCGGAGTTTCCTGTCCGGATTCAAACCAGAAATCAATACCTGAATCATGACAATGTTGTGCTACTTCAAAAATGGCATTCAATGTTTCCGGGTAAAGCGGATCCATGGGATTTTCCGGAATGAAGCCGCAATGTGTGATCAGAGCGGGCGCACCAATTGCTTTTGCAAAATCTGCTCCATATTTGAGTTCATCCACTCTTTTCGCCCGCAAATCCCGGGGAACCAGTCCGCAGGTGTTGGGGCCGCCGTATGAGTTCCAGACGATTCTGCCGGAATATCCACCCCAGAATCCTGCGAGACGGATTCCGGCATCTGAGATCTGTTTTTTTACTGTTTTGGCGTATTTCAAATCGCGAATCAATTCCATATCCCAGCACTGCACCTGTGCCGCTTTGACACCGTATTGAAGCAAGGGTTCAAAGGGGTTATGATCTTTCCGGAGCATGGCAAGTACGCCGATTTCCATTTTTTTCTTATTCAGACTCATCGTTATTCTCCATTCTGTTGAGGTAAATTACCAGGTTCTCAGAAGATCTGAAACTTTTTTCAGCGATTCACGGGCAGAATACGAGTTCGTAAAATCTCTTGTTTCCAGATTGACATACAATTCTTTGCAACGTGCATCGACCTGATCCCAAAATGTTCTGATATCCAAATCCCCTTCGCCGATAAGCATATCGGCAAAATGTTTTCCATTTCGTTTCGGAGTGGTATCTGCCTGAGGTGTATCATAGATTTTCCAATCTTTCAGGTGCATGTGGACGATGTGATCTTTTAATGAATGATAAGCTGCCACGGGATCATCTGCGGTGGCTGTATTGCCGTGGTCAAAAGTGAGTTTCAGACCGGGGACAGCGTTGAGGACCTGCAGAACTTCATCGGCGGTTGTGATCGGACTGTTGTAATAACCCGTACTTTCCAAAGTGAGGACCACGCCAGCCTGTTTTGCTAACGGATAAGCCTGTGCATAATATTCGATCCATGCGTTCCGGTCTTCTTCCATGGTCGTATCGCCTTTCCGGGGAAACGGCGGCAGCATCATGACGGGAGCACCCATTATGAGTGCATCTTCCAACGAGGCTTTGAAGTCATCCATGTAGGTTTTATCATAATTCAGAAATTTTTCTTTGATCATGGTGTGAGCCACAATTTTCAACCCGGCATCTTCAGAGATTTTCCGGAGCAGGGCTGGATCTGTGTCATTTGTGGAGATCCAGTCGATTGCATCCATGCCGCAATAGACTGCCGCTTCTGTAATTTCACGGGGCGTGGAATAAGGCATCATACAAGACATCATACAGAGTTTCATAATTCTTGCTCGCTTTCCTGTTGAGTTTTTATATTGCTCGGTTTTTTGATAACAATATATCTTGTATTCAACGGATTTCCAGTGTTTTTCTTATTTTTTTCAACAGATTCAAACAGAAAACCCCCGTGCCGGGAGGTCACGGGGGACAACAAAGGAGAGAGTTGTTGTCAGAAAGCCGGTGTTGCGGCTTGTCTGTATCCTACAGAGACTCTCCGGAAGATGATTTGTTCCCTGTAAAATAAAAAAATAATTGTTATCTTTTTTGAAGATACGAGATGCTCTCAAAATGAGAGGTGGTCGGGAACATGTCGATCAGACGGCTTTTTTGAATACGGTATCCTGATTTTTCCAATACCGCCAGATCCCGGAACAAGGTATCCGGGGAACAGGAGATATACACAATGGCATCGGCTTTGCTGCGGCAGAGCAGTTCCAATGCATTTTTATCAAGACCTGTCCGGGGCGGATCGATCAGAAGCAGTGTTCCCTTCGGAACTCCTGCCGGATAGTGTTTCCGGAATACAGTGGCACTGTCGCCCGCAAAAAAACGGCAGCGTTCTGAAACACCATGAGCAGCAGCATTTTGTTTTGCATATTTTATTGCCACAGGATCCAGTTCAATTCCGACTGTTTTCAACTCCAGACAATGTTCCGTACAGAGGATGGAAAATACACCGCATCCGCAATAGAGCTCGATCATATTGTTCAGCGCAGACTTTGCAACGGTTTCGAGTGTTGCTTCTGCCAGTTTTCCTGACATGTAGGGATTGATTTGAAAAAAAGAATTTTCTCCGGTGCAGAATGTTCCAAACCCATCCAGTTCTTCTGTCAGTGCATTTTCTGTTTTTCCGGTCAGGATCCTGACGCCATTTTCTTTTGTGTGCCGGAACGTGATACGTTGTACCGTACAGGAAAGAGATTCTTTTTCCCATGTTCTGTTGCGGAGGATTTCCCGGATCTCTTTCCTGGCAAGCAGACAATCTTTCACCGGGATCAGGGTCTGGTTGTCTTCACCTCTGTATCCAGCCTGAATTGCGGAAGAGTTTTTCTCTTTTTCAATAGATAAAACAATTTTATTCCGCCAGTTTTCTCTGCATACAGCTCCGGTCGGCGGCTGAATGAATTCCGCAGGAGAACTTTGCAGTTTGGCTTTTTCCGCAAAAGAGAAAAATTGTTTCTGTTTCCATTCCAGCTCCATCGGGTAGGGAATATGCGCATAAGAACAGCCCGGACATGGATTGGGACACTGTGGAGAAATCCTTTCCGGCGACGGGGTGAGAATTTCAGTGACAACTCCCTCCGAATAATTTTTTTTGTCCGCTGTGATCCGGACTCTGACCTTTTCGCCGGGGATAGCATTTCTTACAAAACATACTTTCCCGTTATCCCGTCTTCCGACAGCTTTCCCGCCGAATGCAAGTGCGAAAATTTCAATGATTTCCATTCCGGAATCCTGTTTGTTTGTATTCATCAACGGACTCCCATGATTTTTTTCCGCCATTTCCGTGCTTCCTGTTCATTTTTCATGACCCCGATTCCGTCTTTATACATGATGGCGATATATTGCATTGCCACAATATGATTTTTTTCAGCGGCTTTTTTGAACCAGCTCATAGCTGTCTGATAATCCGGGGAAACTCCGGCTCCGTTGTAGTACATGATCCCGATACAGCACATGGCATCCGCAGAACCGAGAGTGACAGCTTTCTGATACCAGTTGTAAGCCGCCTGATAATCCTGAGTGATCCCTTCGCCCCGCTGATACATGCTCGCAACAAGAAGCATGGACTGAAGATGTTGTTTTTCCGCAGCCTGTGTCAACATTGCCAGAGCCTGTGCGTAATTCTGTTTGACACCATCTTTTCCTGTGTAGTAGATCCAGCCGAGAATATACGCAGAAACAGGATCTGTGAATTCCGTAAGTTTGCTCAAATATTTTTCCGCTGCCGCATATTGATTCCGGGAAAACAAAATGATCCCCGCTTTTTCAAGTGCATATTTGTTTCCTTTGTCTGCGGGGAGACGGAGAAAATGCAATGCTGCATCAAGATCTTTGTCGATACCAGTTCCTTCATAATACATTTTTCCCAACAGCAATGATGCCTCATAATTGCCATTGCCTGCTGCAATTTGAGCGTATTCAGCGGCTTTTTTATGGTCTTTACGTGCCAGACTGTATTCCGCCAGTTTTGCCAATGCGGGAATACTGCCTTTTCCGGCTGCAAGCAGATAATATTTTTCAGCTTCAGGCGGATTCCCTTTGACAGTTCCAAATCCTTTTTCGGTCAGAGAAGCCAACTTTTCCGTTGCCGGCAGATCGCCTTTATCTGAAAGTTTTTTCAATAAGACAAATACAAATTCCGGAGCGGCTTTGATCCCGTCTGCATTTTTCAGGATCAAATCTGCATATTGCCGTACTGCCGGAAGATGATCTTTTTCCGCTGCTTTCCGGATCCATTCCAGAGCTGGTTGATTCTTTTTTTCTTCCAACAGGAGAGTTCCGTAAAGATACATAGCTTCGCTGTTGCCCAGTTCTGCAGCTTTTTTCAGATAAAACTGTGCAGACTGAAGATTTTTATCAACACCTCTTCCCTCCAGTGTCATCTGTCCGCAACGGAGCAGGGCAGCGACATCATTTTTATCTGCCAGACGCCGGAAGTAGCGGAATGCCGCCGCATCATTTTTGAGCGGTGTTTTTCCTGCGATATACAATTCCGCCAGAAGTCTTCCGGATTCAAGATCGCCGCTTTCCGCTGCATTTTTCAGATACAATACCGCCAGAGCGTGATCCTGTTTCACTCCTTTGCCGGAAATATACATTTTCCCGATTTGGATTTTAGCTTTCTGTGAACCGTTTGCCACAGCTTTTTCAAAAACAGTAAATGCTTTTGCCGGATCGGGAATGATTCCGTTGGATCCATTCAGAAGCAACATTCCGTAGTAATAAAGTGCATCCGGATCCCGGAGTGTTTTCTGTAAATAGAATTCTGCCAGAACCGGATCTTTGGATTGTCCGAACCCGCCTGTATGATAAATTCTTCCCAGCAATCCGTTCAAATCATATTCTCCACTGATCGAGGATTGTTTTTCTTTCAATCCCTGCAACAGCATCAGTGCCGCCTTTGTATAATCTTTTGCAGTTCCTCTGCCTTCAAAATAAAATGTTCCCAGAACTGCGGCGATCCCTTCTCTTTTGGCGCGATAGAGTTGCTGATACAATTCAAAGGCTTTTTTCTGATCCATGATCGTTCCTTTCCCATCACGGTACAAAACAGCCAGATATTCCATCGCTTCCAAACTGCCCCGTTCGGCTGCCTGTTTCAGATAAGAATATGCCATGGCATAGGATCGTTTGATCTGTCCGGTTCCGTTGAAATAGAGTTTTCCCAGCTCTTCCATCGCCGCAATATTTTTTTCTTTTGCCGCTTCCTGAAGTGTTTTCAGATACATTTTCGGCTGATCCGGAGCATATAAGAGTGCCAGTTGGTGCAGAAGAGAAACATCGCCATTCTTCAATTTTTCTTTGATCCACTGGATCGCTTCTGCCCGTTGGGCTGAATTTGTGATTTCCGGATGTGCAATATACAATCGGATCAGGGCATCTCTACCTTTTTCATAGCCTTTTTCAAGTGCTTTCCGGAATGATTCTGCCGCCTGTTGATATTTGCCGGATTTGAGAAGTGTCTGTCCCGCTTGAAAGGCAGCTTCTCTTTCCGCCTTGAGATCCGGTTTCCCGGGGGCAGGCTTCGTGAGAGTTGCTGTTTTTTGCAGCTCTGCAATCATATTTTTCAACTGTTGGCTCTTTTCTGTTTCCGGTTGTTTGCTTTCAAAAATTTTATCCAGTTGCGCCGCTTTGATCTTGTATGCCCGGGAGCCTTTGGTGTATTTTTTTTCAATCAGTTTTTCTGCCTGATCCATCAGATCCGGATAGGTATCCGCAGCAGAAAGAGTCAGAGAAACAAAAATCAAGACAAGAAATGCAGAAAAAATTTTCCGGGATATAGCCATACGGTTCAGCTCCATTTGTTAAAGATTCTTTTGAGATGAATATACCATAGAGACGCATAATTTACAAGGAATATTTCAAGGTTTATTCCGGAAAATAAATAAAAACACACCTCCGTGTTTCCACATAGGCGGAACGGAGGTGTGTGATGGATTTATCTGTAAAAACAGAGATCAATAAATCATTTTGATTCCATTGATCTTGGCATAGTTTTCAATCAGCTCCATATTGTCGCCGTAGGTGACAATGTAATGCTGTCCCATGACATTCTGGAGGAATTCTTCAGAATCTTTTCCGAAGAAAACTTCGATGCTCGGGAGCTGCGGAGCCGGGGGAGCCCAACCGGCTTCTTCCCAGGTTTCCGGAGTCTTGGCTTCGCCACGGACAGCGTGGAGGATCAATTCACCATCGACCTGTGCCAGACGGACCAGTGTGACAGCTCCTGTTTTGACTTTGGAGACGTTCAGCAGACCTTCTCCGAAAGAGCCGAATGCGTTCGGCATGACTGTGATCTTGCCGTCAACAACAGATGCCGGGACATAATCCGGAACCCCCATCAGAGCGGACTGAGCGGTGAATTCATAGAATTCCATGTATGCCGGAGATTTTCCGGTCAGATATTTCATGATGAGCTGTGTGACAGCACCATAGGAGTCATTTTCCGGAACAGACGGAATATCCATTTCATCATGCAGCAGAGTCAATGCCCCGGCAGGAGCAAATTTCAACAGTTTTTTCACACCGTCCACATCGCAGAACGAGAAAGCATCATAGCCGCGTTCTTTGATCTTCTTCTGGAAAGCCAGAGAAAGACGGACAGAATTTTCGACAGTACCTTCCTGCGGAGCACGGACAAAGTTCCAGTTTTTGCGGATCTTATCAGCAAGGACATCAATTTCCGCCTGCGGGATCTCTTTGATCAGCTGGTCGATTTCGAGCAGATCAAAATGTTCGATCTCAGCACCGATTTTGCGTTTGAGCAGATTGCCGTCATACAGAGTCCCGAAAAGACGCATATCACGGTAGCCGCTCATGCCGATGAATGCATGGTGCATCATGGCAGAGGCGGAAGCCGCCCGCAGATAGCTGACCGCTTCATCATAACGCGGTTCAGAATCTTTTTTGTTGACCAGATATTTGAAATTGTAACCCATTTCCTGCATGGGCGCACGCAACGCTGTGGAACCAGCCTGATCGGCAGTTGTCACAAAGTGACCGTTTTCACGCCAGCCGCTGAGACCCCAGAGGAGCATGGGTTTGTGTTTGAACGGTTCAATGACCTTGATCACAGCCCAGGTCGGGATCCAACCTGCAATACAGACGACCAGCGCATCGAAATCACCTTTGGAAAGTTCTTCCACTGCACGCTGAGCCTGTTCTCCTGCCGGATCATCACTGACCGGAGCCGTTTCAAAAAGTTCAACACCTCTTTTTTTCAGTTCATCCGCTGCAATTCTGCAACGGTTATCAATAAATTCCCGGGGGGTATTGACTTCTCCGAAACCGACAAATCCTGCACGGATCTTCCATCCTTTCTGAATCATAATTTACCTCCGAATGTTGGCATAAGCATTTTGTTCAGTTTTTGATATTGTTTGAAATAGCCCGGATAAACTTCTGCATTTTTTCCGGGAACGTAGCGTTTTCGGATCCGGACCATGGCGGAAATACATTCTTCCGTATCTTTGAAATCTCCGCAGGCAACCGCTCCGAGGATCGCAGCTCCGAGTGAGGTCGCTTCTTCACATTCCGTCGTCGTGACTTCACAGTTCAAAACGTCTGCTTTGATCTGCATCCAGAGATCACTTTTGGACGCTCCTCCGAGAGAACGGATCTCCCGGATTTCAGCTCCGAGTTTTTTCAGAACTTCAAGATTGTCTTTGAGCAGATAGGCAACCGATTCCATGATCGCACGTGCCCAGTGAGCTTTCTTGTGTGCAAGCGTGATCCCGTAAGCCACTCCGCGTGCTTCCGGATTGCAATCCGGGGAAATCGCTCCCGCACAATGCGGAAGAAGGATCAAACCTTCACTTCCCGCCGGAATTTTGGACGCTTCTTCTGTAAATTCTTCATAACTCATCCCTCCACCGAACTCATCACGGAAATGTTTCAACAACATCCCCGCTGTCGGTGCCCACGGCAACAGAACAAAATCTCCTTTTCTGAAGCCGAGATAAGTACTCAGACGGCGTTCTTCATCATACACGATCTGCGGAAATGCCGCACAGACAGCCAGCGTACAACCGGTCGTTTCTGAAAGCATTCCGGCTTTCCCGCAACCACTGCCGAGATTCCCGCAGACATGGTCGATCGGAGCCACCGCAACCGGAGTGCCCGGAACCAGCAGAGAATCATTTTCAATACAGCGTCCGGCAATTTCACCCGCATCTTTGAGTTCAGGCAATTGTGCCTCGCTGATATGCAATGCTTCCAGCATCGCCGGATCATATTTGCCAGTACGGATATCATAATAGAGTGCAGACGGCATCAGTCCCCGGCAGGTGGCGTATTTGCCTGTAAGTTTGCCGATGATGTAGTCTTCAACCATCAGATATTTGGCTGTCCGGGCAAAAAGTTCCGGCTCATGTTTCTGATACCAGAGAATTTTTGCCGCAGGCAAGCAGGGAAGCATTTCTGTCTGACCGGACATGCGGAAAAGTGCATCCGTGGTGAATTTGCTGTCCAGAAATGCCGCTTCTTCCACTGCCCGGTTATCCAGCCAGACAATCGCTTTCCGCAAAGGCTTTCCGTTTTCATCGACCATGATCAGAGTTTCCGCCTGACCTGTTACTGCAAGTGAACGGATTTGAGAGGGGGCGATCCCGGCAGCATCAACCGCCTGGTGGAGCGCTTTCCGGGTCGATTCCCAATACACCTCAGCATCCAGTTCCACAATATCGGGCTTCGGGGTCTCAAGGGTATATTCGGCAAGTCCGATCCCTTTCGGAAATCCTTCTGCATCAAATAATACGGTTTTGATCCCGGTCGTTCCGATATCAATTCCCAGATAATAATTCATAAAGATCCTTACTTATTCAAAAAGCTTGTTGATCTCTTCCACAGTACGGTCTGCCAGTTTGTA
This sequence comes from Lentisphaeria bacterium, assembly GCA_017646015.1. Classification (GTDB taxonomy): domain Bacteria; phylum Verrucomicrobiota; class Lentisphaeria; order Victivallales; family UBA1829; genus SIG94. Next base: position 60,062 of record JAGCNI010000069.1, read on the forward strand.
ACCGCCATCAGAGCCGACCTGACCGTTGATGATCAGACCGCCGTATCCACCGAAACGTTCTGCATCGGGGCTGGGCAGATAACCTGCATGGAAATTGCCATTGCCGGAAAGCTGAACCAGGAATGTCTGGAAGGCTTTGGAACGGGCTTTGATATTCTGTCCATAGTACAGATAGAGTTCAAACGGATTGTTGGCAATCGCAATGTCGCCCAGACGGATCACGTTCATATCAAAAATGTAATTGGGATTTTCATCCTGATTTTCATAGCGGGTGATGACCGCCTGTGCATTTTTGATCAACACAAAATGATGCAGTTTGCTGTCATACGGTCCGGGACCGTCGATTTTTTCATTGGCATGTGTTTCTGCACAGAATGCTTCAAAGGCTTTGTCTTCCGGCATGATCGCTGTCAGACGTGCCAATTCAGCCTGTGCCGCTTTGTAATCCTGATAGGAAGCACGGCGGCGGGGAAGAACAACTTCCACGTTTTTGCTGATGAATGCAGGAGCATATTCGATTTCGCTCAGTTCCGCTGCTTTGATGGCTGTGAGAAGACGGTTTGCAAGCACCGGCACACCATCTGCATGCCAGAAGTCCGGTTCTGTTGTGTAGTGACGGACAAGGTCACGGGGAGACTGGCATCCGGCAGGAGAGATTTGATAGAGTGTATGGAAATCTTCGCCGTATTCTTTCTTGAGCAATTCGCGGGTCGCACCGGCAAAGTCTGAAGAGACCTGATAGGTGGATTCCATGTTCTGAGAGGGACATGCCACGTTGAGGAACATACCAGTCTTTTTGCCGTTTTCATCAAAGGTGAAAAGCATTTCAACGCCGGTGTCTTCCCCCGCTTCCAGACCGATGAAGTCCGGACGGGTGGTGTCACCGTACATTTCAGCTGTACCATTGGTGTAAACTGCACGGCGGCAGTGACCGATACGGGCATTGCCGAATCCTTTTGCGATCCCGCCGGGTTTACGGTTGTTCCATGCTGCCACAATGGTATCGACAATGATGGGCACTGCAAAGGCCGCATATTCATCGGGAGTCAGAACTTCTGCATCCTTATTGACATCGCCCCATGCGATCGCTCCGACGCCGCCCAGTTTTGCATTGAATGAAAGAGAGGGGGCACTGTGAGAGTGGATCGCATTGATGAACAGTTTTTTCGTATCAAATCCGGGGATTCTTTCACCGACTTTTTCGCGGACAAGATCAACAAACTGACGGGGAGTTCCGCAATTGTCAACCGTTCCGGCAATAAAGGCATCATCACCGCAGGAGAATGCTGCTGCAACGAATTTCAATCTGGAATGGATCTTTTCTGCGATACGGGCATAATATTGACCGTACAGCGGGATTTTTTTTCCGAGAGAATCCGGAGTGATATCGGCTTCACTCCAACCGATCATAAGTTTTTCATTCATTTGAACACCTTTTTCCATTAAAGAGCAACTGTGGAGCTGTTTTTCCAGCTTTCGAGGGCTGCCGTAAAGAGTTTATGAGAGAGCGCTGCTTCGTCCGGAGTCACACAGGAAACAAATTTTCCTTTGGGTTTTCCTTCGGTGATTTCTGTTACGAAAGATGCCCACATCTGGAGAATGCTGTCTGTAAATCCGAATTCAAAGATGCCGCCGGTAATGGTCTTGAATGCAGTTTCGTAACCCATGTCGATCTGTTGAACAGCCTGTTCTCCGCCATTGTATTCGAGCAGTTCCAGACGACGCGGATTTTTGCTGCTCCATTTTGCACAGCCTTTCATACCTTTGACTTCAAAATACCAGGTATCAGTTTCACCCGGCGCAATGCGCTGAGTCTTGATGGTCAGCGGGAAGACATGACCGAATTTCGGATCATCAGCTTCGCAGAGCAGAGTTGCATTATCCCATGTGACACAGGGAACCATGGCACCATCTTTTCCCGGGCGTTCCTTGACGAGTTTGGAGAGGATCGCACGGACGTTTTTCGGAATGAATCCTGCGCGGAAGGGGAAGTGGCATGCGTGCATACCCAGGTCACCCATGCAGCCGTATTCACCATTGAATTCGATCATACGTTTCCAGTTGATCGGTTTCATCGGATTCAGGTCGGAAGAGTGGAGAAAGCCGGAGTTGACTTCGATCAGCGGACCGAAGAAATCGGTTTCCAGAAGTTTTCCGATTTTCTGCATCGGGGGATAGAACGGGAATTCAGAACTGCATCTGACAGTGACTTCCGGATGTTCTTTGATGCAAGCCATGATCGCATCATTGGCTTTTTTGTCGATCCCGAACGGTTTTTCTCCGAGGAGATGTTTGCCGGCTTTGATAATATCGCAGTAGATCTGTTCATGCAGATTGTGGGGAACAGCGCAATAGACTGCTTCCACTTCAGGATTTGCAAGCAGTTCTTTGTAGTCATCAGTGACTTGTTTGATCGTGGCGAAGTTATCCTGATACCAGGGATAAAGAGCCGGATTTTTGTCGCAGACAGCGACCAGTTCCGGTTTTGCACTGATTTCTGTGAGGTGACACCAACGGGCGCAGGCACTGGCGAATTCACGACCCATCAAGCCTGCTCCGATAATACCGAATTTTACTGTTTTCATAGTAGTTTTACCTCTTGTTTTATTTTGAAAGACCGGTCCATTCCAGAACCGGGATTTCAAATGTTTTCAATCCGGGGATCACATCTGTCAGCCGTTCAAGGTCATTACGCAGATAGAATTGATCCAAAGGAAGTTTGAATTCATCATGGTGAGTGGGAACCAGATAACGGAAACGGAGATTTTTCTGCAGCATTTCCGGGAATCCCTCTTTCCAACGGCTGATTCCGCAGAAAAGATAATCACATGCAAGCCCGGATATGCTTTTTTCATACATATTGGCAGTCCCGATATTCAGGATTTTCATTCCGTCCACTTCGATGAGAAATGCGAATGTTTCTCCACACCGCCATCCTTCCGCTGTATTCAACGCATCCCGTTCGGGCATGGAGTCATATCCCTCCGGGACCCCTTCGATTCCCATGTGACGAGACTCAAAAACAGTGACTTTGACATTTCCGGGAAGCAGCAATGTTTCCCCGTAAGAAAGTTCATAAAGCTGTTTTTCCGGAACCCCCATTGTCCGCATGATCATACAGGCTGTGCGTGATGCATAGAGTATGGCGTTGCAGTTGTTGAGGATCCTTGGAATATCCGGCAGATGATCCCAGTGGGCATGAGTCATTAAAATAAAGTCCGGTTTTGTTGTGATATAACGATCCACTTCACCGGGGATATGCAGTTTGTTCCGGTCGCGGCTGACATAGGGATCGATCATGAACGATCCATGACTGTGCCGGAATTCCAGTGCATTGGTTCCATACCATTTGACTTCAGGAGTCATACAGCCCTCAATATGATTTTTTATAAAACGTTTTATCCCCTTGCCTCATGATCCCGGGAGGAATGAAGCGGCAAGGGGGCAGGATAACAGGATCAGCCGAGCAGTTCTTTTTCAGTTTCTGCGATAGCTTCTTCGATGATGTCCATACCTTTCATAGCGACTTCGTTCGGCATGATGATCGGGGGGCTCATGCGGAGAATGTGACCTGCGGGAACCCATGCCAAACCTTTTGCAAATGCTTTCTGATAGACCATCTTACCGGCTTCGTCGAACGGAGTTTTTGCAACTTTGTCTTTGACCAGTTCGATACCGAGCAGACAGCCTTTGCAACGTGTGTCGCCGACGATTTTGTATTTGGTTGTCCAGTCAGCCATGCGTTTCTTGAAGAGGACTTCAAGTTCCTGAGCGTGTTCGAGCAGACCTTCTTCTTCGATGACTTCGAAGCATGCGAGAGCAGCAGCGCAAGCCATCGGGTTGCCGCCGTAACTGGTGGAGGCGGAAATTTTGTCAACGGCATCCGCATAAGGAGTACGGACAGCCATGCATGTGACAGGGAATCCGTTACCGAAACCTTTACCGAGAGTAACGATATCGGGGAGGACGTTCCAGTGTTCGCAGCAGAGGATCTTACCGGTACGGCCCATGCTGGTCAGAACTTCGTCAGCGAAGAGGAGGATACCGCGTTCATCGAGGAATTTGCGGAGTTTCGGGAAGAAATCATCCGGCGGCATGATGCTTCCGCCCCAGCCCTGGATCGGTTCGAGAACGAATGCAGCGACCTGACCGGTGGTGGATTCTTTGATGAATTTATCATAGAATTCAAGATAACGTTCGGTGTCGAGTGTGCCGTCTGCACGTGTCCACCAGGGACGATAGGTGTCAGGGCGGGGAACGAGGTGGAAACCTTCCGGACGGGAAGCACCGCTGAATTTGGTCATACGGGCAAGACCGATGGAGTGACCGCTCTTGCCGTGGAAGTCCATGAAGCAGCTGATGAATTCATGTTTTCCGGTTGCAGCACGGCAGGTACGGAGACCGGCTTCCACTGCGGTTGTTCCGCTGTCATAGAGCTGGAAGCATTTCAGGTCGCCGGGGAGGACGCTTGCCATTTTTTCAAGAAGTTTGACTTTGATTTCTGTGGTGAAGTCATGGCAGTTCATCATCATTTTTGCATATTTTGCAACGGCTTCGGAAATTTTGGGATGGCAATGACCGAGAGTGGTAACATAGATACCACTGGAGAAGTCGATGTACTGATTGCCGTCAGCGTCCTGCATCATGCAGCCTTCGCCTTTTTCAAAAGCAACGGGGAAGAGTTTGACCTGACCGGAGAGACCACGATAATATTTCGCGGCGCGGTCATGCAGAGCCTTGCTCTTGGGACCGGGGATGGTTTCAGAGACAATGTTCGGATAGCGGTTCAGATCGAGCTGATACGGTGCGGGATTGTATTTACCCATGTTGTTACTCCTTTTTTATGAGTGTTGGTTGTTTTTATCATATAATGATACTTCATTTCTTTTCTGCTGATGAAAATGTACTCCGCTTTTTGTGTTTTAACAAGGAAAAAAAGTGAGAAAACAGAATTTTATGTACTATAAAATGTTAATTTTTAACATTTGCAAAGTATTGTTCCTGTTACTGCGAAGTTTGATAAAGTGATTGATTCTCAAATGTTTTTATAAAAAAATAAAAGAAAAACAGGAAAATAATTTGTTTTTTTATAAAACTGATGTTAATTTATAACATTTCAGAAAAAAGGGAAGTATCATGTATTCGAGACAGAAAAAGATATTGGATATGCTTCAGACCGGACGGATTTCGATCCGGGAGACAGCCGCAGCACTTGGAGTGACCGAAATGACATTACGGCGTGATTTGCGTGCGCTTGAGGCGAAAAAACTGATTCTGATGGTCAAGGGCGGAGCCGTGATCCATCCGGCGCAGTATGAACCGGAACAGGGGAATACAGAATTGCTTGACCGCAAATTTTCGATTGCCAATATTCTGTATCAACGGATCCTTCCCAGCAATTCGATTTTTATCGGTTCCGGTTCGACCAATCTGGCATTTGCCAAAGTGATCGCCCGGCGGAATATTCTGCCGATGACAGTGATCACCAACTCTCTTCCTGTGGCGTCCACGTTGTTCCGGACAAGCTGCAAAGTGATTCTGCTCGGCGGAGAACTGCGTACAAATTCGCTGGATCTTGTCGGTCCGATCGCTGAAAAAAATCTGGAGGAATATCATGTTGACTGGCTGATTTCCGGATGTGATGCAGCCTTTGCGGATTACGGATTTTATACTTCAGATGTCAGTCTTTCCAATCTGGAACAGAAGTCGATCCGGATTGCAGCGCACGTGGCGATCATTACAGACAGCAGCAAGTTCAGTAAACGTGCATTGACCCGTTTTGCTTCTCTGGAAGAGATCGATCTTCTGGTTACAGATCATGGATTGAGTCCGGAAGATCAGGAAAAATTGGAAAAAGCCGGTTTGGAGATCCTGAAAGTTCCGGTCACGCAGGAGTGATTTTCTGATTCTTTTACTTTGTATAAAAAAACTCCCGTAATTTCCGGAAACGGAAAAGGATACGGGAGTTGTGAAAGGGTCGGGTTCAGACTCAGATTTCGACTTCGGAATCGAGTTCACTGGATTTATAGATCGCATCGAGCAGTTTCATTGCCACAACACCTTCTTCGCCGGTGGCGGCAACTTCGCCTTTGCCCTGAACAGCATCCACAAATTTTTCCATTTCAGCAGCAAAACGGTCTGAATTTTTCTGATAATACAGTTTGATATCTGCAATTCTGTTGTCAACTTCAGTGCGGAGAATTGTCTGATCTGTTCCGACTTTCACGCCGCCTTTTGTTCCGAGGAGTTCGATATAGGATTCATCTTCTGCATTGCAAGCCCATGCGACTTCAAAAGACAATGTGGCTTTGCTGCCGAAGCGGATCATACCTGTCGCATAATCATCGACATCGAAAACACCGTCATATTTCGGCGGACCTGCCCACATGTCAACATAATGATAATCTTTCATGGGAGATCCGAATTTGGAATAGGTTTTAGCACTGACTTTTGTGGGATTCCAGAATCCGGTGATCCACATGGAGAGATCGAGGAAGTGGACTGCAATATCGATCAGACCGCCACCGCCGGACTGTGCTTTTGTGGTGAACCAACCGCCCAGCCCCGGAATTCCACGGCGACGGATCAGTTTGACCCGGATCTGATAGATTTCACCGAGTCTGCCGTTGTCGATCGCTTCTTTGACAACAACCGCTTCCGGAGTCTGCCGCCAGACCATACCCATCTGCAATTTTTTTCCTGCGGCATCACGAGCTGCGAGGATCGATTTTCCCAATTCAGCATTGAGTGTCATGGGTTTTTCGAGGAAAACATGTTTTCCTGCTGCAAAAGCCGCAATGGCGATCGGAGCGTGCATATCATTGGGAACACAGATGCTGACCGCATCGATTTCGGGATCCGCCAGAAGTTTATGATAATCATCATACGTTTTTTCCACTTTATGACGTGCCGCTTTTTCTTTGAGTTTTTCCGGCAGAATGTCGCACAGCGCAACAACTTCCGCATTGGCAACTTTTGCGTAGGCATCTGCATGAACTGAGCCGATCGTTCCGCAGCCGATAATACCGATTCTTACTTTTTCACTCATTTCTATCTCCTGATTTTATTGAATAACATGCAGTATGGCAATACTTTTTTCAATAAATTTGTGATCCCGACAGTCTGTTCTTGGGGGATCACGATAATGGCAATATAGATGTAATACCTGTATATTACAATGTGGGATTTGCAAAAAAACAGATTTTCTGCAACAAAAAAAATCCGATCCACTCAGAATTTCTGTGAATCGGATTTTTTCAGGTTTTTGATAACAGATCTTATTTTTTGACCTGATTATTATCAAAATATTCGATGATTTCTTTGGAAAGCTGCGGGATATCCTGACGATTGCAGCCATTTCTCATGGAATAGTGACCGAGGACACCTGTTGCGACCGAGTTGCGTGCAGCGATCGGCGAGGTGTTTGTCTTGGCACCGAAGCGGACAAAATCCAGGAAGTTCTGAACGATCGGAGCATCTGCGCCGCCATGAGAACTGTTTTTCGCCGGCGGTTTGAGTTTGTAGATCACATCCGGATTCTGCCGGGAGCCGCGACGTGTCCACACGTGGACTTCGCAATGACCGTAATCAGCAATATTTTCGACGCGTCCTTCTGTTCCGATGAAGGTGTAGTTCCGTTCTGAATCGGGCGTGTAATGACACTGCATATAAGTAGCCTGTGCTCCGTTTTCCAACTGCATCATGATCATATTGTGGTCTTCCACATCAATGATGGGAGAGAAACCTGTCTGAGTCAGCGGTGGATACTGGGATTCATCCCACACGGCACAACCGGGAGTATCTTCGGAACGTCTGCCGCAACGGTTATAAACAGAGAGCATACCCATACCGACAACGAATTTTGTATAAGATCCCATCAGCCAGTGCATCACGTCGATATCGTGTGCACCTTTCTGAAGAAGGAGACCGTTGGAGTAACGCTGTTCAGAGTGCCAGTCACGGAAATAGGCATCGCCTCCGTACCCGACAAAGTGACGGCACCAGCCGCAGGTGACTTCACCGATCATACCGGAGTCAATGATTTCTTTCATTTTCAGCACGACGGGGAAGTGACGCATATTATGACCGATAAAGAGTTTGGATCCGGTTTCCATTGCTGTTTTCAGGATCCGGTCGCAACCTTCGATGGTGATTGCCATCGGTTTTTCAAGATAGACAGCTTTTCCGGCTTCCAGAGCGGCGATAGCCATTTCTTCATGGCAGTAGTCCGGAGTGGAAATGAAAACAGCACCGATGTCATCTATCTTCAATACATCCCGGTAATCAGAGAAAGTTTCTGCGTTCGGGAATTGTTCTTTGAATTTTTTGTTGGCTTCTTCTGAAATGTCTGCTCCTGCAACCATTTCAATTCCGTTTTCAGGTTGGTGTGCCTGCCAGGCATTGAGCCCGCGTCCGCCAGTGGCGATTGCTCCGATCTTCAAAGTTTTCATAAAAAACTCCATGTTGATTCTGGTTCTTGGGTTGAAAAAATCTCTTTCTGATATAATGTAATAAGTTAAAGTGAAACTTCAAATCATATTTCGGATTTTGTTACAGAAAAAGTATGCAGAAAATAAAACAAAGGATGTGTGATATTGATGTCTGACTATGTTATTGAATATAAAAATGATTTCCCTTTTATCCTGTATGCGGCAATGGAAATATCGACAAATTCACGGACTCCTGTGATCAGTCGTACTGACTATCAGGACTGTACGATCGAGTTCATCCGTTCCGGTGCCGGGACATTGGAAATCAATGGAAAATCGTTTTATATCCGCGAGAACAGTGTATATTTTCTGACCCGCGGCAGCAGTCATTCCTATTGGCCGGACAGGAATGATCCGTGGTATAAATTATTTTTTGTGGTCGGCGGTGAGATCATGGACATGCTTTTGCAGGCATACCGGCTGGATGAAGTTTATCATATTCCGGATTGTCCGGAACTGAAAAAATATTTCGAGTCGATGATGATGATCTCCAATCATTCTGAAAATTCCAACCGTCAGGCAGCTGTTCTTTTTCATCAGTTCGCAGAAGAGGCATCCCGTTCATATTACGGCTTGAAAACAAAATATCCGGAAGTGATAGAATATTTGAAACTGCAGTTGGATGATGCCGTGGAAAAGAATTTCAGATTGGAGGATTTTGCCAGAACGCATCATGTTTCAGAGGCTCACCTGATCCGCATGTTTTACAATTTTTTCAAGGTGACTCCATACGATTATCTGATGAATCAGAAGATGGAGACCGCCCGGCGTCTGCTGCTGTATTCCCCATTATCTGTGAAGGAGATCGCAGCACGTCTGGCATTTTCGGATCAATATTATTTTTCCAATTATTTCAAAAAAAGAACCGGAACATCCCCACGGGAGTTCCGGCTTCGTTTTCAACAGAATGAAAAATAATTTTCAACGTTCAGAATGCAACATTTTCTCTGACACCGACATCTTTCAGATGATAAACATCGTTCCAGCAGCACAGTTGCCAGAGACCATCCCTGCGTGTGAAACGGGAGTAGCTGACATTGCTGATCAGCGGTAAAAGTCTGCCGTCCGGAACAATCCCTCCGGTGATATGTTGAAAGACAGAACGTAATACTCCGCCGTGTGTGACCAGCAGAATCCGTTTGCCCTCATATTCTTTTGAAAGAAAATCAAGATAATCAGCAATCCGTTTGTTGAATTCAAAAAAAGTTTCTCCTCCGGGGACAGCGATATCTTCTGTCTGCTGGGTGCGGAAACATTCCATGATTTGAGGATATGTTTCCCAAAGTTCTTTTGTCGGTCGATTTTCCAGTTCCCCGAGATGCCACTCCCGCAGTTTGGGGGTCGGAATGATTTCTCCGCCGATCTGATCGACAATGATTCGGGCAGTATGAAGAGCCCGATCAAGATCACTGGCAAAAATCAAATCAAATTTTTCTCCAATCAAACGTTTTGCCGCACATTGAGCTTGACGGATCCCTGTTTCATCCAGTTGTGTGTTGGTATGTCCCTGCAAGATCCCTTTGATATTCGCCTCTGTCTGTCCATGTCTGATCAGAGAAAAGTCCGTTGTCGGCATTTTTATTTCTCCATATTCCATTCTTTGAGCATGGCTTCTGCAATCAGGCGATATCCTTCTTCAGTCATGTGGAGCCCATCGGAGGTATAGAGCAATCCGTCATCGGAAACATTCTGGTGATTTTTTTCCCAGTGTTGTGCAAAGACGGTATCCAGCGGAACGATCCGGCTGTTTGCTTCATCAGCAGCTTCCCGTGCCGCCAGACAATATGCGGGGCGGATATCGCCGAACTGATGATACACTTTCCCTTCCATTTTCGGGGTCATTGTATTGATGCTGAATTTTTTGACATTCCCCAGAAGACGGCAGAGATGAATGATCCATTTCAGATTTTCTTTGAATGTAAGGGGAGAAATGACCGGTTCATCGCGCCATTCGCCGCGTCCGATGATACAATCGTTATTCCCGAAGAAAATGCTGACCGCATCCGGTTTGAGATTGATGACTTCCGGAACGAGTCTTGTGAGTGCATAGGGGGTTTTATCTCCGGGGAGTCCGGCATTGATCACTTTGATCCCCTGCGGTTCCAGTTTTGCTTTCAATGTGTTGACATAACCGTTTTTGCTTGCTGTAAGGCTGTCGCCGAAACAGACCAGAGTTTCGCCCGGATTCAACCACGGACCTTCCGGTTTAGGAACGCTCATTGTTATAACTCCTTGAAAATTATTTTGTTTACAGAAAGATTACAGCGGAACCTCTTCGGCGCCGGTATTTTCAGTGTTTTCTTTATTTTCTTCCGCTGCCGGTTGCGGCGGAGGCGGCGGAGGCTGAACATTGAGCTTGACGGGATTTTCTTCGTCCGGACGCAGTTTGAAAATCAGTTCATATTCATCTTTATCAGCCGGGATCGCGAAGAGCATACGATATTTTCTGCCGCCCTGAGGTGTCCGGTAATTCCGTTGGGTTCCATTGAACGGCGTATCATCTTCTGCAATGTCCAGACACGGATATTCTGTGGAATCTTTCCGGAGAGCATAATCGAAGATACTGAGAGCACGGAAAGGATCCAGGGTGATCGTCAGAACAGCCCATGCACTGGAGGATTTTGCAGCTGCGGGTGAGTTGGATTCTGTCTGCGGTTTTTCGGTTGTGAATTCGGCAGAGGAAATGATTCCTGTTCTGACACGGGGCGGAACTTTTTTTGCCGGAGCCGGTGGCGGTGCCGGTGCCGGTGTTGCGGCTGCTTCAGCTGGTTTTTCTGCTGTATTTTCTGCAGCCGCTTCCGGGGTCTGATTATTTTCCTGCGGCGGAAGATCCTGAGCAAAGCAGACGCAGGAGAATACAGACAATACAAGGAACAATGAAAGTTTTGACATATTGCGATCTCCGTTTTTTGAATGACTTATTTATAAATATGTAACATACTCCGGTAAATAAAATTTTTCAATCCATATTTTATTGAAAATATCAAAAATCTCTTATCGCAGGAAGTAGAGATCATCCGTTTTTGATCCGTTTCTGTTTTTGAACAACAAAATCTTCTTGTTTTTCTTCATTTTCATACTTGAAACTTTGAAAAAGTGGAGTAATTGTTTATGAATTATATTTTTTGCAATGATGAATCGTAATTGTAAAATAGGAATGAAAGGTTTTAGTTATGAAATCTGTACCTGCTTATCCTCAGGGAGAACCCGCTTTTATCTCAATGCTCAAACGGCATGATCCTTTTGTGCCGAACTGGGATTCAGCATGGACTTGTTCTCCGGATCAGCTGGATGTGAAACGCGGTCTTTTTCTGGATTTCCAATTTCCGGATCCTGAAAAACTGCTTGAAACAGCAATCTTTGATCTTGAACGTTTTATGAAAGAAGCCGGAGTTGCCGGTTCTGAAATCAAAATCACTGTCCGTCAGGATGCCGCTCTCGCATTGGAAGAATACCGTCTGACCATTGATGACGGGATCATGATCGAAGGGGGAGACACTGAAGGGATCCGTCGTGCGATGTATTATCTGCGGGATCTGATAGCCGGTTCTCCTTATCTCGAAAAAGGAACGTCTCTCCGTAAACCGTGGCTGAAAAACCGTATTTCCCGCTGTTTCTTCGGTCCGATCAAACGTCCTCCGTTCAATATCGATGAACTGATGAATGATATTGATTATTATCCGGAAGAATACCTCAGCCGTCTTGCCCATGAAGGTGTCAACGGATTGTGGCTGACCATTGTTTTTCGTGAAATCTGCGACACTTCGATCCGGAAAGCTCATCCGGATGCCGCACGCCGTCTGGCAAAATTGCGTGACACTGTTGCACGCTGCCGCCGCTACGGGATTAAAATCTGGGTGTTCTGTATTGAACCGATCTACTGGGCTGTCAAATCCGGAAATCCTGTTCCTCCGGGATGTGAAGAATTGATGGGTCCCGGATACTCTGCTGAAGATGCCGGATTCCAGATTAATTCATTTTGTCCGAAATCTGAATTGGCTCAGAAATATCTTTATGAATGTTCCAATTCTCTCTTTACAGAAGTTCCGAATCTCGGCGGGATGATTTTCATTTCTCTCGGAGAAAGAATGACCTCCTGCATCAGCCGGATCGATCCGTTTGGAGATGGTTCTCCCGCTTGTCCTGACTGCAAACTGGAGCTCGATGAGATCTTCAGCCGTGTTCTGACTCCGATGAAAAACGGTATGCTTGCAGCCAATCCCAATGCCGGCTTTATCAGTTGGCTTTATCTGCCGTATGTTCCGCAGCTTTCTGACTGGATCTATCAGTTGCCGAAAAAACTTTCCAAAGACATTGCGATGGCATTTAACTTTGAATCCGGGATCACTGCCACCCAGCAGGGAAAAGTCCGTGCCGGTGGTGACTACTGGTTGTCTCAGGTCGGTCCGGCTGACCGTTTCGGCAGAATGGCGGAAGCGGCAAAAGGTCATTGTGAATTCGGGGCAAAACTGCAGGTCGCATGTTCTCATGAAGTTGCCACAATCCCCTATGTGCCTGTTCCCGGTTTGATCTACCGCAAATACAAAGCCATGAAGAAACTGGGTGTTTCTCATGTGATCCAGTGCTGGTATTTCGGTAACTATCCCGGTTTGATGAATGAAGCTGCCGGAAAATTGGCTTATGAAGATTTCTCCGGCGGGGAAGAGGCATTCCTGAACAGTTTGGCAAAGCCGCTTTGGGGTAAAGATTATGCCACAGCTGTCAATGCCTGGAAACATTTTACCGACAGTTACAGCAATTATCCGTTGGATTTCCAGTTCCAGTATTACGGACCGCTTCATGATGGACCTGTCTGGCCGCTTTATCTGAAAGTTTCCATGCAGCCGTTGACCCGTACATGGAAACCGGAAATTTTCCCGTCCGGCGATGCCATCGGGGAATGTATGAAAAACTTTGAACTCAATGAACTGGTCGAACAGACCCGGATCATGGCAGATCACTGGGAAAAAGGTATGGCGGAGATGGATAAGATCTCCTGTGATGCCAACAAGCTGGAATTTACCCTGGCTGAAGCATTGAATATCCAGATCCATTCCGCTCGCAATATCCTGAGATACTATGCTTTGCGCAGCGCATTGCTCTCCGGAAATAATGATAGCGCAGCTCTGCTCAAGTCTATGACTGAAATCGTCCGGAAAGAAATCGAAGGCAGCCGCCGTCTTGCTGAACTCTGCAAACAGGATGCCAGACTCGGTTATCATTCCGAGGCGGAAGTTTACAAATACTTCCCCGAAAAACTCGAATGGCGTGCAAGTCAGCTGGAAGAACTGCTCGGAACAGACTTTAAGGAAGCGGAAGCAATCCTTGACCGCAATGGCAATATCGCAGAATATCTGATGCAGAACAGAACGGATCATGCCGTCGCCGGAAAACTCTATGACACCGGAAAGATCCGCTGGTCATTTGATGTTGACAGCGATAACATGTATTTCCATCTGGAATTCCCCGGAAAAGAGGAATATCCGGAAATCGCTTTCCTCTATTTCATGGATCGTTACGGAATCCGTAAACCGCCTGAGTGTATCGTCCTGAAAAAATCTGATAACATCATCACAGAAGATGGATGGAAAGCCGAAGCCGTTGTCCCGCGGACTCTGATCAATTATGAGTCTGAATTCAACTTCGGTGTGGAACGTGTCGGTTATCCGACGGGTGCTCCGGAAATCCATCATTACAGCAAACCCGGACAGTATCATTTTGAAAATGACTGCCGTTTGAATTTTACATTCTTCTCAGCGGAAAAACTGATCCCTGTCAAGATTTGATCGTAATTCAAATACACAAAAAATGCTCCGTGATCCTTTCGGTCCGGAGCATTTTTTTTTGAAGTTTTTTTCAGAACGGGAAATCTTCTTCCGCTTCCAGTTTCTGACTTTTTTCTATCTTGGGTTTTTCCACTTTGATTTGCGGAGAAACACCGGAAACAGTGATGGCTTTGACCGGAAGAACCGGACAGATATTCTGACATGCTCCGCAACCGATACAGAGTTTTTCATTGACTTTCGGGATCAATGTGTTTTTATACGGAACCATATCCAATGCCCCCACCGGACAATGTTCAGAGCATGCTCCGCAATCCATATCTTCCAGATATGCTACACACCGTTGCGGATGATACGTGGCGATCCCGATCCGGTGTTGTTGTTTTTCCGGCAGAGTCATCTTTTGCAGAGCTCCGCAGGGACATACTTCCATACAGCGTTTGCAATCAAATTGACATGCCCCTTTTTCAAAGTCAAGAAAGGGCTGCATGAATCCGCGTAAACCATATTGTCCCACCGCCGGCTGGAGAACTTTTCCTTTGCAGGAACTGATACAGAGTCCACACCCCAAACAAGTCACAGCAAAACGGTCGTATGTTCCCGCTCCCGGCGGCATGACCGCCTGACTTTTGGAGGATTTCCTGAGCATGCCTCCGCCGAGTCCCCCGATCGCCGCCGCTCCCAGTAAAGTGGTGCCGCCAATCAGAAAATCACGTCTCCCCGGAGAATGTTCTGCCGGTTTTATCCGATCATGAGTGAAGTGGAGTGCATCCAGTTTACAGCTGTCAAGACAGTTCATGCACATGACACAGTTTTCAAATTTGACTTCTTTATTTTTTGCGTCGATACAGCCTGCTTTACAGCTCCGTTCACATGCTCCGCAGGAAATACATTTTTCCTGTTTGATCCGGATCTTGAACCAGGAAAAACGGGAGAAAATACCGAGAAGTGTCCCCACCGGACAGAGCGTATTGCAATAGATTCTTCCTTTCCAACGGACGAGAACGATCAACAGGATGAAAAACCCCCACGCTGCAAGAGCCGCAGCCGGAGCAGGGCGGAGTGTTGCTGCCGCAATTCCTGTCCATTGCAGAATCTCCCGGAATACAAAGTTTACGATCTGCACAAAGTTGGCAGATGGTACAAAAAGAGTCAACGGGAGCATCACCCCGGCGAGCAACGCTGCAATGCACAACAGAAAAAACGGATATTTGAATTTTCCTGTCCAGCGGATGAAACTGTTTTTCTTGCGGCGGATCAAGAGTATATCCTGCATGATTCCGAGCGGGCAGATCACAGAACAATAGATCCTGCCGCACAACAGAGTCACAAGGGTGATGGATATGACGCCTGCCGCCGCTCCCAGCGAGGCATCCGCAAA
This sequence comes from Lentisphaeria bacterium, assembly GCA_017646015.1. Lineage (GTDB taxonomy): Bacteria > Verrucomicrobiota > Lentisphaeria > Victivallales > UBA1829 > SIG94. The sequence goes on from JAGCNI010000069.1 coordinate 75,715, forward strand.
GAGTTTCAGGAGTGCCGAGCCGTATTGTATTCCGAAATATTCCTCTGTTCCGGGGATACACCAGAGAATACAGCATGTGGCGATGAAGACAAATGCCGCAAGAAGTATCCGTGCGAAACGCCATTTTGATTTGCGGAAAAATGTCTTCATCGGCTTATTTCTTTCCCGGGTTCAGGTTGATCCGTTTGATATTCAGCGAATTCAGATCCGTAGTTCCGAGACCGATGGATCGTGCAATGGCAATATGACCGATCCTGCGGAGTGGTACATTCAACATTTTTGCTCCGGCTGTATCCAATGCGACCATATCGGTTCCGCCCATTTGATAACGCAGCAGTTTGACATCGCTCTGATCGACTCCGCGCGGGCCGCGTTTGGTCATCACACGGTAGGCATCCACAATGTTCAAATCCGGTTTCCGGAAAGAACAACATTCAGCAATACACTGATTCAGCCCATGTTTATGAAAATATTTCTGATATCCTTTGGAAACAGTCCCCATGAGATTTTTCATGCAGCAGGTCAATTTTGCTCCGCCATGAACTTTCAACACCGGAATATTGATGAATACATCACATTGACGGATCAGATTATGATGCATCATTTTTTTGAGGACTTTTGCATTGGGAATGGTAACTTCGGAATAATATTCTTTCAGATATTCCGGATCTTTTTCAGAATCTCCCCCGACCACGATCGCCCCGGCTTTTTCCGCGGCTTCAGCAATCCCGCTGCTCTGATAGGTGTCTTTCCAGAAATTGCAGGTCGTATCGAATACATAAATTTTGGATGCTCCAGCCGCTTTGCAGTGACGTATAACTGCCGCGACCAATTCCGGATGTGTATTTGCTGCCATTTCCGGCGGTTGATTCCAGGCAATATTCGGTTTGATCACAACACTCTGACCGGGCTTTACAAATTTCTGCATCCCTCCGAGTTCTTTGATCAGTGTTTCAAACATTTCAGCCGGTTCACCATTGCGGATCACAACGATGTCCGGTGCGCCGGAGGCTGTTTTTTTCTTTGCCGGAGCAGCTGCCTGAAGAGATCCTGTAATTTTTGATACTGCTCCAAGTGCGGCAAGAACAGCGGTTGTTTTCAAGAAATTGCGTCTGTCCATAAACATCTCCTTTCATCCATCTGATAACGGGGTTATTCTGTATCTTTGTAAATCTTTTCGTATGAGTCATCTCTGGCTTTTCTCAGGGAAAAGAATAAGAGGCTTGCTTCAAATAAAAGGTAAGTCGGGATCGCCAATAATAACTGGCTGAACACATCCGGTGGTGAGAAAATCGCCGCAAGAATGAAAATCGTGACAACTATATGGGGACGTTTCTGTTTGACTGTTTCTATCTGAAGTATTCCGGTCGTAAGCAATCCCAACAGAACAAGCGGAAACTGAAACATCGCCATCCCAGCCAGAATGACAACCAGGATCATGGACACAAAATCCCCGATCCCGATCACCGGTGCAATAGTATCTCCCGCAAAGGAAAGAGAGAAACGGATCAATGCCGGAATAATGAAAAAAATCGTGACCGCCGCCCCCGCTAATGCCAGAAACAGGATCATGAAAAAGGGATAACGCAGTTTCTGTTGTTCCTCTTCCGTGAGCCCCGGAGCTATGAATTTCCACAGCCACCACAAACTCAACGGCAGAGAGGCTGTCAGGGCAAGGATCAGAGAAATTTTCAACTGTGTCATGAATGGTTCCATGACAGTGAAATAGTGTAATTTGAATCCCGGAGGTGCCGCATAGTTCAGCAACAACTGCAATACATCGCCGGAAAAATACCATGCCGGAATGCACAAGAGCAGAAATAATCCTGCAATTTTCAGCAGAACATTCCGCAAGGCTTCCAAATGATCCAGAAAACTGCTGTCCGACTGTTCTGTCATTTATTTCTTTTCTTCCGCTTCTTTTCCGGCTTCTTTTTCGGCAGCATCAGTTACCGCTTTCGCATCATTTACCAGATCTTCTTTGGCTTTTTTGAATTCATAGCTGGCTCTTCCCAGAGAACGTGCCAGATCCGGAATGCGTTTGGCTCCGAAAAGAACCAGGATCACGATCGCTATAATAATAATTTCTGATGTGCTCAATCCCATGATGTACCTCCTTTATGCTCATAAATTCTCTTACTGGAAAAAACATACACCGGAGGTTTTGAATTTGCAAGCTGTGAGTTGTAAATATTTTGTATAAAGTGCATCAGAAAAGACAGGATCTCCCCGTATTTGATGTGTCCGGAAGATCCTGTCCGTAAAATCGGATGAAATGGAACGCTCAACGTTTCGCCAATTCACTGTCGATAAAAAGTAATGCTCCGCGTTTGTTATCCGACAATATCAAGCGTTCGGATATCGTGTGAACAGAAAATTCATCTGCCACCTGCTGATCCAGCATTTTACTGAGAAAAGACATTGCGCAAAAATTATGTTCCCCCGCCGCCAAAGCTGTCAGATCATTCAGCTGTCTTGTGATATATTTTTCATGACGAAGGGCTGCGGCAAAAATTTTGATCACACAATCTTCCGGGATTTCTTCCGGTGCATTGATCGGCTCCAGTATTACCTCCGCTTCCTGTCGAACCAGAAAACTGTAAAATTGCAGTCCATGCAGAACTTCTTCTTTTGCCTGTTTTTCCATCCAGTGAGCACTGCCCGGCAGCTTGAGCTGTTCCAACGCTGAAGCAAATTTCAGATAGAGATACGCGGAATAAAATTCACGGTTCATCTGCTGATTGATGAGTTTTGTCAGTTCAATACTTGTCATACTTCCCCCCCTTTGATTGATTTTTTTACGACCGGAGTTCCGGTTTGGATGGGAGAAAATGTAATTGCAGACAATGCCGTTTTCAAGTCAAGATGAATGAGAGATCGTGACTCTATGAGCTTTTTATTTCTCAATTTTGAGGCTGAAAAGAGGGCAGGATCAAAAAATGATTTTTACTGAATAATATCCAGTATTCAGCGTAAGGATATGCGTTGCAGAGAGAATCTGTTCTGTTCTGAATCAAACGTGATCTCTGCCAGAGAACCGTTTTTGGTAAGTGATCCGGCAATGATCTCTCCCCGTCCGTTGGAATCAAGCAGTTCGTATGGAGTGTGGATGTGTCCGCAGAGAGAAAGGGCGATTACGCCATCCTGAACCAGTGCGGAGGCTGCCGAGGAACCATAAAGACGCCGTCTGAAATTGATGATGGAACTTTGTGTGATCAGTGGAAAATGTCCGGCACAAATCAAGGGTTTGGCTTCCAGTCTCGCGGCTTCTTTCAGTAGAAATTCTCTTGTTTCCGGTGTCATAAAACCACAAGATAACAACGGATTGAAAGGTTTTGCACAATGGATCAGCAGCAGACGGAATGTCGGGAATTCAATGGTGAGCGGATAATCTTCCAATCCATATTTTCCCCGGGACATTTTTCTTGTAAAACGCTGCAGCGCATCCTGACAGGCTTTATCTGAAACATAGGCATCATGATTACCGGGGACATAGAAGAAAGGAATATCCGTTTTCAGGAGCGGACGGAACAACTTCAGCGCCCGGGCGAATTCACCGGGTTGTCCGCAACTGGTTGCATCTCCGGTGAACACAACAAGATCCGGTGGATTTTGCAGAATATATTCAATGGCACGCGGCAGAATGTCCCTGTTGTAACGACCTTTCCGCACAACGGAACTGTTCATCCAGCCCATAAGACGTTTATCGCAGAGTCCATGCCAATGTTCGAGCGTGGCGGGTTCATGCGTATCTGAAAAATGAATGATTCTTGTTTTCATATTCTGCCTGTAAAAAAACGGGAAGAAACTTTGCAGCTTCTTCCCGTTCTGGAAAGTTCAGACTTACTGAATTGCGTGAGGCATCAGTTTGACAAAGTCCTTGAGAGCGGTTGCGAGAGGATTGAAATCCTCCGGACCGAATCCCAGCGGATTGTGCTGAACCCAGCCTTCAGCAAATTCAAAGACACCGGACTGTTTACCGAAGATCTTGCCGCGGTTTTCCATATCTTTGATATAAGCATCCATACCCTGGCTGACATCGAGCCATTCTTTCTGGCTCTTATGGCAGGCGAGCGCCTGACGTTTGATTTCCATTTTGGAAGCGATGTTGACATAGAAGTCTGCTTCCACCGGACGGCGCAGCTGATCGGTGATGCTGTGAGGCATGCAATGATAAACAGCGACATTCTGGAAAGTGGGTTTGGATGTGGGAGCACATTTCATGTTGACCATGCCGCGGCAGAAAGCTGCGGAAACAGCCAGACGACCTGCGTTGATATGGTCTTCCATGTAGTCATAGGGTCCCTGAGTCAAGATGATTTCCGGAGCGACTTCACGCACGATGGGAACCATTTTCGCGAGGTTTTCATAGTTGTAGAAAACTTCCAGGTCATCGCAGATGCTTTCATGGAAAACAGCTCCGACCATGGAGGCAGAAGTCATAGCTTCTTCGCGACGCATGCGGACAATGGTCTGATAGTCATGATGATCTGTACCCAGAGAGCCGTTGGAAACGTTCATATAATGAACTTCATATCCTGCATCTTTGAGGAGCATCATGGTACCCATCATACCGAATTCAAGATCGTCCGGATGACAAGCAATTGCAAATGCTGTTTTAGCCATGATCAATGCATCTCCACTTCACAGACGCCGAAGCCGCCGCGATAGAAGTTGAAGACGATTTCGCCCGGATGTTTGGAGAGCAGGGACATGGGGACGCAGCTGTCTGCGATCTTCTTGGAGATCATGAATGTGGTCAGACGCTGACCGAAGGGATTGTCATGGTGACCCGGGTGCCAGATGGAGACACGTTCGGATTTCCATGTTTCCTGGGGACCGACAGAAACTGCGGAGGAGGGAACGTTCTGGACAGTTCCGCCGCCGGATGTTCTTGCGTTCTGGATCAGAGTGATCGGGTGGAGTTCGACGATACGTGCGCCGAGTTCGAGGTATTCTTCCGGTGTCGGGGGATTGTCAGCATATTTGCCTTCGCGTTTGACCGGATCGTTGAATGCCCAGTGCTTGGTTTCACCCTGACCACCCTGCATGGTGACGCAGCGGAATTCATCATAGGATTTGGAGTAAGCGGTGGGATCTTCGGTCGGGAAGTGCATGTTTTCAGCCGGCATAGCCAGTTTCGGATCGATGCGGCTGAAGCAGAGATCCATATCCGCTTTTGCGAATCCGAGGGGGAAATCAAGACCGGCAGCTTTGCCGTCAACGATCCATTCATCCATGCCCCAGAAATGGCAGTTTTTCAGGCTGATACCGAAATCGTTGACCATCTGGGCAACGAGCGGAAGCTGTTCTGTCGGACCGATCGGGCCGCAGATACCTGCCGGTCTGGAGGGAGTGGCTTCTTTCCAGGCTTTGATATATTCCAGAGCTTCTGCACAGTAGAATTCCTGCAGAGTGTCATAGATGTTGATCTTGAAACCGGGACGTTCATAGTCTTTCAAGGTGTCGATTGTGATTTTAGCAGCATCATCAAGAATGCTGCGGTCGAGAGTGGTGTAATCCCACCAGTCTTTAGAAATTTTGCTGAATGCTCGCATTTTTTCAATTCCTTTTTGTAAAGGGTTAAAGGTTGATCTTGTGTAATCTATATCCCGATTCACACAAAATCAACCCCAAAAATCATTTATTAATGAGTTTTGTGCCTGTTTCTATCAAAACAGGAGCCAATTCATGGGACGGACTGCCATATCCGGGGCGTGTTTCGTAGCCTCCGCCTCTGCCATAGCTTTCTGGAAGTCCCACATAACCGATCTCGCCCTGGGTCAGAGCGGCGACCATGGTGGTTGCAAAACGGGAGTTGGCTTTGATGGCAAGACCGATTTCCACAAAAGGTTCAGCCGGGAGGGTCACAATACCCAGTTCATCGCCGAACTTGAGAGCTGTCATATATTCTTTACGGTCATTTTTTGCCGGTTTTTCACGGTTGTCAAGAACACGCTGTGCAAAGAATTTTTTGACATACAGATTTCCAGCAGCGATCCCTTCACTGGTCAGGTCGTTTGCACTGGTCGCTGAAATATCTCCGATCTCTTCCACGATCTTTTTCGCTTCATTGTACTCTTCGTCTGTCACATGATAGAACGGAGCATCGAATTCCATGGAGTCCACCTGAATGGAGTCTGCTTTGATCTCTTCTGTTGCATAGAGCATGGAAATAATGGACGCTGCATAGCCTTTTCCGATACGGCAGGCTTCTGCATAGCAAGTCTGATTCACATTGTTTTTTACATTGAAGTGATTGATATTTCCCTGACAGCCGATGAGTGTGATCACGGAGATATCATATCCGTAATGATTCTGGATTTCCCGTTCCATTCTGCCCGGCCAGTCTGCGGAGACAAGATCATCTCCGATCGTGTCGGTGTGGTTGGAGATGTTGGCAACGATCAGACGATCCAGTCCATCCTGTTCCACAACAAAGAACGGAATGGAGGGGTCAATATTGCCTTCCGGCTTCACAATATCCGGATTCAGTTTGCCCGGATTGGTCAGCACGGTGCCGTCTTTCATCCAGAAACGACGGTTGAATGCCATGGAACTGTTTTCAGCATAACCTTTGCGGAACTTTGCTTCAGCAAGACTTTCATAAGCATTTTTGACAGCCAGAACTGTTTTGTCGATTACGCTCTGCAGATATTCCGGATCCGCACCGTCGGAAAAGACAGCGGATGTATAGGGACCAGTGTGCGTGTGTGAGCAGGAGTACAGCAGATTTTCAGCAAAAGCAAAACCACCGTTTTTGACAGCGGCTTTGATTTTTTCGATCAAAGCTCTACCCATGAGGCAGAGGTCATAAGAGACAATACCGGAGACAATGCCGTTGCTTTCAAAGAGAGCGGCTTTAATGGTCAGCGGGTCATGAGCACCTTTGTTGTAACGGGGTTCAAAATAGCCGCAGAGACCGATACCGCGTTTGGGTGTGATATCTTCTTTCCCGAAACCGTACTTGATCATTCTTTCACCTCAACGATGATACCATTGTTCTGAGCTGATTTGTGAGCAGCTTCGCAGAGCAGGAGGTTGTGACGGCCATCGCATCCGCAGAGGGGTTTTCCTTTGAGGACGGAGTCAGCGTGATTTTCGATCAGGCACTGATAGATATTTTTGATTGCACCGGGTTCGACCGGGGTGGTCTTGCCGTTGAATTTATCAATATCCATACGCATTTTGATCGGTTCGCCTTTGTGACCGGAGAGCTGGAACATGGTTCCATAGGAACGGAGGACAGCTTTGTCGCCATAGATTTCAAAACCGAGGTTGGAGAGAGTCCCACCGAGCCCGCCGCGGAATTCAGAGAATGCCACTTTGACGCTGCCCTGTGTTCCGTCTTCAAAGAAGAAACGGATATAAGCACCGTCTTCCGCTTTCATATCCATCAGTTTGGGCAGATAGACAGCAGCGACTTTATTGATTTTTTTGCCGAAAACGTATTCTGCAACATAGAAGCAATGGCTTGCAACGTCCCCGATCGGACCGCCCATTTCTTCAATTTTGGAGCAGCGCCAGGAGGAAGCTTCTTCCGGAGCATAGCCGTAAGCGAATTCCATGTGGAAGCAGCAGTCATTGACGTTACCGAGTCTGCCTTTCTGCACGATGGCAGCGGCTTTTTTGTTCCATGCGTTGTAAACCATCATGTGGTCAACGGCATAAGAGAGATTTTTCTTTTTTGCGAGAGTGATGACTTTGAGAGCATCTTCGGAGCTGGTAGCCATCGGTTTTTCAGAGATGACGTGTTTGCCTGCTTCGAGAGCCTGAAGAGTCAGGGGCACGTGAGAAACGTTGTTTGTTGCAATATAAACAGCATCGATTTCTTTATCTGCGAGCATGGCATCGAGGGTGTCATACCATTTGAGACCGAGAGCTTCAGCCGCTTCTTTGCGTGCCGGGTTGAGGTCAAATGCGCCGACGAGCTGAGCTTTTTTGAGGGAAGCGAAACGGGATTTGTCGCAGGCATATCCTTCTTTTGCGACACGGTTTTCAGCGATACCGCCGAAACCGATCAGACCATATCTTACTTTCATGTTGCAATCTCCTGAAAAGTGATTTCAATATTTTTTACCTGATGCGAAAAAATCCGGTTGGAACAAGATCATGCATTTTCGTAAACACATATTCTGTATCCCTTCCGGATTTTATTGCAGAACAGTCCAAGCTGCGCGGCTTGATTCTGGAGCTGTATGCAGCTTGTGACTTGTTCCTGAATGAATTACTTCATGTATTCTTTTGCGACTTTGATGAATGCGTCAACATAAGCTTTCATGTGCTTTTCGGTATAGACCGGGTGAGTGAAGAAGCTGATGGTACGGTCAGTCATCCAGTTTGCTTTAGCGCAGTTGAATGCAGAGTAGTCGATGTTGCGGGCTTTCGGATCGTAGAACGGATATTTTGCGAGACCGAAACCGTTGCGTTCGACGTAAGCCTGTTCTTTGTACATTTCCGGCCAGAGGATGCTGTACACGGGCACGCCTTCAGCAGACATAGCTGCGATGAAGTCTTTCACAGTGACACCGTCTTTGAGTTTATCGGTATCGAGAACGAAGGGAGCCCACCAGAAGCAGTTCTGACGATCTTTGGTATCCAGCGGAGCGATTTTGACCAGCGGATGATCTTTCAGAGCTTTGATGAGGTATTTACCGTTGCGGAGGCGGTTTTTGAGGTTCCAGCTGTCGAAGCGTTTGAGTTCGCAGAGACCGATCATGGACTGCATTTCGGTCATACGGAAGTTGAAACCGACGCGTTTGTGGATGTAAAGCTGTTTGCCTTCCATTTCGAGGAGGTTCAATTTCGCTTTGACGTCATAACCGTGGTCACGGAAGGAGCGGCATTCCCAAGCGAGATCATCGTCATTGGTAACGACCATACCGCCTTCACCACCGGTGGTGAAGTGTTTGCTCTGGCAGAAGCTGAAGCAGCCGACGTCGCCGATGGTACCTGCTTTTTTGCCTTTATAGACACCGCCGAAGCACTGTGCGCAGTCTTCAACAACTTTCAAGCCGTGTTTCTTGGCGATAGCCATGATCGGATCCATGTCAGCGATGATACCGTAGAGGTGAACAACAACGATTGCTTTGGTGCGTTCGGTGATAGCAGCTTCGATTTTGGAGGGGTCGATGGTGTGGGAGTCATCAACGTCAACGAAGACAGGGAGAGCTCCAGCCTGGAGAGCACAGAAGCTGGAAGCGATGAAGCTGTAAGATGTGCAGATGACTTCATCACCGGGGCCGATATTCATACTTGCGAGAGCGGTATGCAGAGCGCAGGTTCCGTTGGCAACGCTGATTGCATTACCGACACCGAGCCATTTTGCCCATGCTTTTTCAAATTCCATACCGACTTTACCAGTCCAGTAGTTGACTTTGCCGCTTCTGAGAACGTCAGCAACTGCCTGAACAGTGTCTTCTTCAAAGCAGGGCCAGCCGGGGAAGGGTTCATTGCAGACTTTGTCGCCGCCATTGATTGCGAGTTTTGCATTTGCCGGAGCTTTAGCAGCTTTTGCCGGAGCTTTGACAGCCTTTGCCGGTGCTTTTTTCTTGGATACAGCCATTGTGTTTCTCCTTGTAGTTTTGGATTGTTTTTGAAAAACTTCCTGATTTAAGGATATTTTTCTTTTTGTTTCTTATTATAAATATCATTGATTATCAGCACTTTTTCAATATGATTTGCTTGTAAAAAATTATTATTGAATTGTAAAAAATAGCTATTTGCCGTTTTTGACCCATTTTTATACTCTGTATAAGATCATTTTTTTTGCATTTTCTTTCTATTTTTGATTTTTTACATAGTTTTCCTTTTTTTATGATTTTACAGCTTGACACTTGGAATTTCAGATGTATTTTAAGAATATGAGAATGGGGAGAACTTGAAATGGCTATTGTAAAAAAATACGAATCGACGGCAAGACTCGGAGAGATCAGTATTGAATCGCAGAATCATCCGACACTGACTCCGGCTTCACCTTTTGATATGATCGTTGAATATGGTTCCGGTCCACAGCCTGAACTGAAAGGGGATGTCCATTACTGTTTGCAATTGTCCATGGTTCTCGCCGGTTCTGCCGAGGTCGTTTGCGGTGACAGCCGGAGGATCTACCGCAAAAATGAAGTTTGGTGGACTATGTGCTGGGAACCTCATGCGTTCCGTCTTCTTTCCCGCCGCAATGTGATCCTCACGGTCAATATCAATATTGATACTCTCGGAAGTGTCGGTCCCTGTTCCGATGCAGACTGGCTTGCTCCTTTTACTGTCGCTCCGGAAAAACGCTATTGTCCGAAAACTCCCGCAGAACATCAGGTAATGCAGTCTATCAGCAGAAAATTATTTCATTTGAATACGGTCCGTCCTCAGAATTGGAAAACACACAGTTGGCTCCTGATCCATCAGTTGATCCTGCAGGCAACTGAAGCCATTGAAAAAGAACCGCAGAACCTGATGAACAATACTTCTTTGAACAGCGATATGAGTCGTATCCAACAAGCAGTTCATCTGGTGCGGACAAAAGCCATTCCTCCTTCGCTCGGCGAGGCTGCCGCCGCATGTTCTTTGAGCGTCAGCCGTTTTTCTGTACTCTTCTCTTCGGTGATGGGGGTCAGTTATGGTCAATTTGCTCTGCGGGTACGTCTTTCCAAGGCTGCAAATGATGTGAAAAGCGGATTCTTCACCCTCAATGAAATTGCAGAACGGCATGGTTTCTGTGATGCAAGCAGTTTCTGCAATGCTTTTAAAAAGATTTATCGCTGTACGCCCAACGAATTCAAGCTCAGACGCTGAATTATTTTTTTATTTCAACGGGATGATTTTGAAAAGACAGTAATCTTCCTGAGCCGGGAAGAACGATACCGGTTCGGTCATATACACCGGAATCACTTTGAAATCGTGGAATCCCCGGGCAAGTTTCTGTTGGGTGATTTGATAAAAACGGAGCATTTCAACATGGAACATCAGATAGAATTCCTGTTTTGAACCTTGTGCATAATAGTGCAGAACCGCATCATTCAGCATGGCGGGGATCTGTCCTTTCCGCTTGTAAACACGATAACGTTGATTGGTCTGCGGATGGATCAACTGATGATCCGGCAGATATGCAGTCAAAGTGGAGGAAATAATGTCGGCGGGAAAAGTGATGATCCGGGCATTCCGCGGAACTTTCTGTTCAATGTATGCTGCCATTTTTTCCTGATTGGAAAACGGATATTTTATATCGTTTCTGACCATGATCCAACTGTCCGGAAACGTCATGAGTGAGAGAATCGAAATGCAAATGCCAGCCAGGGGCATCATTTTACGATTCAATTCTTTCCCTGTTTTTCTGTCCGGTATCTGACTCAGACAGAATACCAGCAGGAGGAAAGGCATATAACCTCTGTGCATCAACATCGGATAGACCAGAACCGCCATCAGAATCATCCAGAGATTTCCCCCGAGCCAGATCCATACCATTCTGCGTCTGGTTTTCCAGAGAACGGCAAGACCGCCCAGGAGGGCTGCCCAATAAAACAATCCGGAAAGGGCGGGATTCATTCCCCAGTTCAAAGTGATTTGACGTTTGAGAGGAAGTTCACATATTACATTCCCCATTTCCCGGAAAATCTCTTTCCCGAAAAATTCCTGAAAAGTTCGTGGAACAACCGATGATTCACCGACTGCCGGAAGAACCATCAGAAAAGCTCCGAGAGCAAAAAGAACCATCAGAAATGGCGGAATCAGAATTTTTTTCCAACGGAGTTTCCATGGGATGTTCCGGGTATGATACATCAGATCCCAGGTGAAGAATAAGCCCAGCATTCCCGCAAGTCCTGCCATATAGGAATGAATGTAGAGCAGAAAAAGAATCGCAAAACTGTACCCGAACGGATGTTTCAGCCGTACAGGATAGAGGGCTGTCAGCCATCCCAGAGCCAATGGCAGGAGCGCATAGGGACGTGCCACAACCGGGAAATAGTAGAGGATCGGGCAGGATAAGACAAAAAAGATTTTGCTCCAGAGCGGTAATTTTGCGTAGCGGATAAAAAGACAGATCCCCGCAGTACACAGTCCCCAGGCAATGAGATTCAACGCAAATACCGGCGCACCGGCAGCTGCAAAAGGACGCAGAATAAAATGCCATAACGCAAAATGTCCATCATAACGCATCCAGTAAATGATCTGAAAAAATCCCAGTTCCCGTGCAAGTGTCCACGCATGGAGTTCATCTTCCCACGGTTCATGGTGAAATAGGATCGCCAAAGTGAGAACTGCATATACGATCCCGAGTAACCAGAGAATTTTTTTCCTGTCCATGATTTTGCGCCCTCTGTTATTTGGTTCCAATCAACTCTCCACTGATATTTTTGCCGAATGTTTCACGGGTTCTGAGACAAAGATACAGCATGGGCAGAACCAGCAGCAGAATGAATCCCCAAAGCAGCAGATAGGCTTGCGGCGGATAATGGATCACTCCGGATTGCTGAACTTTGGCACTTGTCCGGAAAAGATCCAACAGGATCCCGGCGGTCAGGGAGAAGAGAGCGATCACAATATTCCCGCTGAAGTTGCCTACTCCTACCACCAACGCTGTATTTTCTTCCGGATTATATTCTTTGACTGTTGCCGTGAATATCCCTGAAAAACCATATCCCGACGCCATCATATAAAAAGCAATGGCAAAGACCCACAACGGCGCATGAAACAGGATCCCGCAAATCAGCATGATACTGCTCAATAACTGAAATACAGCACTCAGGACGATAAACGGTTTGCGGCGGTTGCCGATCCAATAACTGACTGTTCCGATCAGACACATTTCAACCAGTGTGATCACGGAACAGATGAAGATCACATTGGCAGCTTCCGCAGAGCTGCATCCGGTCACATCTTCCATAAATTTTTTCCCGATCACTCCCTGCACAAAAAAGAAGATCGCCATATTGCATGCCATGCAATAATATAATTTGATGCAGGACTGATTTTTGAATACCGCAAAATAAGTCTTCGGATGGATGGATACCGGTTGTACAGCAGGACGTTTTGTCCGGAGAAAACAAATGAAAAATCCTGTCAGAAGAATTCCCAGAGCCACCGCTGTGATCCCGAATACAGGTCGCCAGGAATAGTGTTCGCAGAAATATACAAGCGGTCTTGTGGACAAGATACTGCCAGTGTATGTCATCAGATAGACCAGTCCCATGACAACCGCAAAATATTTTTCGGGAAAGATCCGTGTGATTTCTTTGACCACACTCAGATAGATCAATCCTCCCCCCAGTCCGACCAGAATTCGGCTGGAGATCAATGCCGGTACACTTTTACTCATCACAAATAACGCAGAACCTGCCAGCAGTGTGGAGGCTCCCACCAGAAGAACTCGCATCCCGCCGTATTTATCAGTCAGCGGTCCGATCAGAAGCATATCCATCGCATAGACTGTTGTAAAGGCGATCCCCAATGCGGAAATCACGCCGGCACTGGTTTGAAAATCAGCCTGGAGCATATCAAAAACTGATCCCGGTACACCTGTCCGGATCAGAGAACTGATGCAATAGATCCCAAGCATGAAGATCATCGTGAATAGGGTGAGCAGTGAAAATTTTTTCATGATTCAGTCTTTTCCTGTTGTATCGATTTTTTTCTTTGCAATCCATTCGCAAATGAGGTCAAGAGCCTGCTGTTTTCCGGAGATTTTACCATCCAGCTGAAGATCCCGTATTTGATTCAACCATCTTCCCATCAGTGGACCTGGACGCAGCCCCAGTTTCAGAAGATCATTGCCATTCAACAATGGCTGCGGCAACTCTGTCATATTGGCGTTTTTCAGTTCAGTGATCTTATCCAGCAGCCAGATGTAATTATCCAGAAAACCATGACAGCCGATACAGTCCAGTCTGTGCAATTCCAGTTCTAACGGAAAATTCGGATCCGCGATCATTTTACGCCATTTATTCGGACGCATCCGCTGGACTGCCGCAAAACGCATGTGATTCCGTACTGCCAGTGTAACACTCTGGATCATGGTACTTGAAAATTTCAACCGGCGCATGATCTGTTCTGTCAGATCGGCTCCCAGGTCTTCATGCCCGTAAAAATGCGGAGTACCGTCTTCCGCAAAACGTTGGGTCGCAGGTTTGCCGACATCATGCAGCAATACCGCCCAGGCAATCGCAGGGGAGGGGACTGCTATATGGGTCAACATCAGCATCGTATGTTCAAATACATCGCCTTCCGGATGATATTTCGGCGGCTGTTCCACTCCACGATACGCTTCGACTTCCGGCAGAATCACTTTCAGTATCCCCAATTCCGAAAGCAGCCGCAGAGAACGGTCCGGAGTAACTCCGCATAACATGGAACTCAATTCTTCCCGGATCCGTTCAACAGAAAGCAGAGATAATTTTTCAGCCAGTTCCCGGATCGCCTGAGCGGTATCATATTCCAATTCAAATCCGAACCGGACAGTAAAGCGGACCGCCCGGAGCATCCGCAGATAATCTTCCGAAAAACGCTGTCGAGCCGGACCGATCGTTCTGATTACTCCGCGTTTCAAATCTTCCATCCCGCCGATGTAATCCAGAATACACTGTTCTTCCGGATCGTAAAGCAGGGCATTGATCGTAAAATCCCGCCGGGACACATCTTCCTGCGGCGTCTTGCTGTAACGCAATGTTTCCGGACGGCGTCCGTCCATATAATCGCGTTCCTCCCGGTAGGTGGCAACTTCAAAATTCATATTGTTGCAGACCACTGTCACAACTCCGAATGAGGCTCCCAAAGGAATCGTTTTTTCAAACAGTGTCATGATCTCTTCCGGTACTGCCGAGGTGGTGATATCAAAATCTTTCGGCGTTTTTCCGCAATACATATCCCGGACAGCTCCGCCGACAATATATGCGGTAAAGCCGGCAGAACGGAGTTTTTTAACGATTTCTGTGGCAGTATCAAATGCTTCCGATGTAAAATCCGGTGAAAAATGTTTTTGAATCAAATTCATCCCGTTTCCTTATTTGGAGAATACGATCGTTCTTCTGCCGGAAAGAATGATACGGTGTTCCAGATGGGCACGGACAGCTCTTGTCAGAACACGCCGTTCAATATCTTTTCCGATCCGTTTGAGATCATCCGGTTCAGATTCGTGTGTGATCCGTTCCACATCCTGTTCAATGATGGGGCCTTCATCCAGTTCCGGTGTTGCATAATGGGCGGTCGCTCCAATCATTTTTACGCCGCGATCCCAAGCTCTGAGATAGGGATTCCCCCCTTGAAATGCAGGAAGAAACGCATGATGGATATTGATGATCTTATGCGGAAATTCATTGATGAAACGATCCGACAGAATTTGCATATAGCGGGCAAGAACCACAAGATCAATATGGTGACGGTGCAGCAATTCAATGATCTGTTCCTCCTGAGCCGCTTTGTTTCCGTTGACAGGAAAACAATAGTACGGGACTTTGAAACGGGCGGCAACTTCCTCCAACTGCGGGTGATTGCTGATGATCAAAGGAATTTCGCAGGGAAGATCTTTTTCATCCTGTGCATGCATCAGTAAGTCATAAAGACAGTGTGATGTGCGGGAGACCATAATGGCAATACGCTGAGGCTCATCCGAATAATGAATACTGTACTGTAATTTCAGGGGCGCAGCAAATTCACTGAACATCTCTTCCAGCTGATGCCGGGTAATCGGCATTTCTGTAATGTCCATGCAGACACGCATGAAGTACAGATTCTGACGGTTGTCAGTATATTGCTGACAGTGCAGAATATTGAAGTTCTGCTGATAGAAGAAAGTGGAAATTCCGGAGAGCAATCCTTTCCGGTCCTGAGAGCAAATCAGAAATACAGCTTGTTTCATGAAAAATCCTGTTCTTTTCAGTTGTATGATAAAATTTTGATTTTAATCGTTATTGATTGTCTTGCGGCAGAGATCGTTGTAATTCAAGTTTCAGTCTGGCATTTTCCGCCCGTGCATTCCGGAGAGATTGGAGCAGAGTTCGTTTTTCATATTTGAGCCGGCGTAATTCAGCTCTGTCGATCATGGCACGGATTCTTTCCAATAACAGAAGTTGGATCCGGTTGGTCGGTTTCCCGAATTCCGTGATGATTTTTTCCCCTTCCTCCCGGATATTCTGCAACGGCAGTGTATCATCATTTGCCAATCGTGAGAAATAGGCGATCTGACGGTTCAATTTGACTTCCGCCGAAACTCCGACCGGTGTACTTCCGTACAGATACAACGTGAGAGTGATCGCAAGAGCGATTGCCACGGGGATCATAAACAGGGCTAATCTTGAAAATTTTCCCAACGAACGGAGTTTTTTTTCCAGTTTCCGCACTTTTTCCCGGGAATGAAAAGATTCACGCTGAATATCATAATCCAATTTCCGCACTGAAACCGTATGTACATCCGGGACCAACATCTTGTCCGGAGCCGTATGCTGACGTACTTTCCAAATCGCAGAAAGCAGTTCTTCCATATTCTGAAAACGTTCCTCCGGCTTTTTCTCCATCATCTTTTTGACCAGCTTGCTGACATTGGGCGGAATATCCAGTCCTTCCAGTTTGTCAAGCGCAACCGCTTCTTCTTCCATGTGCAAATATGCCAGTGTCCGGAGAGACATGGAATCAAAAGGAAGCTGTCCGGATAACATCTGATACAGTGTCACTCCCAGTGAATAGATGTCACAACGGGGATCCGGTTTGGAGCCGGTGAATAATTCCGGAGCCATATAAAACGGTGTTCCGGAGATGTCAGAATCTTCTTGCCAGTCACTTTCATGGATCGAGAGACCGAGGTCTGTGATCTTCACGATCCCCTCATCGGTCAGCATGATATTATCCGGCTTGATATCCCGATGGATCAATTTGTATTCATCCCAGACATAGTGCAACGCTTCCGCTGCCTGTTGGATAATATGCAGTGATTCATCCACCGGCATTCTTTTTTCCCGCAGAATACGGTCTTTGACACTGCCGCCGGAAATATAATTCATTGCCATATAACAGATGCCGTCTTCTTCGCCGACAGCAAAAGATTGTATCAGATTGATATGACTGAGAGAGGCAGCGGCCCTGGCTTCATGCAGAAAATTCCGGATCCCGCATTCTGTTGTGTATTCCGGTGAAAGAATTTTCAACGCAACTGTTCTGTCCAGAGAAAGCTGGGTCGCAAGATAAACAGCTCCGATTGAACCTTCTCCGATTTTGGATTTGATCAGAAAATCTCCGATAATACATCCTTCCTGAAAACGGGAGGGCGGAACGACCACTTCACGGGAACAACCCGGACATGAAACTTTATATCCCCGGAAAGAATCATCTGCCGTTACGGCGTAATAACAGAATGGACACCGGAAACGCATACGCCTCCTTACTGCTCCAGAGCAGTTGTCAATTCATCCAACCCTCTCAATACATAACGGGGGCGGTATGCAAAATTTTTCAAATCTTCCGGAGTGGTGACTCCACTGAGAACCAGAACCGTATCCACTTCCGCTTCCACTCCGGCAATAATATCTGTGTCCATACGGTCACCGATGATTACAGTGTCTCTGGAAGAGGCATTCAGGCGTTTGACGGCACGGCGCATCATCAGGGGATTGGGTTTTCCTACAAAATAGGCTTTCGTGCCTGTCGTCATTTCGATGGGAGCGATCAATGAACCTGTGGCAGGTACGATCCCGCGTTCTGTCGGACCGGTCAGATCGGGATTGGTTCCGATCAGCCGCGCACCTTTGAAAATCAGCTCAACCGCTTTTTCGATCCGCTCATAACTGTAGGTCCGGGTCTCCCCTACAACGACATAGTCCGGCGAACTGTCATTCATTGTGATCCCTTTTTCATACAGGGCATTATACAGCCCGGCTTCTCCGATGACAAATGCGGAACAGCCGGGATTCTGACGGGATAAAAATTCAGCAGTTGCAAGGGCACTGGTGTAGAAATGTGATTCATCCACTTCCACACCCAGACGGAATAATTTTTCCGACAGCTCACGGGGAGTACGTTCACTGGAGTTTGTCAGAAACAGAAAATCTTTATGATTCTCTTTCAGCCAATGCACAAAATCACATGCACCCGGCAACAGCCGGTTGCCATGATAGACCACTCCATCCATATCCGAGATGAACGCATTTTTCTTTTTCAGTTCGCTGATCATATTTCCCTCGCATCTGCCTGATCTTCAAATGATCTCAGGAACGGCGTCCCCCGCGGTCTCCTGTCAGAATACCGCGTTTGGATGATTTTACAAAATCAAGGAATTCAATCACTTCCGGGAGCTGCGGCAATTCTGCTTCCGCTTTTGCGATCGCATTGGAGATGCTGAGTCCCTGACGGAAGAAAATATCATACAGTCCTTTGATCGCTTTGATCGTTTCCGGAGAGAATCCATTACGACGCAAGCCCACGATATTATATCCGCGGACACCGCCGTTACGACCGTCTCCGATCATGAACGGAGCAAGGTCCATGGAGATTTGGGATCCGCCGCTGAGAACTGCCATACGTCCGACCCGGCAGAACTGATGAACACCGGTCAAACCGGAGAGCAGACAGTTATCGCCGACCTGAACATGACCTGCGATTCCGGAGCACGGAACCATGATCACTTTATTGCCGACTTTGCAGTTGTGGGAAACATGGGCGTTTGCCATGAAGAAACAGCCGCTGCCGATTTCTGTCACACTGCCGGGCATGGTGCCGCGGTTGACTGTGACCCCTTCACGGAAACGGTTGTCGTTGCCGATGACAGTGTAAGAAACCTGAGTCGGATCATAGCTGTAATCTTCGGGATCAGTTCCGATGGAAGCAAACGGATAAATCGTATTATTGGTTCCGATTGTGGTGTGTGCACCGATCCGGCATTGTCCGAGAAGTTTTGTGCCTTCTCCGATTTTGACATCTTCTTCAATGACGCAAAAGGGACCGACTTCAACACTGTCTGCCAACTGGGCATCCGGTGCAACAACCGCTGATGGATGGATTTTTGCCATAATTCTAAATCCTTTATCTTCAACTCAAAAATAATAGCTGGATATACAAAAAGGGCGGGGATATCCCCGCCTTTCCTTTTATTTCTTTTTGGAGGGCTTCATCGCTGCCCGGGCTTTGGCTTTCAGTCTGTCCATATAGCGTTTATGACGGGCGCGTTTCTGAAGTTTGTTGTACTGTTTTCCCATGTTTGACTCCTTTATTTTTTATAGATTTGTTGATAAAACATGTTAAGGCTCTAAAGATAGCATTATTTTTTATAAAATCAAGTCTCGCATTGATCTTTTTTCTCTTTTTACGCTGTTTTTAGAGTTTGAAAGCCGGAATGATCCATCATTTCTGCACTGGCAGGGGATTTTTCCGGCATTTCTGATTTTTTATTTCCGGTATCCGGCAACCATCTCAGAGACTTTCCGGCAGCGGGTATAAGCATCCGCAAGAAATTCCCGGATTTTTTCGACCGGTTGTTGTTCCGGCGGCAGCTCCGGGGTGAAATACGGAGTTTTGCGTATGGAGAGTTCAAAACTCATCGGACGTCCGGTATAGGAGGAGGTCGCGATTTGTTTTGCCATACGTTCCCAGTCAACTGTTCCCATGAATGGCGGCTGATGCTGATCACCGGAGGTATCATTGTCATTCAGATGCAATGCCTGCAAACGGTGTTTCAATCCTTCCAAACGTTCCTGTCCTTTGCTTTCTGCAATATTGCCGTGTCCGGAATCGTAGGTGATTCCCATATATTTTTCCGGATAGATTTTCATCAGTTCTGCAATCATTTCAAAACTGTCGGAGAAGGTATTTTCCACTGCGATGCGGACTGTATATTTTTCCAGCAGCGGCATCAGATCATCCAGAGAACGTTTCAGAGCTTCAAAATGTTTCCAACTTTTCTGATTCTGTTCTTCGGCAGCAGATACTTTGACCGGAGGAATGTGCATCATCAATGAGCCTGTCCCGCCCAATTCATGCAGCATGATCACCCGGTTGGCAACCAGTTCCACTCCGGCTCTCCGTTCATATTCATTCAGAGAAAACCAGCATTTTTCGTTTCCAGCAGAACCATGAATATCCAGAAGCTGCAATCCGTACTCTTTCAGCCAGATCGCATATTGATCCATTTCATGACGGCTGTACAGGAAATCTGTGCACCACTGGTGACACCAATGCAGATGAGTGAATCCTGCTTCTGCAATGAGTTGCAGATATAACTGAGGAGAACCGACTCCCCGTACAAAATCGGTATTGAGGGCAATATCCATTACAACTTCTCCTGAAAAATAAAAAAGCTCCCGATCCACTGAATGAAAAGGGAGCTTGAAATCATCTTGTTGACCGTTTATTATTTGTTGGTCAGAGCATCAACGCCGGGGAGGACTTTGCCTTCGAGGAATTCGAGGGAAGCACCACCGCCAGTGGAGATGTGGGACATTTTGTCAGCAAGACCGCTCTTGTTGACAGCAGCAACGGAGTCGCCGCCGCCGATGATAGAAACACCGCCGTTTGCTTTGACTTCAGCAACAGCTTTGCAGACACCCATGGTGCCGTTTGCGAATTTTTCCATTTCAAAGCAACCCATCGGGCCGTTCCAGACAACTGTTTTTGCATCTTTGACAGCGTTTGCATAGAGTTCGATGGTTTTCGGACCGATATCGAGACCCATCCAGCCTTCGGGGATGTCGTTGCCGACGATCTGGGTATTGGCTTCTGCATCAAATTTGTCAGCAGCAATGTTGTCGATCGGGAGCAGGAAGTTGACACCGTTTTCTTTTGCTTTTGCGATCATTTCTTTAGCATATTCGAGCTGATCGTCTTCACAGAGAGAGTTACCGATGTTGTGGCCCATAGCTTTCAGGAATGTATAAGCCATACCGCCGCCGATAATCAGGGTGTTGACTTTGCCGAGGAGGTTTTTGACAACAGCCAGTTTATCGGAAACTTTAGCACCGCCGAGGATGGCGACGAAGGGACGGACAGGATTTTCGACAGCGTTACCGAGGAAAGCGATTTCTTTTTCCATGAGGAAACCGGCGACAGATGTCGGGATGTATTTTGTGATGACAGCTGTGGAAGCGTGAGCCCGGTGTGCGGTTCCGAAAGCGTCATTGCAATAGATATCGCCGTAGGAAGCCAGTTTTTTGGCGAGTTCTTTCTGCTGTTCTTTGAGAGCAGCTTTGCGTGCTTTCAGTTCATCATCAGATTCGCCGTCTTTTTTCTTGGCTTTAGCCTGTTCTTCTTTGTAGTAACGGGTATTTTCGAGCATGAGGATCTCACCCGGTTTGAGAGCGGCAGCTTCAGCTTCTGCTTTGCCGCAGTCTGCAACGAACTGAACCGGTTTGTTGATCATTTTGGAAAGATATTCTGCAACGGTTTTGAGAGTGGTATCGCCGGTAATACCTTTTTCATCGGGACGACCGAGATGGCTCATGAGGATGAGAGCGCCGCCGTTGTCGAGGACGTAGTTGATGGATGCGAGAGCACCTTTGATACGGGTATCGTCTTTGATCACGCCTTCTTTGACGGGAACGTTGAAGTCAACGCGCATGACAACTTTTTTGCCCTTCAGGTCGATATCGCGCAAAGTCATTTTATCCATAGTAAAAAACTCCGTTTGGGAAAATAGATTTTAGTAAAAAAAGAAAAAAGGGCAGGCGGCTTTTTTACCACCCGCCCTTGTAAAAGGCTTCAGTAAAATTTACTGATTACTTCGCAATGACGCGGGCCATTTCGAGAACCTTGTTGGAGTAACCCCATTCGTTGTCGTACCAGGAGCAGACTTTGACGAAGGTTTTGTCGAGCTGGATACCAGCTTTGACGTCGAAGATGGAGGTACGGGCATCGCCGCGGAAGTCAGTGGAGACGACAGCTTCATCGGTGTAACCGAGGATGCCTTTGAGTTCGCCTTCGGAAGCTTCTTTCATTGCAGCGCAGATTTCTTCGTAGGTTGCTTCTTTGCAGAGTTCGCAGGTCAGGTCAACGAAAGAAACGTCGGAGGTCGGAACGCGGACGGACATACCGGTCAGTTTGCCGTTGAGTTCGGGGAGGACTTTACCGACAGCTTTAGCAGCACCGGTGGAGGAGGGGATCATGTTTTCGAGGATACCACGACCGCCGCGCCAATCTTTCTTGGAGGGGCCGTCAACGGTCTTCTGGGTA
>JAGCNI010000070.1 GCA_017646015.1 Lentisphaeria bacterium
AATGATTTTGTTTTTTTATTGAATGAAGGAGGAGAAAAATGGCTGGAGTTACACTGAAAGATATCTGTAAAGTATATGATGGCGGAGTCTATGCTGTCAATCATATTGATCTGGAGATCAAAGACCGGGAATTTATGGTTCTGGTCGGACCGTCCGGATGTGGAAAATCAACCACTCTGCGTATGATCGCCGGATTGGAAGAAATCAGCTCCGGAACCATTACGATCGGCAGCAAAGTGGTGAACAATGTTCCGCCGAAAGACAGAGATATCGCCATGGTGTTCCAGAACTATGCTCTCTATCCTCATAAAACTGTCTATGAAAATATGGCATTCGGTCTGCGTCTGCGGAAATTCCCGAAAGCGGATATCGACAAACGGGTTCGCAGTGCAGCGGAAATCCTCGGGATTGAAAATTTTCTTGACCGGAAACCGAAGGCTCTCTCTGGAGGTCAGCGTCAGCGTGTCGCAGTAGGACGTGCCATCGTGCGGAAACCGGAAGTCTTCCTTTTCGACGAACCGCTCTCCAATCTGGATGCAAAAATGCGTGTCCAGATGCGTACCGAGATCAGCAAACTTCATACCCGGTTGGAAACAACTATGATTTATGTTACCCATGATCAGATCGAAGCCATGACAATGGGTGACCGGATCTGTGTGATGAAAGACGGTGTGATCCAACAGGTTGACACTCCGCTGAATATCTATGACCGCCCAGCCAATACATTTGTAGCCGGTTTTATCGGAACTCCGCCAATGAATATTTTCAGCGGAATCATCCGCTATATTGACGGAAAACTCTGTTTCAACAACAGCAATATGACGATCCAACTTCCGGAAATCTGGAAGCCGGTCGCTGAAAAATACATTGAAAAACCGATTCTTTTCGGAATCCGTCCCGAAGATATCGGTTCTGAGCGCGCAGAAAATGATCCCAATGCCCAAAGCATTCAAGCAAGAATTGAAGTGATTGAACCCATGGGCGCGGAAACATATCTGTATCTGGATGCTCGGACTGATAATAAGGCATCCTGCATTGCACGGGTTAATGCTCACAAACAGGTCAAGGTCGGCGAAACTCTTTCGTTGCCGCTGTTGCTCGACAATGCACATCTGTTTGATCAGACAACAACGATGCTGCTGACCTGATCAGATATATTTTTTAACCGGGAATCTGTTGTGCTGAACCATTCGGCACAGCAGCCCAAACAGAAGGATTGATCCGTCTTCTCCGGAAGCGGAAGTCTCTTATGAAAGAAGACACTGTCACGATTGACGACTGGGATTGGTGTATTGATGACGAATCCCGATTAGAACCCTGGTTTCACATTTTTCGTGAAGTCGAAGAAAAATACACCATCAAATCAAATGATGCCACCTGCGTCTTCCGTGTGGGAGATATGCAGAAACGCTCTTATTTTGTCAAACACTTCTCACCGAGTACCTTCAAAGAACATCTTATCGCATTCTTTTCTTCCAAAGCAAAGAATATTTATGAATGTTCCCGGATCCTCCATAAAGCAGGAATTCCCTGTGTGCAATATCCCGGCTGGGCAAAAGACGGCACAGAGTCCATGACTCTTTCCATCGAAATCCCGGATACGGTCACTGCCTTGGAATACTGGTTCCGGATCGCAGTTCACAATACAGCCAAACGCCGCGAATTTGTAACCAATCTGGCAAATCTCCTCACAGGATATGTTATGGCATCTGTGGTGCAGCGCGATCTCCAACTGGAACATATTCTGGTCAAATCCGACGGTTCAGAAATGTTTATTGTCAGTCCGTGTGATGTGGAATACATCGAAGGCGGTCTTTCCGATGAAGAAAAACAGGAACTGCTCAAACCTTTCGTAGAAATACGCGGGGAAGTTTCCCCTGAAAATATCTCGATCGCACTCCTGGAAGCGGGATTCAGTGATAACTCCATGACGATCACGGAGATGCTTCATGAATGCATCGATGCGGCAGAAGAGGAACTCAAAGATGATGATCTGCCGGAAAGCATGCAGTACATCATGGAAAATGAATCCGGTCCACTCTGCCGGGTAATCGAAGAAAATGAAAATATCCTCCGGATCAGAAATACCATCTGGCAGACTGCATTGCCAGTACCGGATGATACCAATTCCCATGCCGAAGAGATCAGCGAAGAAGATGCTGAACGGATTTGGAAAGAATCTTTCAAAGCACAGATCCTGCGTTTCCATTGTCCCAGAATCCCGCTCTCGTGGGAAACAACTGCCGACGGTAGAAATATTATCCGTTATGCAACAACGGAAGATGCGATCCTCGCCTGTGGCTTCAACCAGTGATCTTTTGAATATGGAGTTCTGCAATGATCAAAACCGTAGATGATTCTGTATTGGCTTCTCTCGCTGAAGAGGCTCGTCAAAAACCGCGGAAACGCACGAATTTCAATATCCATGCAGATTTGAATGATCCGATCCAGAGACTCTGCATCACCGGGGATCCGGAAACAGTTTTCCCTGTTCACAGACATCTGGAAAAATGGGAACTGATCACAAGAGTCTGCGGCAGTTTCACGATCTATACATATCATGAAGACGGCACTGTTTCCGGGCAATATGAATTTGCGCCCGGCAAACTTTCCATTGCGGAACTTCCGGAAGGAATCTGGCACAACTGCATTTTCCATGAACCCGGAACCACTTTCATCGAAGTCAAAAAAGGTCCTTATGCGCCGTTGACTCCGGAAGAACAGGCTCCTTTTGAAGGGGTCAAACACTAAAGTGATCCTGTTTCATGACTGAAGAAATCCTGCTGCATACATGCTGTGCCCCCTGTGCCTCCTCCTGTGTTGAACGCTTGCTGACAGAAAAACGGAAAGTCTCTCTTTATTTTTCCAATTCCAATATCTGCTCTGAAGAGGAATTTGAAAAACGTCTGCATGAAGTCCGGAAACTGGCGGAACTCCATGATTTGGAACTGATCGTTGATCCCTATGATCATGACCGCTGGCTGCAATGGCTGAAAAATCAACTCCCGGACTTTGCTGAATATCCGGAAAAAGGAGCCCGCTGCCGCTTTTGTTTCACCTATTCCCTCCGGCAGACAGCAGAAGAAGCAGCCAAAAGAAAAATCCCGTTCTGCACATCATTGACTGTCAGTCCCCATAAAAATTCCAAATTGCTTTTTGAAATCGGAACAGAACTGGGAAATTTTGAATGTTACGATTTCAAAAAAAAAGACGGGTTCAAGCGATCAATGACGCTTGCCCGTCAATATGGATTTTATTGTCAGAATTTCTGCGGGTGCGAATTTTCGATCCGCTCCTGACTTTTTCAACTTATTCCTCCCGGATAACAGCAGCGGCAGTCATCACATTGCCGAACGGAGCAGAAACCTGGACTCCGGCGACTTTTCCCCGGATCGCTTCAATCGCTTCTCTTGCGATTTGAATTCCCTCGGCTCTCTGTTCTGCTTTGGTGGTTCCTTTCGCCATACGTTCCATAACAGAATCCGGAACGATCACTCCGGGAACTTCATTACGCATAAATTCGGCATTTCTGTAACTTGCCAGAGGCCAGATCCCGGCGATCACAGGAACATCGGAAAGTCCGGGTACTGCCTCAATAAAACGGAGCAGCGGCACAACATCAAACACAGGCTGAGTCACAACATATTCAGCTCCGGCATCCAACTTTTCCCGGGTGCGGCGGATTTCCCGTTTCATATCAATTGCATTCGGATCAGCCCCGACACCAATCACTCCAGAGGCAGGTTTTCCAATCGATTTCCCGGCAAGATCAAGTCCGTGATTCAAACGGTTCTGCAGTTTGACTGTCCCGATGGAATCCATATCAAAAACACCGGATGCAAACGGATAATCTCCCAATTTCGGAGGATCGCCGGTGATAAACAACAAGTTATGGATATTCATGGCGGCACAGCCAAGCAGTTCAGCCTGCATTCCGATCAAATTCCGGTCACGGCAACAGAAGTGCAATACAGCCTCGATTCCGGCATCCGCCTGAATCCGGCAAGCTGTCACAAGAGAAGAAACTCTGGCACTGGCACGGGGTCCATCCGGCAGATTGACAGCATCGAATCCGGCTTCTTTGCACAATCTTGCTTTTTCGATAGTAGGTTCCAACACAAAGCCTTGCGGAGGAACGACTTCAACCGTTTGGATCCATTGATTTTCTGCCAATTTCCTACCGAAAAGCGAGCGTTCTTCCAAAGGAACAGCATCCTGTTCCGGGAGGGCATCTTCTTTCACAAAGATTTTTTCAGCTGCATTCTGGGATCGGCTCAAAGGACTGATACTGCGAGCCATATCCCGGATATGTTCCGGACCTGTACCGCAGCAGCCGCCGACACCATGCACCCCCAATGCCACAAACCGTGCTGCATAGGTGGTGAAATATTCCGGACTGCACATATAAATCACACGGTTATCCACACTTCTCGGAACGCCGGC
Source organism: Lentisphaeria bacterium (assembly GCA_017646015.1). GTDB lineage: Bacteria > Verrucomicrobiota > Lentisphaeria > Victivallales > UBA1829 > SIG94. The sequence goes on from JAGCNI010000070.1 coordinate 4,444, forward strand.
ATTGGGCTGAGCGATCACCGGCAGAGAACACTGTTTCACAACGGTTTCCAACGCATTGAGCATTGCACCCGGACCCATTCCGCAATTCAAACCGAATGCTTCCGGCTGATGTTCTGTTTCTCCGATCAAAGTCAACAGCCGTGCGGCAGTATCTCCCGCTTTGGAACAACCTTCACGATCCAATGCAAAACTGACAACATAGGGCATATCCGGGTAAGACTGCATCACTTCCAAGGCAGCAATCAGATCATCCGCCCCGCGCAAAGATTCAAAAAGAATGAAATCAGGAGAAGCGGAAATCAACGCACTGACCTGTTCATCAAGAATATCGATCCGGGAACGTTTTCCTGAAAGATCTTTTCCCGGCTCTCCGACAGGACCGACAGATGCAGCCACCAAAAGGGAATCACCACCGATCTCACGGGCAAGCATTACCGCTGCACGGTTGATTTCCGCAACTTTATCGCCCATCAGAAATTTATTCAACTGTTCATAATTGGCACCGAATGAGTTGGTTGTCAGCACCTCAGCCCCGGCATCCCGGTAGGATTCATGGATCTCACGAACGATTTTGGGATGGGAAAGACAAAGACTTTCATAGGATGTATTCAAAAAGAAATTCTTTTTATAGATTTCCGTGCCGACAGCACCATCGAAAATAATGGTTTTTCCCTGCAAACGTTCTCGCAACAGATTGGACATACAGTAAAAATCTCCATATTCAACTATTTATAATTTAATTATCCGCTTATAATGTAATCCTGAAAGTGCTTTTCTTCAAGTTCTCAAATGCCATTTTTTAAAGATTCGAAAGGAGAATCTGCAGGAAAGGATTATTTTCTTGCAGAAAAAGCAAATTTTCACGAATAATTTAATAAACAGGACTTGAAGATTTGAATAAAAGAGGTAAAGTACAATTTGAGAACTTTTTATCAGTTGCCTGTTGCCGTGTGGATCGGCAGAAAAAGGTCAGGTGGGCTCTGCCCGCCTTATTTTTTGGGCGGAACATGGAAAAATCAGTAAAAAGGAGAAGGAAAAATGAATAACGAACTTTTGACAATGCTTGAATATATTGCACATGAGCGTGACATCAATAAAGATGAATTGATCTCTGCGGTCGAATCTGCGATTGCATCTTCCTGCAAAAAGCAGTACAACGGCGATGAACTGGTCGTGAAACTGGATCCCAAAACCGGTGAGCTCCGTGCATGGAGAAAACTGACAGTCGTGGAAAATTTCCCGGTCGAAAAACAGATTTCCATCACAGAAGCACGCACCCGTTTCCCCAACGCCATGCCCGGCGATATGATCGACTGGGAAATCTCCCCGCGTGAACTCGGACGAATTGCTGCTCAATGTGCAAAACAGACCATCAAAAATGAATTGAGCAACGTGGAAAAGAAACAGGTTCAGGCTGAATATGAAGACAAAGTCGGTGAGATCATCAACGGCACAGTGAAACGCCTGGAACAGAGCTCGATCATTGTTGATATGCAGAAATCGGAAGGGATCCTCGGTCCGAAAGATAAAGTCCCCGGCGAATTGTACATGGTCGGCGAACGGATCAATGCTCTGCTGCTCAAAGTGGATACTAAATCCAAAGGCCCCAGCCTGATCCTGACCAGATCCAATGCCGCATTTGTCAAAAAACTTTTTGAACGCGAAGTTTCTGAAATCCATGACGGTGTGGTTGAAATCGCCGGGATCGCTCGCGAAGCCGGTATGCGTACAAAAATCGCTGTCCGGAGCAATGATCACCGGGTCGATCCTGTCGGTGCCTGCGTCGGTATGCGCGGAATGCGAGTCCGCAACATCACTGCCGAACTGGGAAATGAACGCGTTGACATCATCAAATACGATGAAGATATCCGTGTTTATGCAACCAATGCACTCCATCCGGCAAAACTGGAAGCGATCGAAGTGGATGAAGAACGCAGAATGTTGACGATCCATATCACTCAGGAAAATTCCCGCCTCGCATTCGGCAAAAAAGCACAGAATGTACGCCTCGCTCAGAAACTGATCGGCTGGAATATCAATTTCGTCATGGATGAAGAACAGGATGATGAATCCTTTGAAGAAAAGAAAGCTCTTATCATTGAACAGCTTGCAACAGAACTTTCCATTACTCCTGAAAAAGCTCAGCTGTTGGTGAACAATGGATACCTGAGCATGGATGGACTGAAAACAGCCGGGATGAAAGACATTGAAACGATTGCCGGATTGGATGAAGAAGATCTGGCATCCATCGAAGATGCTCTTTCCCGTTTTGCAGCTGCTCCGGTGCAGCAGGATGCAGAATAAGAAGTAAGAAACGCACGGAATTTTGAATTTGATTTTATTGAAAGTCGAGAGGTTTTAGATGGCAAAAAAAACAATGAATGTTAAAAACCTTGCAGAGCGCTACGGGCTGACCGCAAAGGAAGTTATCGCGGAACTGGAAGCTCAGGGCTTTCACGGAATGAAATCCTTTTCTCCGATCCCTGCAGATTCCCAGGAACTGATCCTGGCATATTTTGATGAACTGGCAGAAGAAAATCAGGAAGAAAAATCTTCTGCCGCACCCGCTGTGAACGGAAAAGAAGTTCATATCAAATCCCCGGTCATTGTCAAAACATTGGCTGAAGCTCTCGGAAAGAAACCCAATGAGATCATTACCAATCTCATGCTGATGAACGTATTGGCAAATATCAATCAGATGATTGAACCAGCTGTTGCCGTTGAACTTGCAGCAAAAATGAATATCAATCTCGTTATTGATAAGCGTGACAAGGAAGAACATGCCGGCGGCAAGGAAGAAACTCAACTCTCTCCGGAAGAAACAGCAGAAATGGGAGATGATAATGAAGCCGATCTGGTCGCGAGAAATCCGATCGTGACATTCATGGGACACGTTGACCACGGCAAAACATCTCTTCAGGATACGATCCGCAAAACCCGCATTGCAGCCGGGGAAGCCGGAGGGATCACGCAGAATATCGGGGCTTCTGTTGCCTATTGCGGTAAACGCTCCATCACCTTTGTTGATACTCCCGGACACGAAGCGTTTAC
>JAGCNI010000071.1 GCA_017646015.1 Lentisphaeria bacterium
GACAGGCGGATTTAGAAGACTTGCAGGAGTTAAAACTGCTTGAAGAAGAACTCACAGCCCGCAAGAAAGATCAATAATGGGTATGTATTCGTTATGACCACTGTGCCCAAACAACTACTGGCTCGAGATCCTGCCGGAAAAACGGTGATTTATACTGAGCAGTATGGATGGGGACGGGAATAACAACGGAGATTTATTACTCCCGTCTGGAGGCTGCAGAAAGTCAAAATCATTTCAACGGCAGCAGCCGCGGAGCTGAATCTCCCAACGGTCAACGACTGTATCATCCCGGACAACCCAGAACTCATCAAAAAGATTGATTGTGGGATCACAATGGGAAACAACCAACTCAAGACGTTCCCCGGGCAACATTGTCTGTTCAGACGGGAACATCAAATGACCATGTTCATCACCGTAGTTCCAATCATAATTCACGGCAGGACGGAAAGTATTGCCGTCGATCACCCGCGGAGGAGCTCCGGGAGTCACATAGATCGCTTTGGTTCCGGCGTCGATCGTGGCGTGTCCGGGATGATTGCAGCTGATCACACTTGAAAGAATCCGCAAGGCGGGGAGATACTGCGGACCGGTATGTTCGACTGCCAGATATTCAGCGTCCATTACACAATAGGAACCTACTTGGATATCAGTAACTTCCGGAATCAGAACATCTGCGGCACTGGTTCCGGTACCGGTTCCTGTAAAAATCCGGCAGGTGGAAAATTCAGCGGCAATCGTACGGTATGCAGCAGCACCTTTTTTCATCAGACGGGTACTTTCCGCATTGCGTTTGGAACCTTCCGGAATATGCTGAAGATGTCCGGCATAACATTGCACGCCATCCAACACCAATTCCGGAAAACGGGCAATAAAATGGGCAAATTCCAAGGCGTTTTCAAAGGCAACTCCGGTTCGCCCCATTTCAGGATCAACATCAATCAAAACATGAATGGGATGATCCGCCGTTGCAACTGACGCAAGTTGTTCCACCTGAAACGGATGATCCACAGTCAACTGCAAAGAGTTTATTTTCTGATGCAGAGAGCCGATACGGGCGATTTTCCAGGGAGCTGAGACAGGGGATGTAATCAGGATCTCTGAAATTCCGGCGGCTGCAAGTACTTCTGCTTCAGAAAGTTTTGCAGCGCAAACCCCGACACAATTACCACATTCCAACTGACGGCGTGCAATTTCCGGTGATTTATGGGTTTTCGCATGAGGACGCAATTTTTTTCCGGCAGCGACAGCAAAATCCCTCATTGTTTTCAGATTCTTTTCAAAAAGATCCAGATCAAGGATCAATGACGGTGTATCCAACTCAGATTTCAGCATAGAAAAAACTCCTTTCAAAGCACCATATACTATATCACCAGCCCGATTTTTTACAAGCCGTACTTACGGGTAATCTCAAGAGAAACTTTTTTACAAAAAATCCCGGTACAGGATTCTGAAAGATCACTGTACCGGGATGAAATTGAATCTTTGGATCAATCTGAAAAAAAGTCAGCCGATCTTTTTCAATTCAAAACCTTGCAGAGCGACATCAAGAGATCTACCGCGCAATTCCAAACGGAATGAACACGGTTCTGCAACCGGATTTTCCAGATAGACAACTCCATTTTCATCGGTATGGACACGGATCTGGTCCGGAACCCCTTTGAGCGGAGCGGATGATTCATCGTAACCGAGAGAACAGAACAATGCCATGGAACTCTCCCAATCACGATGCGCCAACGCCGGAGTGAAAGGCTGTTCGCTCAGGAACAGAGAGTATTCAAAGGTGTCCAGAACCGGGAACCATGCCGGGGCATCCGTGTTGCATACACTGTTGAACAACAAGGGATAAATATGGTTGTTTTCCGGAACAAAGGGAAGTTCCTTTGTCCATTTTGCTGTATGCAGACCGCCGAACTCTGCGACCGGAGCATCCGGACAGCACAGGACAGCAGAATATTCCTTTGCCTCCAACGCAAAATAACGGGAACAATAGAACAAATCCTGCATAGCACCGGGGAGTAATTCAGACGGAGAAGCGATCCCGCAATTCTGATCGAAACAGAACCGGCGTTCCATCCCCGCAAACGGCAGGGCGACATAGAATGAACACTTCAAGGGACTTTCCGGTTTATTGATCCGGCAGGAAATGTCGATCCGTTCCAATTTTTTCCACAGGCGGAAACAGATTTCCGCAACGGCATCATCAATAACACCACGCTGCAGAACGGAAATAAACAGATCGCCGTCTTCAACCACTTTTCCTGTTTTCTCTTTCATCTGAACGATGGTACGTTCAACGCTGGGTTTCAAGCCGCAGTTTTCGCTGCTGACCCCGGAATCATGATAGATTTCACAAAGGACTTCCCCCGGCATGAAACGGGCTGCCGGATCGCAGAATTCTCTGCCGTTCTTCCCTTTGATACTGCATAAAGTACCATCCGGTTCAAAATGGAAAGTATAATATTCTGTTTTGATCTCTGCCGGAATCGTTGTTTCCGGGACCTCCGGGCGGATATCATATTTCAGTGCAAATTCCGGGATCAGGCGTTTACTTCCCCATGCCGGAACATCTTCCACATAAAGCATATAGGTATTCAGTGCAATACACTGACGCGGGATTTCTTTCCCCGCTTCATCTTTCAGGGATGAGAGCTGCGGAGCATAAGAACTGAGTTTCAAAACAACATTTCCGGAAACTGGATGTTCTGCACGGTTGCGGACAATCACCGCTTCCTGATCCGTATATCTTCCATTTTTACCGATACTCAAATCCATATTCCGGGACATGCGGTCTGCCGTTGTGGCATAGCCATACTTGCAGGCCCAGCTGTCACGGGGACGGTCAAAGCAGGAAGAACGCAGAGAATCAGTTCCTGCCGCTTCCAATTTCTGCCAGCCCCAGTTATTGATCCCGAGCGTGTGATCTGCCATCAGCATCAGGTTTTCCAGCAGAGAATCATTTTTCAATCCGCAGACCCGTTGATAATCATATTTCCTTTGAGCCGCACGGTATTTTTTCAAAGAAGAGGGAACGGCATTGATCCGCAAATTCCACGGGTCTGTCAGAACCCCTTCCACTTCCGGGATCGAACTGCCGTATTTTTCTTCCAGAAGATGGAAGAAATGACGGGGTGTTGTCAGTACGATTTCCGGGAAATCTCCGGAGGCATTCATTTTACGGACAAGTTCCGCAATGTGCGGAGAGGGAGCTCGGTTGTCGCCGCCATATTGGAGCAGAATTTCTTCGTAAGGATAATTTTCTTTTTCCAATCTCTTTTCCAGAATCTGCCAGCACTCTTTGGTCGAGAAGGGTTTTTCAGCATCCTCGCCATGCAGGAGATAGTTGATCCCCATATCCCGGACACCGATGAACTCCGGCATTCCGTGATATCCGAGATAGATACTGCCGACACCATAGACCGGAGCCGCATACTTGGCTTCGCAAGAGATTTCAGAACGGTCATTGCCCAGATTCCAGACCAGGATCCGACCACCGCTTTTGGATTTCATGTAGAACGCATGAGGCAAATCCGCCCACGGCAATTCTGTTTGAAAGACCCCTACCCCGGCAATAAAATAACGCAGCCCGGCTTCATTCATAAAACGGGGAAGTTCTCCGGCAAAACCTCCGATATCATCCAGAATCACTGTTTCCACCGGATAGTTATATTTCGCACCCAGTTCCACTGGATGTTTCAAATTCGCAAGCAGTTCTGCAAATGACGCTGGTTCGGTCAGAGTCTGCATCTCAAATGCTCCGACTTCCATCTGACCATTCTGCAACAGACGGATCAGACGTTTCTGCATTTCTTCCGGACGGTTTTCCAGATACTGCTGGACAAGATAACCGCTTTCGATTGTCCAGTGATATTCCGGATCTTTTTCACAATAACGGATTCCCTGATCCAGATAAAAAAGCTGTTGAGAAAGCACTTCTTCCGCCAGATCGGTAAAACCGATATCAAAATGAGTGTGATGAACCAGATAGATTTTTTTGATCATGGCATAATTCCCTCTTTAACACATTTTTCAATGAATGTTGCACATTTTCTGCGAATTCGATCAAAAGCCCCGCGATCCTGATCCACGGACCAGGCATAAAGCAGATCACCGTGTTCCAATTCTCTTTCGAGCAGAGTGGAAATCTCATCGGCAAGGCGTTGACCTTCTATGCGGAGATCAGAGTTATCATTCTCTGCCAGTTTTTTGTTCAATTTTTTCAGACAAAGCATGTATTCCACATCTTCACGGGCTTCATAGATAGACTCAAACTGTTTGGAACTGTAAACCTTATCTCCGTTGAAATAAAGTGCACAGCAAATCTCGTTTCTGTAATCCAGTTCAGCCAGTGTCCGGGGGGCATCGCTCAACTGCCAGAAGCCGCCGCCGAAGAAGTTGTCAAAAAACCAGCCGGTGCGGAATGTCAAACCGTAATAAGTGTAAGGATCCAGATCACGGGTATTGGCGTTACAGCGGTAGAATCCCCATTGCAGATTCTTATTGGCTGCAAGGCGTTTTTCATTCAGAAGACGATACAATTTCAACTGACCTTTTCCGAACGGAGTCAGCGGATTGAGGATCTCCACATTCAGGAGAGTATCTTTTTCCGAGGAGAGAGCGGCGTCGGAGAAACTGTGGAACCCGCAGTTGCTTTCACGGATCGCCTCCGCACAGAGACGAACGATCAGTTTGTGTTCCGGATCATAGGCTTCATCCCAAGTCAGAACAGAGACATTTGTGGGGTCGATTCCCCAGCGTTCTTTCAGATATTTTGCCATGAGCTTCATGAACGCTGCAATACGGGCTTTGTAGCTGGCAGGATCTTTTTTCGGGTCGATCCCGAGATTCACAAAATTTTTGTTCTGGATTCCAAAGAAAATACTGAAATGCTTACCCTGTTTTCCCATCAGAGAGAGCCATTTGTCAATATTTTTCATATTCAGTTTTTTCGTGATCTCATTGCCGGTGTAGATATCCGGTGTGATATACGGCAGATAATAGTCACTGATCCAGGTCCAGTCCAGCTTGCTGTCACGGATCAGTTCCATGATCTGCGGAAGATTTTTATCGGTCACTGCAAAACGGCTGTTGCGGGCAATGATATAATCCCACATCCCGAAACGGGTGTTGAATGTTTCAGGCATCTGCCAGCCGCTGCCGACTGTGACCGGGATCGTATAGACCGCTTTATCCGGCATGACAAAACTCACTTTCGGATGTCTGCGCGTTTCATTGGCGGGAACAGTAACTCTGCCGAAGATCTGAACCGTTTCACCCGGAATGACACGCACACGGAAAGTATTATTTTTGACTGCGATCTTTTCCAGACGGTTGGCATTGAAGAACTGAGTCTGCGTAACAGATGCCACTGCACGGTTGACCTGAATCGGCAATTCAGAATCGATCCGGATCACAACTGTTTCCGTTTTGGGAAGAGGATTGGTCAGATTGAATGCAAAATTACGCCGTTCGCCGGGAAACATATACATCTCTTCCGGGACATTCCAGAACTGCGGCATGGTGAAAGAGTTGGATACAGCATAACGGGGCATCCATGAGAAAACAACTTTTTCAAAACGGGGATCCACTGCACCTTTCGCTCCGGGATCAGAATAAAGACGCTGATTTTCAGCCGCCAGAAGTTTCTGGGCTTTATTCAATGGAAAATCCGAATTGTCAGTACGATACCGGGTCATTTCTTCAAAATCTTTGCGGATATCGGCTTCCAATGCAAACAGATGATCGGAAACTCTCAACGCTTTTGCATTTTTACGGATCTGGGCAATGTCCTGTTCCAGACGTTCCACCATGCCAAGCGTATTGACAAATCCTATTTCGGAGGCAGGATAAATTACATTGGTCAACTCTGCAGAATCCGCTGAACCTTCCAATAACTCCACTTCATCCAGAAAGAAAAACAGATTGTTGCGGTCAGGATTGATCACAAAACGCAAATAACGGACCTTGCTGTCAAGTTTTTTTCCCTCGATCCAGTAAGCAATTCCTTTTTTTCCATCATAGTAGGGAAATTTATTCCGCTGCACGATTTCATCCAGCAAAGCAAAATGTCTGTTGTCGGTACTGCCGAGAACATAAATCTTTTCCGGCGGTTTCACTCCGGAACGTCCGGAGGTGGTATGGATACGGATTTTTCCGGCATTGACAACTTTACCAAGGTCAAAACTGAATCCGCAATGCTGGGCTTTCCAGCCGACAGAGCTTTTGTAGAACCAGATCGCACCATGTTTTGCGAC
>JAGCNI010000072.1 GCA_017646015.1 Lentisphaeria bacterium
GCCATAGTGGTCTTCCGCACCGATAATGTCGGTCAGGATCAGTTCCTTGCCGTTATCATCGGTAACCAGACCGCAGGAGATACCCACGACCGGAGCCGTGCTCGGCACACCGGCATCCATCAGAGAAAGTGTACCGCCGCAAACAGATGTCATGGAAGTGGAACCGTTGGAGGACATGATTTCAGAAACGCAACGGACAGTGTACGGGAAATCAGCCGGAATAACTTGTGCCAGAGAACGTTCTGCAAGATTTCCATGACCGATTTCACGACGTCCGGGACCGGAAATACGACCGACTTCACCAACACTGTAGTTCGGGAAGTTGTAGTGCAGATAGAATTTACGGGTCGGATCCGTATTGTAAAGGGAATCCCCTTCCTGTGCATCCTGCGGACCGCCGAGTGTAGTCACAACCAGAGTCTGAGTTTCACCACGGGTGAAGAGACCAGTACCGTGAACGACCGGGAGAAGACCGACTTCAGCAGAAAGCGGACGGAGATCTTCCACACCGCGTCCATCCGGGCGGAATCCTTCTTCCAGGATCGCTTTACGGATCGTGATTTCCACCAGTTTATCGAATCCCTGGTTCATGATCATCTCAAAACCTTCTTCGCCGAGAGTGGGAACAAACTGTTCTTTCATGCCTTCTTTTGCGGCAGCTTTGAGTTCATCCAATGCGATGAGACGCTGTTCTTTTCCGGGAACTTTGCATGCGGCAGTCAGTTTTTCACCGCAGATCGCCAGGATACCATCGCTGATTTCCTGCGGGACAAGATGCAGGGTCGGTTCTTTTTTGGGACGTCCGGCAAGTTTCATGAGTTCGACCTGAGCTTCGCACTGTTTCTTGACGATCTCATTGGCAAATTCCATTGCGGCAACCAGTGTGGCTTCCGGAACTTCTTTACAGTCACCTTCGATCATGATGACCTTATCCGGAAGACCGGCATAGATCAGTTCCATGGTGCTGTCTTTCATTTCAGTGTAGGTCGGGTTGGCAACGAACTGACCGTTGATGCAGCCGACACGGAGAGCACCGATCGGACCCTGAAACGGCAGATCGGAAAGACACAAACTTGCAGATGCGCCGAGAATGCTCAGAACGTCCCCTTCATTTTCACCGTCAGCAGAAAGCAGCAGACCGGAGATCTGAACTTCATCAAAGAAACCTTCGGGGAACAAAGGACGGATCGGACGGTCCGCCATACGGCAGATCAGGATCTCTTTGTCGGAAGGACGACCTTCGCGTTTGATGTAACCGCCGGGGAAACGGCCGGCAGCAGAATATTTTTCACGGTAATCGACCTGGAGCGGGAAGAAATCCTGACCGGGTTTTGCATTGCCGGAACATGCTGCGCTGAGAACAGTTGTATCGCCCTGGCGGACTACGCAGGAACCGTTGGCGAGTTTTGCGATCTTACCGGTAGAAATGGTGATCTCTTTTCCGGCACCGATAGAAATTGTAACAGATGCTTCAGGCATAACAGCCTCCTCTTTTGTGTGTACAGTCTGTTCATACAGAACTGTGTTGTCAATATTTCTGACCGGAGAGGATTGAGAGACCGCAAGATCTCCCGTCCGGGGTTGCCGGCGGAATCGCGGTATCAAACTCCGGATCCGCTTCCGGGGTCTGATACCGACATTCCACAAAACAACCCATCCGGTCTGCTTCTATATCTTTTTGTAATATAGTACAGAATCGCTGAATTACAAGGATTTTTGCAAAAAAAATCCAACCACCGCAAAATCCACTCTCCAACCGCGAGAAGTCCGTGGTTATTTCAGGAGCACAAGAGTTCTATGCGGTCATAATTTTTTCTGATCGGATCTCTTCTCTTTTGCCACCAGAATACGGTCAAAAAGAATGATCGACGCATACAGCAGCAAGGTCACAGGGATCATATAAAATGCCCCTTTGAGACCGAAATGATCACCGAGGAATCCGATCAGCCATGTAAAGAAACCGCATCCGGGAATACCGATCGCAGAAAAATAAATATACAGCATCGTCGTATCCTGTTTCGGAAGACGTTTCACACCATAAACTTGCAATGTTGGCCAGTAGGGAGCGATCCCGATCCCGCAGAGAAAAAGGATGAAGAGCAATGCAGCAAACATCCAACCTGCCGATGAAAAATATTCCGCCCGGATCAGAGAAAGAGAGAGAGTCAGAGGAATTGTTCCGAGCGAAGCCGAAATCAAAATAATTGGCAGATTATTCTCTCTGGCAATGAATCCGAAAAAGTTTCTGCCGAAAAACATTCCCAGAGCGATCGCAGCAGTTCCCAATCCAGCCATCCATGCCGTGGCATTGAAACTCAACTGCAGAAAAGTAGCCGCCCAGAAAGTCAGACAAAATTCAGCTCCCGCGCCCATGAACATCCCCGCACAATACAGCCAGAAACGGGGTTGTTTTGCAATATCCACCGTGTAACGCCACACATCGCCCGGATTGGAAACAACTTTCTCTTCCGGATATTTCTTCGCCGGTTTTTCTTTCCATAAAAACAACAGAGTTGTCAGGATCGCAAGCACTCCTGTGCCAGCCAGAATGTATCGCCATGAAACACCGCAGGAGAGCAGAGCTCCTCCGGCAAGAACGCAGACACCGATCCCGACAGACCAGAATGAATGGGAAATATTCACATACCGTTCCGGAGCCTCCGTGTGCATTGCCTCCACAAACGGAGTGGCAAGTCCTTCACAGGTCCCCTCACCCAGTCCGGCGATCAACAGAAGCGGCAGCAGGAACCAGTAAGATGGAACAAATGCACAGAAAAAGATTCCGATCCCCATCAAAAGCACACTGATCCCCATCGGATAACGTTTCCCATATTTTCCAGCGACAAATCCGCAACCGAGCAGAGCCGCAACCATTGCCACACTCCGGGTGAGATGCAGGATCCCTGCCAAACCCATTCCTCCTTTATCCATGGGAAAGTTCAAGTCCTGTCCCATGGCAACCAGCGAGATCGGGATCACCAGAGAAGAAGCGGCGTAAACAGCAAAAGCAGCATAAGCAGCATAATCATACCGTCCGAGATCCAATTTGAATGTGGGGGATTTTTTCATAATTTGCATAACTCCAAAGTATTGCCGACAGGCAGAATTCTGTTTTCAAAATCATTGATCATAAAAACTGGTAATATACCTCTGCCGGAAAAAATTTCAATCTGAACGGAAGACGATCCACAATTTTTATAATGGGATCTGCTGCAGATATCATTATCACGCCGGACAAATGGAATTTCCGGAAGAATGGAGGCTTTTTTCTGTTTTTACGAATAATATAGATTTTTTTATGCTTGATTTTCTGTTTGTTAATGATATATTTTCAGATTGATTTGTATCTTGGACATGGTTCAATCAAAAAAATATATAAAAGGAGAGAGAGAGAGATGCCGATCACCGATATTTTGGAAAATAATGCCAGATTATATGGCAATGATGTTGCGTTGGTAGAGATCAACCCGCAGGAATTGGAGAAACGCCATACCACATGGCGGGAATATTCTCTGATCGAACCGAGCCGGATCGATTCTTTCCGTTCTGAAATGACATGGAGCGAATTTGATAAAAAAGCCAACCGCATGGCGAATCTGCTTCTCACCCGCCGGATCAAAAAAGGATCCAAAGTCGGGATCCTCCTGATGAACTGCCTGGAATGGCTCCCCATCTATTTCGGAATTCTCAAAAGCGGGGCTATGGCTGTTCCCCTGAACTTCCGTTATTCTCCGGATGAAATCAAATACTGTCTGGAACTGGCAGATGTGGATGTGCTGGTCTTCGGTCCGGAATTTGTTGGACGCATCGAAGCGATCTGTGACCGTCTTCCGGAACGGGTCAAAGCCTTGTTCTATGTCGGCGAAGATTGTCCCTCTTTCGCTGAATCCTACTTCAACCTTGTCTCTTATTGCTCCAGCAAATCTCCCGCGATCCAGTTGACAGATAACGATCTTGCCGCAATTTATTTCTCCTCCGGCACAACCGGATTCCCGAAGGCGATCGTCCATGCCCATAAAAGTCTGATGCATGCCTGTGTTGTGGAACAGAAACATCATGGTCAGACCCGTGAAGATACATTTCTCTGTATTCCTCCGCTGTATCATACCGGAGCTAAAATGCACTGGTTCGGCAGTTTTCTTGTCGGCGGCAAAGCAGTTCTCCTCAAAGGGATCAAACCGGAATGGATCATTCAGGCTGTTTCCGAAGAAAAATGTACTGTCGTATGGCTGCTTGTTCCGTGGGCACAGGATATTCTCGACTCCATTGAACGCGGTGAAATCAAACTGAAAGATTATCAGCTTGCCCAGTGGCGGCTGATGCATATCGGAGCCCAGCCGGTTCCGCCCAGTCTGATCAAACGTTGGAAATCCATCTTCCCGAATCATCAATATGACACCAATTACGGTCTGAGTGAATCCATCGGTCCGGGTGCGGTTCATCTCGGAGTTGAAAATATTGATCACGTGGGAGCGATCGGGGTTGCCGGATATGGATGGCAGACCAAGATCGTGGATCCGGAACGGAATGAAGTTCCCCGCGGATCTGTCGGCGAACTGGCTGTCAAAGGGGACGGTGTCATGCTCGAATATTATAAAGATCCGAAATCCACAAAAGAGGTTCTTTCGGATGACGGCTGGCTGTTCACCGGAGATATGGCTCAGGAATCTCCGGATGGATTTATTTATCTGGTTGACCGCAAGAAAGATGTGATCATCACAGGCGGAGAAAACCTGTATCCTGTTCAGATCGAAGACTTTTTACGCAAAAACAATGCGATCAAAGACGTTGCGGTGATTGGTCTGCCGGATGCCCGCCTGGGCGAAATCGCAGCAGCGATCATCGAAGTCAAACCGGATCACAGCCTTACGGAAGAAGATATCAATAAATTCTGTCTTGATCTTCCCCGTTATCAGCGTCCGCGCCGGATCATCTTTGCAGAAGTTCCGCGAAATCCCACAGGCAAGATCGAAAAACCGAAACTGCGGAAACTCTATGGTGCCGATCAACTTGTTGCCATGCAGGTGGAACTGAAAAAATAACACAGGCAGCAGGAACGACACCATATCCGGGAACACTTTATGAAAAACAGTCTGTTCACACAGTTTCTCCGAAAACCCTTTATGACAGGAGCTATTTGTCCCAGTTCTCCGGAACTGGCGAAAATGCTGGTCTCTGGTGTGGGTATTGAAACTGCCGGAAATATTGCAGAACTGGGTCCCGGAACAGGTGCTGTCACAGCGACCATTCTTCAGACGATGCCGGAAAACGGGAAATTTTTTGCCGTGGAACTGAACAGCGATGTGCTTGCGGAATTACAGAACCGTTTTCCGCAGTTGCGTGTTTACAATGACAGTGCGGCGCATCTCGGCAAACTCATACAGCAGGAAAATATGGAAAGTCTTGATCTTGTTGTATCCGGTTTGCCGTGGGCGATTTTTCCACCTCCGCTTCAGGATGAGATCCTGCAGGCGATCTATGATTCCCTTGCTCCCGGCGGTTACTTTACAACATTTGCCTATCTGCAAGGGGTTCTCATGCCGAACGGAATGAGTTTCAGAAAACGTTTGAGCCGGATGTTTTCTGTTGTTGAAAAATCCCCGATCGTCTGGCGGAATGTACCTCCGGCTTTTGTGTACCGATGCAGAAAATAATTTCAACACCCAATCACTAATTTTTCAGGAGGATATTATTATGATCAAGATCGGATTGAATTCCTACAGTTTATCAAAAGCGGTCGCTGCCGGAGAAATGGATATTTTCGACGTGATCCGTTTTGCTGCTGAACAGGGAGCGGAACACTTGGAACACAGTGGCAATCTGAATTGTGAAATGGCAGATAAGATCGTGAAAACTGCCGCAGAATGCAATATTAAACTTTCCAGTTATACCATTGCTGCAAACTTTGTTCAGCCCGATACAGCAGCCCTGAATGCGGAAATCGAACGGGTCAAAAAAGAAGTGGAGATCGCCGCAAGACTGGGTGTTACAAGAATGCGTCACGACTGCGGATGGCGCCCTGCACCGGAATGTTCCTATGCCAATTTTGAAAAAGATTTTCCGATTTTCGTAGATGCCTGCGGTCAGATCGCTGATAAAGCCAAAACCTACGGGATCGTGACCAGTGTGGAAAATCA
This sequence comes from Lentisphaeria bacterium, assembly GCA_017646015.1. Classification (GTDB taxonomy): domain Bacteria; phylum Verrucomicrobiota; class Lentisphaeria; order Victivallales; family UBA1829; genus SIG94. Next base: position 6,138 of record JAGCNI010000072.1, read on the forward strand.
TGGTTTTTATGTGCAGGGAAGCGAACGGGTACAGCGTTTGATCCTGGCGGTGAACCGGGATAATTTCCGTACTACACTGGATGTCGGCAACTTCCTCTGTGTCGATGAAGATCCGGAATGTGCCGTGATGAATAACATTCCTTTTGCCTCCATGATCCATTTCAAAGATTTCCATATCCGCCGGAAAGTTGCGAATCCCGAAAAATATATCCACACACTCCATGACCGTTATATCCGCGGAGCTGTGACCGGAGACGGTGATGTAAATCTGGAAGCAATCGCAGCGATCATCAAAAAATCCGGATACGATGGATTCCTCTCCATCGAATTTGAGGGTTGGGAAGAATGCAAATCCTCCTGTATCCGGGCTCTGCAAAATGTAAAAGCTCTTTTTGCAGAAAACTGATTTTCTGAAAACAAATCAAAAGGTCTGTTGCATCGTTCACCCAAACGGAAACAGACCTTTCTTCAAAAAAACTGAAAGACGTATTGATTATGGATGACGTGCAGGCAATCGATCTGAAATATTATTCCGCGGCAACAACCATTTCTGATTTACAGAAGAACTGGACATTGGAAGAGGATATTCCTTATTACGATGAAGCGGAAACGGATGAATATATCCGGGAATGCCGCCGGTTGGATATTTATTATCCGCAAAACCGTAAAAAAGTTCCGGTCATTCTCTATTTCCACGGCGGAGGTCTCATAAGAGGAGATAAAAAATCCGGTGTTCTTGAAATCATGAAACTGCTTGACTGTATCATTGTTTCAGCGGAATACAGATTATCACCGAAAGCAAAATGTCCCGCTTACATTGAAGATGCAGCGGCGGCTGCGGCATGGGTTCTGAAAAATATTGACCGGTACAATGGAGATCCGGAAAATGTATTCATCAGCGGTGTCTCCGCAGGTGCTTATCTGGCAATGATCTTGTGCACAGTCAAACGTTTTCTCAATCAATACGGCTGTAAACCGGAGGATTTCCGGGGATACATGCCGCTGAGCGGACAGGCATTGACACATCTGACGATCCGTGCGGAAAAAGGAATTCCCGTCACTCAGCCGGTGGCAGATGAATATGCACCGCTGCTGCATGTCCGCAAAGATCTGCCCCCTCTGCTGATGATCACCGGACAGACCGGGCTGGAACTGGATTGCCGTCCGGCAGAAAATAAATTGATGCACGATCTGTTGGTCTATTGCGGCAATACAACCAGTGAGTTTTACGAGATCCCTTCCTTGAATCATGCCAATATTTCTGATTCTACCCTTCCCTTCATGAGAACATTTATTTTGAAATATCTGAAAAAAGATTAACTTTCATATCAATAAAAAACAGGAGGTTTTATGTTCAAAAAAATCTTACTCGCAACCTTTTTCTGTATGATACTGCTCAACATAGCAGTTTCCTGTATGACACTGCCCAACATAGCAGCGCCAGAAACTATCACCGTTTATAAAAACGGTCAGACACTCTATGTCCGCAGTTCTTTTTCGGCTGAAAAGGATTTGGTGTTCTTCATCTATCGGGCAGCCAATGAAATGGCATATCTGATTCCGAAAAGTGCAAAGATCACTGAAATTGCCAAGGGAGAACGCATCCATGCCAGCGCCGATGATTATCCCGCAACCAATGTAGGCGGATACAATTTCATCAGCGGCAATCACGGCTCCCCGTTCCTGCGTACACTTCATGTTGCCGGACACGGTCTCACTGAAAAACAGATCGGAGCAGAAGTTGTCAGCGAAAGCGGAATCAAATATTATATCGTCGGGATTCCGAATGCCAATCAGATCCTGATCCATCACGCCGGATCCGGAAAAACAGATGAACCAAAATTTCATGCACACTCCAAGGAAAAACTCTTCCTCGACGGCAAAGAACTGAAGTTCACAAAATCTGTTTTCACCCAGATGTACCCTCTGAACAGAGTCTATTCTTTCTCTTTCCTGGTCGATGGCAAAACACCGCTCCCGGATCAGAAAGAAGTTCAATGCGAATTTCTGGATTTCATTTTCGATCATGACGTGACCGATCCGGCTGCGATCGTAAAATATGTACGTGACAATCCCGGCAAAAAAACAGCTCCGGAAATTGTCAACTCCTGGAATATGCTTTTCGTGCACACCTCCGGATTGATGAAGAAATATCAGGATTTCGTGAAACTCCCGGCTTTGCTTTCCTACCGCAATAAATTCCGTTTCCTGCCCCGCGGTGCGTATGTTCTGTACCGAACCTGTGAAGTCAAATCGCCCTTGAAAAATCTCGCTTCTCTGGATATGATGTTTGCCTGGTCTGCCGGAATGGCAAGAAGACCGGATCATGAAATGTATATCCCGAAAGTCAAAAAGATGAAGCTGAAAAAATATCCGGCTGCCAAAGAACGCATCGAAGCTGATTTTGCAGCTGTCTATAAAATTCCGAAACAATGGAAAGTCAATGACCGTATTTCCAAAGGCAGTGCCATCGACCCGCAGAACATGCCGGATCGTTTCATCTATCTCTCCGGAAAAAATGGAAAACGGGAAATTGGAATCGCTTTGGGATACTCCCTGTTGGAAGGTCATACAGCATTGAAAAACAAGAGTGCGGAACGTGATATGGCATATCATTTCTGGCACACCCGCAAGATGTATCCTTACGCTTACCTCATCCGAAAAGCGGAACCCGGAAGAGTAATCAATACCATCGCTTACAAACAATATTTCAATCCCCAGATCGAACCGGATGCGACTGTATTCTACTCTCACAAAGAACACGATGCGGAGATCGTTTATCTTGATTTCCATAAAGATCTTACCAACAAAACCATCCGTCTGCCCGAATCCATGAACGGCAAAAAGATCACTGTGATCGAACAGACTCCCTCTGTCACTTTGCATACCAAAGATACGGTTCCCGCAGATGGGATCAAACTGGATGTAAAGAATCAGTATGGCTATATTGTTTTGAAGCTCCAATAAACGGAAGGATAAAATAAAAATGGAAGAAAATATCACCACATGGTATGGCTTCAAACGCATCAACTTCCAGTTTATGGATCATGAGGCATTCATTGTAGAACCGTATGAACCGCTGCCGGAGAAAAAATGGAACTGGTGTATGGAATGGCCCGGAGCATTCGTGGAACGGTGCGGTGCTTTGGAACTTTTGAAACGCGGATATTATCACGTGCATGTGAAAATCTACGGCACATGGGCTTCTCCGGAAGGAATGAAAATACTGGATGCTTTTTATAAATATCTGGTCAATGAACGTGGCTTCGCTCCAAAAGTTGCTTTGATGGGTCTGAGTATGGGTGGATTGTATTCCTACCGTTTTGCCATGGAATATCCGGAACGGGTCGCTGTGATCTACGGAGATGCAGCTGTCTGCGACCTTGTGGCATATCCGGAATGCACCAGGAAGGATGTCTATGCGGCATACGGTTGTACCACTGCGGATGAAATGCGGGCTCTGGATCTCAACCCCATCGACCATCTTGACCGTCTGGCTGCAGCACAAATCCCGCTGATCAATGTCGTCGGTCTCGCTGATGAAGTCGTTATTCCCGCTGAACATATTGATATTCTCGAACTCCGTTACCGGAAACTCGGAGGTAAAATCAAAGTTCTGTATCGTCCGTATATCGGACATCATCCGCATGGATATGATGATTCTTCTCAAGTTGTGGATTTTATCGAAGAAAACTACAAACTCTGAGAATCTCCGGATTTTCAACTGAAAAAACAGCAGCAGCTTTCCAGTCCAGCCGCTGCTGTTTTTTTATTCTCTCATTCAAAAATCAAAAACGATTTTGAACGCCTCTTTGCGGCGAATCAATTCAAATCCCTTTTCCAAATCCTCAAACGGGAGCCGGTGCGAATAAAGATCCGCCAGATTCAGTTGTCCGTGCCGGACAGCCGAACAGATAAAGTCATGAGTCCGGACTTCCCCGGTCACACCTTCGAGTATTTTCTCCTGCGGGATCCAATCGGTCAGCACCACCTCTGACGGATACGTTGCATACGGAGAAAGTCTGCCGTTTTCTGAAAGTGCCGGAAGAGACTGTTTCACGTATTCCACATTTCCGGTGGCATCAATAATACGGTCAACGCCATGACCCTTTGTGATTTCCATTACAGTCTCTTTCAAATCCTGAGTGGAAGTATTGATCACATAGTCCGCCCCCAACTTCAGAGCCAGTTCAAAATCACTTGGCCGCCGGGCAGCCACGATCACGGGATAAGCCCCCAGCAAACGGAGCGCATGACAGAATGTCAATCCGACCGACCCCACACCGGTCAGCATCACCGGCATATTCAGACGGACCCCGATGCTGTCGGCATATCCCAACACTTCTTTCAGAGTGATCAACATCACAGCATCCCCCGGATCAAGCCCGAGATCAGCAGGGAGTTTCATCTGATACTGACAATAATAATTCAACACTGTTTCCGGATGATCTTGCAGCAAAGCAGCCGTATCTGTAACCAGTCCATATTCTGCATACGCCCCCCAGAGAGAATGAAATCCGGCAAAGGTTGTTTGCGGATATACTGCCGTGGGACGGATCATGATATCCCCTTTATGGATATTGCGGACTTTCCTGCCGGTTTCCACTACCACACCGACACTTTCATGACCGAGGATCCCCGGATACTGCATTCCCTCAAACAAGGCGTTCTGAATGATTTTTTTATCGGTTCCGGTACAAGTGGCACACACCAGATTTTTGCAAAGACATTGATATTCCCCCGGCTCCGGAAGCGGTAGATCTTCCAGCCAGAGTCTTCCCTTACCATCAGTGATCCCGGCTTTCATTGCAGCATATCCTTTCCAATAACATAAAACAGAATTGATCCGATTGATTTTCTCTGTATCGTGACAATATAATCTGTTATTGTTATTTTTCAAATTTACTGTATCCGCCAGCTTGTAAAAAATATCACTCTGGCTATATTACAAATACATTCAAACAGGGAGTAAACAATTCATGGGATATACATTTCAATCTTTTTATTTGGATAAACCCTTGATCAAAGGCAGAGTCTTTGATGTTTTTGAACCGGAAAAAGTCACTGAAGACATTGCCATATTCATCGTTCACGGCGGCGGATGGTGGGCTGGATCACGTGCTTCTTTCCATGAAATCATGGAAGCATTCAACAATCGCGGCTATATCGTTGCCTCCACTGATTACAGACTGGATGCAAAGGATGCATTTGAACAAATCAGCGATATCCGTGCGGCATACGACCGTTTTGTCACATATCTCAAAGAGAAAAACAGACCGTTGAAAATTGCAGTCTATGGTGAATCCGCCGGAGCACATCTTGCCTCGCTGCTGCTCTGCGCCGAACCTGGCGAATGCGGAGAAAAAAACAATTTTGTCAATGAATGGATCAAACCCGTTCTCGGCATGTTGCAGGCAACTCCCTATGATTTTCTTCCCTGGGAAGGGATCATGCCGCATTTCTGGAACATCATGCAGGATATTGCCGGTGCTCCCTACGATCAGGAACCGGAACGTTATGAACGTCTCTCTCTGAAAAATTATATCAAATCCACCAATCCCCCTCTCTTTTTCCTCGAAGCGGAACTGGAAAATCTTTTTATTTCAGAACTGACCAAAAAGATTGCGGATCAACACCGGGCAATGGGGATTCCCACACAATGGAAAGTCTATTCCAGAATCGAACACGGCTTTTTCTACGAACTCAAACGGAAAGCTCAGTTGGAAGCCTTTGAAGATATTTGCTCATTCCTCAACGGAAAACTGAAAACTTTCTGATTGCCGGATTCTTCTGAAATCAATCAATTCCTGACATCCCGGAACACGGTGATATTGCCGTTTCCGGGACTGTTTTTTTCCATACTCTTTTTCAGACGCTCACGGTAATAGTTATAGAGAACAATCTGACTCCGGGTATTTTCATAAGCCTCCATGCGGTCGGTTTTGGAATATTGATTGATCCCGTTGACAACCCGTCCTTTCCGTTTATCGGCAAGTGCTGTCTGCAAAATAAAATCCAGCTCTTCCCGGATGAGCGGAGAATCCACAGGGAAAAGAGTTTCAATTCTCCTCCGCAGATTCCGCGGCATAAGATCTGCACTGCCGAGATAATATTCAGGCGAACCGTTATTGGCAAAATAATAGATCCGGGCATGTTCCAGATAACGGTCAAGAATACTGACGATCCGGATATTGGCTGCCGCTTCCGGAGCAAGAGAATACGGTGTCAGACCGCAGATCCCGCGCACGATCAAATCAATACGGACATGTTTTTCGGCGGCGCGATAGAGATGTTCGATCACTTCATAGTCGATCAGAGAATTGATTTTGATCACAATATGTCCGGGATTCTCCCGGGTGGAATAACGAGCTTCACGGTCGATCATAAACAGGATCTTATCCAGCATATTGAAAGGGGACACGATCAGTTTGTTCCATGCGGGCGGCACGGAAAATCCGGTGATGACATTGAAGAGAGCGGAAACATCCTGCGCCAGCAGGGGATCCGCACTGAAATAACCGAGGTCTGTATATAAACGGGCTGTTTTATCATTATAATTTCCGGTACTGAGATGCACATAACGGCAGATTCCTTTTTCCTCCCGCCGGATGACCATCAATGCTTTACAATGCACTTTCAATCCGGCGATCCCATACACTACATGAGCCCCGGCATCCGCCAGTTCTCTTGCCCAGTTGATATTGTTCTCCTCATCGAAACGGGCTTTGAGTTCAACCAGTACAGAAACCTGTTTCCCATTGCGTGCAGCCCGGATCAAAGCATGAACCACAGGAGAATCCCCGCTGACACGGTACAAGGTCTGTTTGATCGCCAGTACAGAGGGATCTTCCGCTGCGGCTTCCAACAATTTCACAACAGGTTCAAAAGAAACATAGGGATGATGGATCAGAAGAGGTCCTTTTTCCCGGATCGTTTTGAATATATCACGATCATTGGCAAACGGAGCCGGTAACGGTGGCAGGATCTCATGACGCAATGCGGGAAATATTTTCAGGGATGCCAGTTCAAACATGGATTTCAGATTCAGCAGACCATGGATCGGCTGAATCAAGGTACTGGAACGATCCAATCCCAGATGAGACAACAGCCACTTGCGGGATTTCACCGACATATCTGCCGAATATTCCAAACGAACCACGTTCCGTTTGGTTTTCTTTTTCAATGCCAGCTGCAATTCTGTCAATAAATCAGCAATGGATTCTTCATCAATCGCCAAATCCATATCACGGGTCACGCGGAACAACGAACATTCCCGGATCTCTGCTCCGGAAAATAAAATATCCAAATGATTGCGGATCAATTCTTCCGCAGCAATGAAAACGATACCCTTTTCCGAACTTTCCAACTGAATGAAACGGGGAATGACCGTGGGAACTTCCAATACAGCAAAACGTTCTGTGCGGCTTTTATCCGGAATCAGCCGGATCAGCATTTCCAATCCCAGATTCGGCACCAGCGGAAAAGGATGGGATTGATCGATACCGATGGGTGTCAACACTGGAAATATTTCTGAAATCATGATCCGCTGCGCTGTACTTTTCTGACTGGAGGTAAGATCGTTCCACGAAGAAATGCGGATCATACGCTGTTCCAATTCCGGCAGGATCTCTTTATTCAGATAACGGCACTGACGCTCCACCTGCTGATGGATCTTATGCTGCATTTCCTCAAAAAGAAGCTGCGGATCATAACCGTAGTTTTTATAAATTTTGTGAAATCCACGGGACAACTGACCGGCGATCCCGGCAAAGCGTACCATACAGAACTCATCCAGATTACTGCTGAAAATAGCAATAAAATTCAGACGTTCCAACAAAGGATTTCCCTTATCTGCCGCCTCATCGAGCACACGGGTATTGAATTCCAACCAGCTGATATCGCGGTTGATAAATTGGTCTGCGGGTTCTTTCACCATACAACTCTGCTCCTTCCGTCAGGAAAAAATAATCTTCCGGGCATAGACACTCCGGAAATAATCAGTATCGACTTCACTCATGGATTCCGGGAAATAAGAGACTGTATCTCCCAGACGGATCAAAACTTTAGCTGGTTCCAATTTCACAGTAAGCTCTTCCGGCGGCAATGCCATAGGAGCAAGAGCACAGGCAATACGCAAAATCGCTGCAAGTTTATTGACAAGACTTCTGTCTTCCCGGGAAAGTCCCGCATATTCAGGATGCAGCATTTTCGGCGGGGATTTCCGGTGATACCGTACAACCAGTGCTGCAATTTTGCGCTGTTCAGCAGAAATCCCCGGGATCTCCGTATTCTGAATAATATAACTGGAATGTTTGTGATATGCCTGATTGTTGATAAACAATCCGCATTTATGAAGACGGGCGGCAATCGTCAGGATCAATAATTCCGAATGACCCAGACCATGCAGTTTTTCCAGTTTACGGAACAGTTCTGCAGCGAATGCAGTGGTGCGTTCACAATACTCATTCGCACAACGGTAACGGGCAGCGGTACTCATGATCAAACCATGAAGCTGCTGTTCAAAACTGTCCGGGATCCCGAAGGAAACATTGATAAAATCCCGGAGCAGCAGGTATTTCGTGGAAATCATCGGGATCAGTATCTTTTCGGCATCGGTCAGACGCAACAGGTTATCCAGGATCAAACAACAGGGTTGGACCATTTCCGCCAGATCCGGAGGCAAAGCATATTTTTCACTGATCTGTTCATACGTCAGATCGCTCACTTTGGAGTGCAGCAGGAAAAATTCCTCTTTCGTGACACAGGCAACCGCCGCAGTCGAACGCCGCCCTTTCAACAAGGTCAACAATGTCCGGGCGGATGTTCCCATGGCAATGATCATTTCCGCCTTGAGATTGGCTGAGATCGAACGCAGTTCACTGAATGCGTTGTCGATCATGATCGACGTATAATAATTGATCGCAGAAGAGGAATAAGTCCCGTGCATCTGTTCAAGCGCACGGAGTGTTCCGACTTTCAAGGTTTCTGTAAAACTCAATTCTCCGCAGTTGTAAGCACTGACCTGACAGGCTCCTGTTCCGATATCAGCGATCAACGCTGAGGCAGAATGAAAACCATAATGCTGCGGAACTGTTTCATTCACAGCGATATAATCCAGTCGGGCTTCATCGGTTCCCGCAAAGATTTGAATATCCAGTCCGGTGGCATGGCGGATCCGTTCGATGAAAATATCTGCATTTTCAGCTTCACGCACAGCACTGGTAGCAATCGCTTTGTAATGAACGACTCCGTATTCATCCATTTTCAGACGGAAATTATAAAGCACCTCCGAAAGGATCTGGATCGATTCATCACTGATCTGGGCATTCCGGAAAACATTGGAGCCGAGCGGAACAGGTTTTTCCAACTCTTCCAATGGATTGAATGAACCATCCCGGCGATTCACTTCCGCTATCAGCAGACGGGCAGAGTGAGCACCGACATCAATCGTCGCCATCGGGATCGGCTGCACGTCTGAGAGTTCATCCACGTTCCGTTTTTTCTGTAAAACACGACTGCGGGGAGAAACAGTTTTTTTCGCCATGATTTACCGGACTCCTTTCTGCTGACGGGCAAGGATAGCAGCTCCGGTCGCAACGGCATCATCACCATACGAAGAAAGGGAAATCTTGATCTTATCCGGAGATAACCCGAAAAGATGTTTTTCAAAACTTTTCCGGAATACCGGCAGGATCACATCTCCCATCGAATCGATCACACCCCCGCCGAGCACGATCCGCTCCGGAGCCACGACCGCACAGACAGATGCCGCGGCAATTCCCAGCATGACTGCACCTTTATCAATCACTTCACATACAAGCGGATCTCTTCCACGATAGGCTTTCGAGAGATATTTACTTTTGATATTGGTACTTTCCAGAGTAAATTTATCCGGCGGCAAAAGGGTCTGACAGTTCCGTTGGCGGATCCCTTTCTGAATTGCTTTGACAAATGCAACTTTACTGCAATAGGCTTCAATACAACCACGATGACCGCAACCGCAACGGCGTCCTCCTTTGCGGACGATCATGTGTCCCAGTTCTGCCGCCATTCCGCTGTTGCCTTCCAGAAGTTTTCCATCCAGAATGATCCCGCCGCCCAATCCGGTCCCGATAAAGAAACCGATCAGAGATTTTTCAGAATCATTCCCGTCACGGCGGAACTCCGCCAGTGTTCCGAGATCACCGTCATTTCCCAGGCTGACATCCCGTCCGGTCAATTCACGGAAGATCGCTTTGGCAGAAAAACTCCGTCCTCCGAGATTGGTTGCAAAAGTACAATCCCCAGTTGCCGGATCGACCGGAGAGGGGAAAGCCGCTCCGATACAGGAAACATCATCCAGTTTCAAATTCAATTTTTCAAGAGCATTCCCAGCGGTTTCCAACATGGTACGGATAATGATTTCCGGAGCGGCATCCGCCGGAGTCGGCAATTTGGCAGAGGCAAGCACCTTGTCATCCGGATCCGTCACAACTGCATAAATCTTGCTGCCGCCCAAATCAATTCCGAGAGCCAGAGAATCTTTCATAATGTTTCCTTTCCTTGAAAAGTCCGATTTTCCATAATTTCTACTGTAACCTAATCCACAGCGGGCGTTTTGCAAGCTGAAAAGCGGGGATTTTTGCAGAAACATCGGAACATCCTGTTTTTTATCCCCTGTCATCTTGACTTTTGAACCGGATTATGGTATAGTAGATGCCAATGGAAAAAGACTTTTTATTTTATCAGAATACGAAAGGCAGAGGCATGAAGTTATACTGGAATCCGGAAGCAACTCCCAAAGAACTGCACACCATACTCAACACTCTGGCGGAAGAATATCCCGTCAGCTCTGATTCTCAAAATATCAATCTGGTTTTTGAAAAAGCCGATTCCCCGGATATGCTCCGGGTCACAAAACGCGATAACACTTGGATCGTTCTCTATGGCAGAGATTCCACCGCCGCTCGCGGGATCGCTTATGCCCTCTCCGGACAGGAAGCAGATGAAAAAATCCCCTTCAAAACCTACGGGATCCTCTTCGACTGTTCACGGGGAAATATGATCACAGTCAAACATTTCAAACACTGGATGCGCCGGATCGCCCTCATGGGATACAACTCTGTCATGATCTATACAAAAGATGCTTATCAGGTCTCCGGTGAACCCTATTTCGGATATATGCGAGGAGCTTATACCAAAGAGGAAATCCGGGAAATGGATGCCTATGCAAGCTCCCTGAAAATAGAAATGTCCGCCTCCATCCAGGCTCTCGGACATCTCGAACCCATCCTCCGCTGGTCTGCCTACAAAGAAGTCAAAGATACGCCCAACGTCCTCCTCGTGGATGAACCGCGCACCTATGAACTCCTTGAAAAAATGATCACATTCTGGAGTGAAGCTCTCTCTTCCAGAAGAATTCATCTGGGAATGGATGAAACTCATGACCTCGGCAGAGGTGTTTTCATGGACAGAAACGGATATGAAAATCCTTTTGAGATCTACAACCGCCACCTCGGCAGAGTTTGTCAGATCTGCAGCAAGCTGAAATTGAAACCGATCATCTGGTCCGATATGTATTTCCGCTATGCCAATAAAAATCAGGACTACTATGACACCACGGCTCAAGTTCCGGAAACAGTCAAGAAAGCGATCCCGCCCGGTGTACAGCTCTCCTATTGGGATTACTATCACCGGGATGAAGAAACATACTCGACCATGCTCGCTAAAACAGAAGATCTCAACGGCTGCAAACCCATCATGGCATCCGGGATCTGGACATGGGCACGGCTGTGGACTGATTTTGAAATGAGTTGTGCCACCATACGCCCCTGTATCCGTGCCTGCCGGAAAGCCGGAATCGATGAAGTGATTTATACTCTCTGGGGCGATGACGGCGGCTGTTGTGAATTCGATTCCGCTTTTGCCGGACTCGCATGGGCAGCTGATTTTGCATTCAACACAAAAGAAGATGAAGACCGGGCAGGAAAACTTTTTGAAACTGTCTGCGGAACTTCATACAGGATGCAGATGGTCTGCGGAAATCTCTGTTACACCTACCGGGGCAAAGAAGATAAACCGGTCAAAGTCACAGCCAGCACCATTCTCTGGGACGATCCAATCATGGGAATCCTCTGGAATGAATTTCCCGCACACAAACCGGAACTGGTCGAAACACTTCTGGCAGGCTACAAAAAAATCATGGAAATGATCGAACCACACAGGGAAGATCAGAATGCCGGACATCTCAACCACGCATGGAACGTTGCCAATGTTCTCACACAGAAACTGGAACTGCGGAAAACTCTGATTCATGCTTACGAAAAACGGGATTTCAATACACTCGAAACACTGGCAGAACGCTATATCCCTGAAATGATCGACGCTCTCGAAGGACTCGGAGAAACATTCCGTCTGCAGTGGAACCGCAGTTTCAAACCATTCGGTCTGGAATTGATGCAGATCCGTCTTGCCGGACAGTGTGAACGCTATCGCGAACTGGCAAGAGTTATTGAAGAACTGGTCAACGGCGAAACAGATTCCATCCCGGCATTGGATGTCAAACATTCTCCATCCGGTGATTTGTATTTCCATTATCATTCACTTGCCACCGGCGGATTTTTCATCTGATTTTCAATCTGAATAAAAGGAATATATTTATGAGTACGGAAGCTCTTGCAAAAGCCATGGATTTCATGGAAAATGAAAAACAGTTTCATCTTGGATTCCTGCCGACAGAACAATCCAGTCCTCTGACCAGAAATCTGGATCGGGAATTTGCCGTCTCCTGCGAAGCAGGTGTCCGCAACCTCCAGAGTGTTGACCGCAATGTGCTGGCTATGGCAAAACGGATCTTTGCTTCAGATGAATTCAAAAAACTGGTCGAAACCGGAGAAAAAGTCATTCGCAACGGCGGAAAGATCGTCTTTTCCGGATGCGGAGCAACAGGACGTTTGAGTATTCTGCTGGAATGTATGTGGCGTGATTGCTGTGCCGGGAATCCGGCAGCAGCACCGTATGCCGATCAAGTCTTCAGCATCATGACAGGCGGCGATTATGCGTTGGTCAAGTCGGTCGAATTCTTTGAAGATTATCAGGTTTTCGGGCGTCAACAGGTCATTGAAATGGGGATGAAAGAAGGAGATATGCTGGTTGCGATCACCGAAGGAGGTGAAACATCTTCTGTTCTCGGTTCTGTTTTTGAAGCGTTAGACAAAGGTTCTCACGTTTTCCTGATGTTCAACAATCCGGCAGATCTGCTGGCTGAACATCTGGAACGTTCCCGGAAAGCGATCCGGGATCCGCGGGTCTGTGTATTGGATCTTCATTGCGGGCCCATGGCTCTTGCCGGTTCCACCCGGATGCAGGCAACCACCTCCGAACAACTGGTCGCAGGCGGTGCGCTTGAATCCATTATGAACCGTCTTACCTCTTCTGAATCCCTGGATTATGCCGGAGAATTCGGAAAACTCCTGGATCAGCTGGAAAGTCCGCAGGCAGTCAAAGGAATCGCGGATTATATTGCATTTGAAGCAGAAATCTATCAGAAAAAAGGTCTGGTCACGTATTTCGCCGATGAGTATCTGCTGGATATTTTCACCGATACAACAGAGCGTTCCCCCACATTCATGCTGCCGCCGTTCCGGAAAAATGATGATACGATTTCTCCCCGTCCGTGGGCTTTCGTGAAAAATCCGATGTTCTCAACAGTGGAAACATGGCAGCGCGGAATGCACCGTTCCCTGCGTTGTCTGGAATGGGAAGTGGCAGACTATATCCGAATGGGTGTCCCCGAAGCTCTGAGCTGTAATCCGCCGAAAATCCGCAGTGCTGAATTGCTGAAATTTGAAGTCGGCAATGAATCCCCGGCTGACCGGGCTGTTACCGGAAACGATGTGGCGATCCTCATCACCGTGGGAAACAAGCCCTGTCCGACAGCTCTTGCAGACAGTTTTGCAAAGGTGGATGCAGCGTTCTCCGCCAGAAAATATCTGGCTGTCGGTACAAGTGAAAATGCAGATTTCCCGATCCCGTGTGAAATGAAAGAATCCCCCCTGCATCTGATGGGACACATGGCGGTCAAACTGGTGCTCAATACGATCTCGACCGGAGTAATGGCTGTTCTTGGACGGGTTACCGGAAACTGGATGAGCTGGGTCAATGTTTCCAATAAGAAACTGATGGATCGCGGGATCCGTCTGATTTGTGAAATCGGGAATGTGGATTATAAAACAGCCTGTATCAAAATCTATGAAGCGATCGAAGAACTCGAAAGAACACATAAGGAATCAGAAGAACAAGTTTCTGTGGTTCAATACGTTCTGAAAAATCTGAAAAAATAATCATTCCACTCTCACAAACGATCCGGAGCAGAATCATATTCCTCTCCGGATCGTTTTTTTTATTGTTTTTTCCGGGAAAAAACTTGTATTCAAAGAAAATATCATTATATTATACATGATTTTCAAACATGTATTAAAATATGGAATAAATCTTACAATGGAACTCTGCAAACGGAATGCTGTAAAACGGAAAACTCCTTGTGTATATGCGAAATTGTATCATGATATTTCCGAAGCGGTTCTGGATGGACGACTTGCTCCGGGCAGTGCATTGTTTTCGGAACAGGAGCTTGCAGAAAAATATAAAATCAGCCGCACATCAGTACGTAGCGGTCTGCATGAACTCAGGAAAAACGGCTTTATCGAAAAACGCCCGGGGAAAGGCTCTTTTATCTGCCGGCACACTCTCCGCCAGAATACCAATCCGACCTATTCACTGGCACTCAATGCTTCCCTGCAAAGTGATGATTTCTGGTACGGTGTAAGGATCTCCAGTGCACTGACCAGGTTCTGTGCGGAACAGAAATGTCATTGTATTCTGACCACCACCGATGTAATTGCCGATACCGATGCCGATGCGTATATGCTTCTTTTGATGCCGGAGAATAGCGATCTGCCGCTGCATCTCTCGGCAAAAGGAAAACCCTCCATTCTTTTCAACAGGATCAACACCCATGAAAAAGTGGCGTATGTTTCTGTGGATTACCGTTTGGAAAGCCGGAAAGCGATTCAGTTCTTATTGGATCGCGGAGCCCATAAAATTTTGATCCCGGATGTTCCGGGCAATCAGACACAGCGTCATCTGGGAATGGCTGATGCCTTGCAGGATTCCCCCGGCAGTGCGATTTTTCTGGCACTCACTCCGCCGCATAATCTTGAGCAGCAGGTACAACAGATCCGTGAAGCAATACTCACTCACGCTCCGGATTCCATTTATCTGATCAATGCATCCCGTGCTGTTCCGGTTCTGAATGTTTTACAGGAGTTGAACCAAAATATCCCGGTGGTCTGTTTCGATGATATCACACCCTTGAAAAGCATTTACCGCGGAACACTTTACTCTGTCTGCATGCCGCTGGAACAAATGGTTCAGGATGCAGCCGACTATCTGATTGCAAAATTACAGCACGGCAGTTCATATCCGGTGCTGAAAAAATTATATAAAGCAGTAATTTCTGAATAACAAAGGAGAGCTATTATGGAAAAACTCAATGGAGCATTTATCGGACGCAACCCGAACACCATCAAAAATGTGTACGGAGAAAAAAACATCAAACGTCTCGGCGAAATGTGCAACATGAAAGGATTCTTCAACGGGGATGATGTTTCCAACGGACTCCTCGAAGATGTGGATGTCCTTTTCTCCACCTGGGGTATGGTCTGCTTCACAGAAGAACAACTTGCCAAACTGCCCCGTCTGAAAGCGGTATTTTATGCTGCCGGAGCAACAGACAATTTCTGTCATCCTCTGTTCAGCCACAACATCAAACTCTCCAGTGCATGGCGTGCAAATGCCATTCCGGTAGCAGAATTCACATTGGCGCAGATCACACTCGGCTTGAAAAATTATTTCAATCTCAGCCGGGATATGAAAAACTTTGACACATTCAAAAAAGGTCAGCAGAAGGCCGGATGCGGTATGTACGGTGCCAGAGTGGCTCTCCTCGGTGCCGGGATGATCTCCACTCATCTCCAACACCTGTTGGAAAACTTCTCCGTCGAAGTGATCGTTGTCCCCTCCCACCCGGATCGCAGAACCATCTCTCTGGAAGAAGCTTTTGCAACCTCTCAAGTTGTCAGCAACCACTTCCCGGACAGAGATGACAATGTGGGCGTATTCAATAAAAAACTCTTTGAATCCATGAAACCGGGTGCAGTATTCATCAATACCGGACGCGGCAGACAGGTCAACGAAGATGATCTGATCGAAGTCATGGAAAAACGTCCGGATCTGACCGCATTGCTGGATGTGACATACCCCGAACCGCCGCTGGAAGGTTCAAAACTTTATACCACTCCGAATATTTATCTGACTCCGCATATTGCCGGTTCTCTCAATGATGAACTCTACCGGATGTCTGATTACATGGTCGAAGAATTTGAACGTTTCCTCCGGGGAGAAGAATTGCAGCATCAGGTCCAGCCCTCTATGATCCTTACTGCAAAATAAGTTTCCCGCATCCGAGATCCGAAACAATACAGCCAGACAGAATGCATATCATTGTTCGAGCTTGAAAGGCTTTTACCTTATGAAAAAGAAAATTCTTTCAGAAGTGGAAAAATTCACATCCTCCCATGTGGATCATCCTGAAAAATATGACCATGTACTCTTTTACCGTTCTCACGGCAGCTGGAATACGAACTGTACGGTTCCAGCCAGAGCAAAATTCAATAGAAACCGGATCATCTGGAACGGAGAAAAACTGCTGTTCACTCCGCCAGGAAACAGTTTTGATTTGAATGACATGGCGTTTTTCAGTTTCATGCTGCAGGCTCCCAAAGGCATGGTGCTGAAGAATTTTATGCTGAAGTTCACCTATACCGACGGCAAACCGTTCATAAGAGAATTCAAAACGCCGCATCACACCGGCTGGAAATTGTTTTATACGCTTTGCGGCGTTCCTCCCCGGCAGACGATTATCGGACATACCGGACCGACTGCACGCAATGGAAAAGTTACAAAAATTGAATTTATCACGGACGAGCCTGATTTTACAGTGGTTCTTGATGATATTCATTTCATCCGCCGGGGCTTGCGTTTTGATTTCCCGGATCATCTTTTTCCTCCGGTCACAAACGGATGTTTCTTTCCTGAATTTGTAAAAGATGAGATCATTGCTGCAATTCTGGCGGATCCTGAATTTGACCAAAAAATGGCTGAGATCGAAGAACTCCGCAAACAACGTCTTCCGATAAAACTCGCTCCTCAGGAAACAGATCCGGAAAAACTCACCGGCACAAAGTTGTTTGACAAGATTTGTGAAAACGGTTTGATTCGTGATCTGACTCCGGAAGATGCAAAACGTATCCACGAAGAGAAAAAATACAGTCATGATTATCATGAAACGCTCATGCATTATGTCTGTCTGCATTTCGATAAAATGCTTGCAGCATGGCAGAATGGAACAGTTGCCCGAAGTGCAGAAAACAGGAAAAAGTTTTTCAGCAGTTTGATTTATTATCTTTCCGGTGACATGAACCGTCGCGGAGAAAATTTCCGTTATATCGGAGCAATTTTTATCATCCCCGGTACAGTCGCCGATGTTTACAGAACATTTTTCCCGGAAATGGAGGCTGTGGAAAACGGGAGCTGCCAAGATCCACTTTCGATCCGCCTCAACCGTGTTCTGAAAGAGGCTGTTTCATGGTGCTGCACATTTCCGCTTGACCGTCCGGAAGGAGAATTTCTTACGGTCGAAAGTTTCCGCCATTCCTCAGCCTGGACAGGTGGCAATTTCGGTTTCCGACCGCTGTTCCATGCAGCACTGATCTGTCGCAATCCGAGAATTCTGGATGTGATCGCAAAAGTTGCCGAAGGAGCACTCACCCCGAACAGTTTCAACACAAAAAAAACAGCATTCTGGATGGATGGTATCACGGTGGATGGTTCAGCATGGGGACATGGCTCTCAGAATTATCCATTCGGGTATCCATTTTTCGGAGTTTCTGTGATTGGCAGTTTATTGAAAGAGTTCAAGGGTACTTCATGGGAAATCAATGTGGAAGGTTCTCGTTTGATTTCAACCTGTACCTATCTGGAATCTCTGATCTGGCACGGAACCGGCTGGGAGCTGATACAGAAATCTTATCCCCGGCGTATATGGGAACCCAGAGAAAGAACTTCCGACGAACAGATCCCGATGCTGCAGAGAGATCTTCTTACCGCATGCGGAAGAAGCGGTCAGCAGTATCATGGAAATCAGGGATATGAAACGTTTGAAACGATCCCCCCTGTTCTGAAATGTTACAGCGAATTGTTCCCGCCGGATCATCCCATAGCCAAACGGCTGCTTCACTGTTGCAATGTGATCTCCGGAAAATGTAAAGAACTGCCGACAGGAACCAGATATTTCTGGAATAATGATCTTATGCTCTGCCGCGAAAAAGACGCAGTTGCAGCGATCACCATGCTCTCCTCAAAAACAACCAGTTGTGAAAATGCACCATCCAATTCTCATTACTGCGATTTCTGGTGCGACGGTTCGGCATGGATCAATAAACCTTTTGATGCATACAGACATGTCAGAGGATTTTTTGATCCCTCTGCTATTCCGGGTGTTACCGCAAGAAAATGGAATTTTGAACACAAGGGCAATACCTGGCGGACCTATACCGGGAAATACAGATTCGCAGGCGGCGCGCCATGCGGGAATTATGCAGTTTGCGGATATAAAATGGAACGTAAACTGGTAAAAGATTCGATTCTGAATTTCTATGGTCTGAAAGCATGCAAAGCATATTTCTGGTTTGACGGAAAACTGATTTGTCTTACCGCCGGGATCACAGACAAAACAAAGCAAGATCTCAAAGTCACCACAACACTGGATCAGACATCGTGGCGATCCAAAATTTTCTTCGGGAAAAATCGATCCGCGCAGCCCGGAGAAACAGTGAAGGCAAAATCCGATCTTCTCTGGCACGATGGGATCGGATATATTGTCCTGAATGGAAAAGGTGTACTTACTGCAGAAGAGAGAACGAAAGATAACTGGATCAAATTCGATCCCGTAAACAAAGGACGCAATGATCTTCCGGCGAGTGCGCCGATCCTGATGTTTCAGATCGACCACGGCAGAAATCCTGAAAATGCCGCTTGCGCCTACATCGTCGATTTCCATTGCAGGGATTTTGAAAGTCTGAAAAACTATGCAGAAAATCCGACTCTGGAAATCCTTGCTCAAAAAACCACTGTTCAGGCTGTACGTGAAAAATCCTCCGGAACACTGGCTGCGGTATTCTACCATGGGGGGATCGAAGTCGGCGGCTTGAAAACAGACTCTCCGGCGGTCGTGCTGCTCAGAGAATCTGCCGACGGAAAAGTTCAGGTAACACTCAACGATCCCTGTCAGAATCCGAAACGCAATGCGATCATTGTTTCATGGAAAAACAAATCGTACAAAATCAATATGCCGACCGGCTCATATTCCGGACAACCGGTAACAGAATATTTGACGGATGCCAATCTGATCAAATGTTCTGATGCGGAATGAACATGATCGCTGAGCAAAAAAAATCTGCCCGGAATCCTCAAAGACACGGGCAGATTTTTGTGTTTGGTTTGATGATTTTACACTTTTCACTTCTGCGGATATACACGGAAAAGTTTGACACAATGAGCGTCCACTCCGATGACAAAATCCTTGTCGATATCTGAATCCAGATCTTTTTTTGCCCAGAGATCGCGCACTTTGAATTTTTCGCCGGCATACTGTTCAAATCCGATATACGGAACGATCGCAGGTTGTTCCCAGAAATTCAACTTTGAGGATGTTTCCAATTTCTGCAAATATTTCAAAAAGCAGACCACGATGACACCGGGCGAATACCGGAACCGTTGCAAAAATAAAATCCGGACGAACAACTGAACTGTATCACAACAGTCAGGATTTATAAGCCGGAATCAAATGAACGAGTTGAATAAATCACTCTGTTTCAAATGTGTAGTCAACCGCAGAAAGAGAACTGTACGGCATACTCAGAATATCCGGATTCTGATACGGTCCGGAAATAGTCTGAAATGAAAAAGCATCCGGGATACTTGCCATGGTACTGCCATCTTTTTCCGCATACAGCAATACAGTAAATGTATCCGGATAAAACGGTACACGCGGGATCACAAAACGGACACAATTTCTGCCTTTCCGGAAGCTGGACATCAAGCCGAGATTCCGGGTATTCAAACAGGCAAGACGGATATTTTCTGAATTGAAAAGACTCACCTCAAGCTGAATATCTCCGCTCAAATCTTCCAGACAGTCAAACTCGATCTCAAAAACAGCCTTGGATCCCACAGGAACAGAATAATTTTCATTGCCGTCACTGTCTTTCAACACACATCTCACAAAACGGAGCCGTCCATCTTCCCACGGACGTTTCGGACGCTCTGTAAGCGGAACGGTCGCCAGAATTTTCCGACTTTCCACATAATTACGGACAGCATTGGAAATATCCCCGTCATACAGCAGATTTCCTTTCTGCAATACGATTCCCCGGGTACAGAGAGACTGAATCGCATTCAGATTGTGACTGACAAACAGGATCGTTCTGCCGTTATCAGAAGAAATATCACGCATTTTTCCGATACATTTTTTCTGAAACTCTGCATCGCCCACCGAAAGGACTTCATCCACAACCATGATCTCCGGATCAAGATGAGCCGCCACCGCAAAAGCCAACCGGACATACATCCCGCTGGAATAACGTTTCACAGGTGTATCCAAGAATTTTTCAACCCCGGAAAATTCCACGATCTCATCAAATTTCGCACGGATCTCCGCACGGGTCATCCCCAGAATCGAACCATTCAGATAAATATTTTCGCGCCCGGTCAACTCCGGATGAAATCCGGTTCCCACTTCCAGAAGAGAAGCGATCCTGCCATGCATCGTGATCCGCCCGGTCGAAGGTGTCGTGATCCGGCTCAACATTTTCAATAACGTGGATTTCCCCGAACCATTATGACCGATGATCCCGAGACGATCCCCCTGTTTCAACTCAAAAGAAACATCTTTCAACGCCCAGAACTCTTCCCGTTCCATACCGCCGGCAGCCGCAGACAGGGGATGTTTCAAACGGTTCAATACATTTTTTCCGACACTGGTCAGAAATTCATTGAAGCGCGCATACTCACTGTTGACATTATGTCCAATCACATATTTCTTACCAAGATCCTCGACTTTTACAGCAATATCACTCATCTCATCCCCCGTTATCAGATATAATCTGCAAATTCAATTTCTTTTTTACGGAAAAACCAGATCCCGAAAACAAAAAATGCCAGAGAAATCACCACCGCACTGATCACAGATTCAACCATCAGCGGAGAATTAAACAGACACCACCGGATCCCGTCCACGATCCCAACCACCGGATTGCAGGCATACAGCAACCGCCACCGTTCCGGAACGATCGAACTGGAAAAACCAATCGGGGAAATATACAGTCCCATCTGCACAATAAATGGTACAAGATATTGAAAGTCACGGTATTTCACATTCAGCGAAGAAAGAAAATAAGTCACTCCCAATGACAGGAATACCGCCACAAGCATAAACAACGGAACAAACACGATCTGCCAGGACGGCACAAAGCGGAACCACACAAACAGTGCAGCAAACAACACCGCATTGATCAACAATTCCACCAATCCCATCAGAATACGGGCTGTCGGAATGATCATACGGGGAAAATATACTTTCGAGATCAACGCCTGATTCCCGACCAGTGCCTCGCTTCCCGTCGTGATCGTACCGCTGATAAACTGCCACGGCAGCATCCCCGCAAAAACCATCAACACATACGGAACGCCCGCATCCGAAGGAAGTTTGGCGATTTTTCCGAAAACAACCGTAAATACCAGCATCGTTGCCAACGGACGGATCACGGTCCACAACACTCCAACAATGGTCTGTTTATAACGCACCACAATATCACGCCATGCAAGAGTGAAAAACAATTCACGGTAATTCCAGAAATCACGCAAATATAACATCCCGCCGCGATTCGCTTCGATCACCAACGTCTTTTCTTTATGTTCCATAATATCCCAATCAGTTGTTCTTGATTCTATAAAATAACTTTGTAATATACTTGCCAATATTGAAAATTACAAGTTGTTTCTCTCAGGAACTCTGTTTTTCAATCACTTCCCTGCTCAGACCTGCTGTTTTTACGTTCATAACGCAACAACAGCAGCGCAAAAATCAATCCGCAAAATGCTGTCACAAGTTTCGCAGTAAGCAAACCACCCAACAACTGCGGCTTCATCGCCGAACAGAATGCAAGATGATCTCCCAGCGAAAATGCACCCCCGAAAAGAAAGGCATACACCGCCACTTTCCCCGATCGACTCATCTCTCCGGTCAACCCGAAAACAGGAATCGAATTGGCAAGCGAAATGATCATTCCCGTCAGTGCTTTCGGATCAAGCCCCAACCATTGACTGCAACGTATCAACGGATTTTTCAACCCGCGAGCAAGCAATTCCGCCAAAACATACGCTCCCGGCAACAGAATCACAACCAGCCCCACCAGCCAGAGAACCTCCCGGACAGGTGTCAGCCAAGTCGCAGTTTTCTCTTCCCATTGAAACAAGAATGAAAAAATCGAAGCCGTCAATCCCAACAGCGCAATGGCGGCAATCAATTTCCCGCTCCATATCGAAATCGCGGCAACCAATTTCTGAAACTTCAAAAACAATCCGGCAATCACAAGTGTACAAATCAATACAGGAACCACCAGTTTCCATAACAAAATAAACGGATATCCCAGCACCAGACCTCCCGCAACCGCTCCGAACGGAACCGCAAGAAATCCGCAGAAAAGACCTTTTATGATAAACGGATAATCCTCTTTGTCCGTGATCGTGATCGCCGCCGGTAAAGTAAAAATCAGATTGACTCCAAGGATCCCTCCGATCAGCATCCCCCCGAAATCCGCTGTCTGCGGATCACGACACAACGCATGGGATAAATGAAACGCACCCATATCATTCGCAAGAAAAATTCCCGGCAGCAACCCCGGATCAACTCCCAGAGGATCACACAACGCAACCACCCACGGAGAAATCAATTTCTGTAAAGCCGGCAGCAATGCCAACACTCCACCCATAACCACAAACAAATCCGGAAAAGCTGAAAAACCTGCGTCAAAACGTTCGCCCAATTTCCAGCGGTTCCCACGTAAACGATCCAATACACCGATCAGCGTGGCAACTGCAAGCATATTGGTTATGATCCGGATCAACAACATCTCTTCATCCCTTTCTTAAAATTTGTATAAACGAATCTCAATCTTCTCTGCCGTTAAAAATCAATCCTGTCACGATATCGCTGAAAGGCTTCTTCATTCCAAACAACATCCTGTTCAATCAGATATAACTCCGGCTTTTCAGACATCAAAGAAACCAATCTCAATAAATGGTTTTTCAGGCTTTGATCAAAAGGACAGCGATCCAGCCACAGCACAAGGCGATCTCCGCCACGCAATGAGAAAAGAGTCCGGTGCATCTGCTGCAATTCAGTAAAAATTTCTTTCGATGTTTTTTCCGGAGCAAGACAATGCAATTCTTCCGCACGGATACGGTTGAACTCATCCAAATCATCTGTTTCCGGGATCACACCATGCAGATAATTTTCCCGCCAGACCAGAACTTCTCCCGAAAATCCACATGATTGCCAGCCAGGCAAAGCACAATCACCATTCAAAATATGTAAGATCATGATTTATTTCCAGCCGAAGATCGCCAATTCATCAGCTGTCAGTTCACGAATCCTGCCGCATTCCAGAGTCTCATCCAGTTTCAGTTCGCCAATCGCTACTCGTTTCAGAAACAACACATTTTTTCCGACACGCTCACACATCCGTTTGACTTGATGAAATTTTCCCTCGGCAATCTCAATATACACTTTCCGCGGATCTCCGGGATCAATCTCCAAACGGGCGGGTTTGGCAGTGAATTCCTTGAATTCCATCCCCGCTGAAAATGCTGCAATATCCTCTTCCATGGCAGGAAGATCCAATTCTGCATAATACCGTTTATAAAGATTTTTTCTCGGTGACATCAGTTCATGATCGAATTGACCGTCATTCGTCAACAGCAGCAAACCCTCGGTATCCTTATCCAATCTGCCCACGGGAAACGGCGCAAAATGTTTCAATTCCTCCGGTACAAGATCCACCACAACAGGATCATGTTTGTCTTCTGTTGCACTCAAATAGCCCTGCGGTTTGTTCAGCATGAGATAAATGAATTTCCGGTACAGGACACTCTCTCCATTCACGCATACACAATCTTTATTTTCATCGACTTTCACATCAACATTTTTCGCAATATTCCCGTTTACAGTGATCGCATTGCGTTTCACAAGTCCCCGTACATCCTTCCGGCTGTAAGCTGTTGCCTCCGAAAGATATTTATCCAACCGCATCATTCTGTCATTTCCTCACTTCTTGCAGAAAAAACCGGAAAAATCAGATCCTGACAAATTTTCCACTGCTCCGGCTTAATCATACAGTATCTCCCAGATCAAATTATTTTTTATAGCAATATATCTTATCAAAACAGATTTTCAAGTCCTGAAAAATATTCCGCAGGACAGGACTTTTTTCGTTATTCACCATAATTTTCAGATGCAAAGGCATATTTTTGAAAAATTCAGCAAATCTCCCTTGAAAAATACAAAAACAGTATTATATTTGTTTTGATAACATACGTTAGCAATCATATATTTTACAAACGATAAAAAAAGGTAAACCATTCATGATAAGAATGATAGACATAGCC
>JAGCNI010000073.1 GCA_017646015.1 Lentisphaeria bacterium
AATATCGACAGATTTATTATCAACTTCCTGAGAAGCATTATTATCACCGAATGAAGAAGCCGCGCCGGCAATAATAGTGCGGATTCGGTCACTGAAGAATCCCATCACAGTCAACGCAGCCACTGCCACGATCACAATAATGATAATGTATTCAACAATCGCCTGTCCGGATTTTCTTTTTCTTCTGATCATGTTTACTACTCCTTACCTTTACAGGTTTCCCTTCATTATATTTTCCATCTGGGACCGACTCGGTGGACTCGGTTCCCAGGAGACCAAACCAATCAATCTTGAGCCATAGCCGGTGAAAGCTGCCAGCAGAATAAAAAACATCACAGAAAACAGCACACACACTGTCAGCATAAATGCGTATTCAGTAAGAACCTGTCCCCGGATACGGTATTTTCTGTTCCGCACACTCATGGCAAACTTTTTTGCTTCTCTCAATTCAAAGGCAGTTCTGTTCTGCCTTTCCGTCTGGCTACGATTTCATTCTTTTCATTCAGCACAATGACAGTCGGCAGATGTTCCGCCAATTCTTCTGGAGAGAACTGAGCAAAACACATGATTGTCACCACATCACCCGGATTCCCGCGGTGTGCGGCTGCGCCATTCAAACAGAAGACTCCGGAACCGCGTTTGCCCGGGATGGCGTATGTTTCCAGACGCTGCCCGTTGGTGGCATTCACAACCAGGATCTTTTCATACGGAAGGATCCCGGATTTTTCCAGATATTCAATGTCTATTTCAAGGCTTCCTTCATAATCAACATCACAGCAGGTCAGCCGTGCTCTGTGAATCTTACTTTTCAAAACTTCAAGCAACATAATTACAAACTCCATTTGTTGTTAATGGTACATTATACCATATTTATTCATTAAGCAAATCATTTTTCCCGATTTTAACAAAAAATCAATATTTTTTTCTGTTTGCAGACTCCGGGAAAAAATCATCTTTTTTCTCTCAGAATCCCCGGTTCAGAGCAGATGTCACGGAAAGGATCTGCGGCAACAACTGTTTTTTACGGCTGAGAATACCCGGCATGGCAAACAACTCATCCGTAATATGCCGATATGGCAGGTTCGCCATAACATGCTTATCTCCGAAAACCAGCATTTCCGAATTTTCACGGACAGCATCTGTCACCATCAAAGCAATAAAACTGAGATTTTCATTTTCCAGAACAGACTGCATTGCAGCACGCAGTTCATCCAAACGCTGATGCAGCAGTTCCAGATTAGACTCTTCAACCTGAGACAGACTGAATTTGTATTTGCCGTCAACGTAAGTCTTGCGGTCAGAATCGATCACTTCATCCGGAGTCTTGGATGCCAACGGCGAATCGATCCGGGAAAGTTCAGCCATCAACTCTGTCCCTTTCACTCCGGAAATCTTTTCCAGCCATTCATACATCCGCTGATCCAATGCCGCCGCCGTCGGAGATTTCAGATCCAAGGTATCCGAAACAATCCCTCCGAGAAGCAAGCCCGCAAGCTCCGGTGTCAGACTTTCACCCGAACTCTTGAACATCGAAGCTACCAACGTACAGGTGCTGCCTACAATATCTCCCGTAAATTTGATCGGAACAGCTGTCGGCATCATCCCGATCCGGTGATGATCCACAACTTCGATCACAGGGATCTCTTCCACTCCGGGAAGGCTCTGTTCCACTTCATTATGATCAACAAGGATCATTCGGAAAGGCGGTTCACCCGTCACGCTCTTTTTGAAAACAACTCCCGCATAAAATCCTTTTTCATCCACAACCGGAATCACATCTTCCGGCTGATTCAATACAGGATTCTCCACACGGCGGACTCGGTCGGACGGCTTGAGCACTGTCACCGTTTTTTCACTGAAACCGAAATATTCCACCGGCATACTGAATTTCAACCGCCGGATCACAGATGCAGAATCCAACTTGGTTCGCAATACAGTCACGCCCCGGAGTTTGGCACTTTCAAGAATCAGCGGTTCGATCTCCTTATCCCCGGTCACGATCATCAAACGGATCCCGAGCTGCAGCGCATGCAGATGAATCTCCGCACGGTCTCCGGTAATGATCGCAAGTTCCCGGCTCTCGCCCTGCGGCATGTGCGTCTCAAAACTGTCCACCCCCATCGCTGCCACATACACTTTGAAATTTTGCATTTCATCCACATCAAAGGCAGCCAGCAATTCCGCTTCAATCACCTCAGACATCATACGGATCGAACTGTAAATCATCCGCCCCGTAAGTCCCCCCTCACTGATATCCAGCAGATGAGACAACAGATTCAGCGGACTCAGCATCCCCGCATATTCCCCGTTTTCACGGATCACTGGCAGACGCGGATATCCGCTCTCTTTCAAAGTACGGACTGCATCCAGCAGAGTCACTCCCAACGGAATCGTCGGAATACTGCGATCCATAATATCCGAAACACGCAGATGAATATCATTGCGGGATACAGGCAGCGGCAAACGGAATTTTTCAAACAGAAAACGTGCCCGTTCCGGCATGACTCCCGGACACAATGCACAAATATCAGATGCCCCCTGACGACGACGCAGTTCCGCCAATGCAAAGGCTGATGCCAAACTGTCAATGTCAGGATTACGGTGTCCGGTTACAAAAATTTTTCCCTTGCTTTCCATTCTCTCCCCCTCTCTTTTCAACTCCGGAACATGAAATAGACCGCACCCACCAAACAGCAGCCTGCCCAGAGAAAATCCAGTTTGAAACCTTCTTTCATATAAAAAATAGAAAAAGGCACAAACACAGAAAGTGTGATCACTTCCTGTAAAATCTTCAACTGTGCCAGAGACAACGACTGATAGCCGATCCGGTTCGCCGGAACCTGGATCAGATATTCAAACAAAGCAATCCCCCAACTCACCAACGCAGCAATAAACCACGGTTTCGATGCCATATTCTTCAAGTGCCCATACCAGGCAAACGTCATAAAAAGATTGGAACAAACCAAAAGACCAATCGTTTTTACCAAAATCCAGTTTACATGCATTTTTCGATCCTCTACTATTTTTAATCGTTTCTATCTTTATGCCGGCAGAATCACCTGAGTTACAGAAAATAATGTATCCGGTGAATCCGGAAATGAATCATCCGAAAGATAAAGTCCCATATTCATGATGTCTTCCTCCGCCAGCAACAAATCGATCCCCGCATAAGGCTGCAAGGTACGGGATAATTCCATAAGATCCTGACGGGCGACTATTTCATCCAGGATCAATGATCGCAATTTTTCATTTTGCTTCCGCTCAAATGCCTCCGCAGCCAACAGTGTCCGGGCAACAGATACGATCACTTTGCCATACAATTCCATTTGCAAGGCTTCCATCGCTGCATTTTCCGCACCGGATAAACTCCCGGAATCTTTCAGCCGCTCCGCAAAAACTCGGAACTCATTCGCACAGGCAAGGTAAGATCCGGCATCTTCATTCCGACGGTCAAAATAAATTTGAGGAGATGTTCCGAAAAATGAAATCTGTCCCGCTCCCCATGAATGCAGAATACTCCGGAGATATTGCGGGATCAACGGCAGAAAAAACTGTCCATGACCGCCACATCTTCCAACCGCAAAACTCAGCCGGGATGACCAGCCGCAAAGTGCTTCTGAATCAAGAACCTCATCAAATTTCTTCCATACCGACAAACCTCTTTCAATCAAGTCTGGATCATTTTCACTGAGACAATAATGATCCATCACCGCACAACGAAGAATCTCATCATCGGATTTTTCCGGATGAAGGATCAGATTTCTCTGAACGGCATGACAGGCATCCGGCAGATACGGCGGACGGGCTCCCCAGAAATCAACAAGAGAATCCACTTCCGGAATTTCAGCCAGTGTCCGGTAAAGACTCAAAGTCTTCAAGGCAAAAGGCATATTGGAACAGACCGGATCGTATTGTTCGGATTGGGTAATTTCTGAAAATACCATCAACTTGCGGTTCTGTTCCCGGCATAAATCAACGGCTTTCTGAAATAAATCCCCTTTCTGAACAAAAGTCCCCCACGGCTGCAAATAAGTCATGGAACAACCACGCCGTTCCACTGTGACATTATCATTGATCGTGATCCCGACTCCGATATCGGACGATAATTTACACAAAGACTGTTCAATGATCTCCGGTTTTATCGCAGGAACTGCTCCCGGCTGTTCTATATTCCAGAACGCATAATAAAGGGAAACTTTTTCATCCAATGCTGCACGCAGACGATTGATATGGCGGATCATTCTTTCCTGTTGTGTCAAGCCGGTCGCTTTACAGCGGGGACATTCATCGGTACAGATCCCGTAAGAAAAATCTCCGGGAAAATACATAACCCCAGTCAGTTGCGGATATTCAACGGTCAGTTTACGGAACAGTTCATCGTAAAAAGCCTGAACGGTCTCATGGGATACACACAAGGGATCACTGATCTTCCAGGAATAATTTTTCCCGAATAATTCAGGCGTCCGGTTCTGTTTGGCTCGCAGTTCCAGTTTCGTATGACGATCGATATATTGGGATTGAATAAAGGATGAATGTTGTGTCCCGAGAGTATCCCAGATACAGAAATACGGTTTCAGTTCATATTCCGCAAGAAGATCAAACCGCCGGTGCATTTCTCGTTTCACATACGCCACGGTGTACGGCATCAAATCCGGAATGGACTCTGTTGCAATCATACTTTCCACAAAAAAAGAATCCGGACCGAATCCGCATCCCCCATTGACAAAAACAGCATTGAATCCGGCTTCACGGATCTTCCGCAGATTCTCCGCCGAGAAATCACCGGAACACCTGGCTCCAAACCGTTCCAATGAAGTTATTCTATCCATTCAAAAATTCTCCTGTATGTGATTTACATCTTCTCAGAAAAAATTTTTTAACTAATATAAACAGATACATTAGCATCGAACCGGACTTTTTTCAAGAGTTGGAGAAAGGAAAATTAATAAAAATAAAACTGTTTATCAGTCTGTCAACAGAAAACAACTCTGCTCCCCACTCACGATCCGGACAAGATAAAATAAAAGCTGCTATTCTCTCTGAAAATCATATTTTTTTTTGAAAATTTCAACTCTTTTCCCTTGAGATATTCTCTTTATTGTGATACATTATCAGATTTAATAATGTTTTACCAAACATAAGGTTTCAGATAATTATGAATTTGGATGATCTGCGGAAAAAAATTGATGAGGTGGATGCAAAAATCGTTCAACTCCTCAATGAACGCTATACAACAGTTCTCGAAGTCGGAAAATACAAAAAGGATAATCATAGAGCTGTTTATGTCCCGGAACGTGAAAAAATCGTTTTTGAAAAAGTCGCAGCAATGAACAAAGGCCCGATGACCGCCAGCACATTACAGGCGATCTACCGGGAAATCATGTCCGGTGCTCTCGCATTGGAACATCCCATGAATGTGGCTTATCTCGGCCCGGAGGGAAACTTTACACATCAGGCTGCTGTTTCCAAATTCGGACACAGTGTCGCCTATCTCGCCAAAAGCACGATCGATGATATCTTCACCGATGTCAGCTCTCATAAAGCAGATTACGGTTGCGTCCCGATTGAAAATTCTTCCGAAGGCGTTGTCAATCACACACTGGACATCTTCGCGCAATCAAATTGCAAGATCTGTGCCGAAATCAATATGCGGATCCATTTGAGTCTGCTCTCAAAATACCCGATCTCCACTGTCAGAAAACTCTATGTGGAAGCGCACGCCTATGCTCAATGCCGCAGTTGGATCGCAGAACATCTCCCCGATGTGGAGATCCATGAATGTACCGGAAATACAAAAGCGGTCTCTCTCGCTGCAAGCGACCCGAATTCAGCCGCAATCGCAGGCACATTCGCAGGAAACCTCTATCAATTGAATGTCCTCTATGAAAATATCGAAGACAATCCAAACAATATCACACGTTTCCTGATTATCGGAAATCAGGATCCGAAACCAACAGGAAATGATAAAACGTCCATCTGTTTCGCTCTGAAAGACAGAGTCGGGGTTCTCTTTGATGCTCTCCTGCCATTCAAAGAAGAAAATATCACCATGACTATGATCGAAAGCCGTCCATCAAAACAACAGAACTGGGAATACCGTTTCTTTATAGACCTGCTCGGTCATGCAACTGATCCAGCTGTCACCAGAGCTCTTGAAAAACTGCAGCCCATGACTCAGAATATGCGGATCCTGGGCAGTTATCCAAAAGGAGATGAAGCAAAATGAATCAGATAAACGAACAGCAACAATATCCCGCTGTAATGATCAAAAATGCAACCCTGCGACTGGAAGGAAATACGATCCTGCAGGATTTCAACTGGCAGGTGGAACGCGGGGAACGTTGGTTCATCCTCGGTCCCAATGGAGCCGGAAAAACAACCCTCGTAAAAATGATCCTCGGTATGGCATGGCCTCTCTATGGGGCGGAAGTCCGTATCCTCGGAAACAGATATGGACAATGCAATATCAGTGAAGTCAGAAAAAAAGTCGCATGGGCAAGCCCCTTCCTCTCCTCGTGGACAGCTGAAGATGATCATCGTTGGACAACATTGGAGGTCGCCCTCTCCGGGCTCGATTCTACAATCGGATTCTACCGTCAGGCAACCGACAGAGAAAAACAAATGGCTCTCGCCGCTCTCGAACGGATCGGCGCAGCAAAACTCGCAGACCGCTATTATGACCGTCTCTCTTCCGGCGAACAGATCAAAGCATTGATTGCAAGAGCTCTGATCGGACAGCCCGAAATGGTCATCCTCGATGAAACTTGTGTCTATCTCGATCTCTGCAGCCGGGAAATCCTGCTCTCCGCGATCGACGATCTCGCAAAAGGCCCCAATGCCCCCACTATGATCTTCATCACACAACGGATCGAAGAGATCACTGCAACATTCGATAAAGGTATGATCATCGGAAACGGAAAAGTTCACAGTATCGGACAACGCAAAGATGTTCTGAATGCAGAAAATCTCAGCAATGCTTTCGGAATGAAACTCTCCCTGCTGGAACGTCCCGACGGTCGTTTCTGGCCGGTTCCGGAATGACAGGTTCAAAAATGAAAGATCAAAAAATATTCCTCTCTGCCAATGAAGCATGTCAGACAGCAGGACTCCCTGTCTCTCAGGGAACAGAACAAGTCGAAAAACTCTATCCGACTCTGGTAAACTCCTACTATCTGAGCCTCACCGATCCGGCTTTGGGCGAAAACGATCCCATCAGGAAACAATGGCATCCGGATCTGCAGGAACTCGAAGACGCCGATTCCAGTACGGACCCGCAGGCAGAGTCGGAATACTCCCCCGTAGAACGTGTGATCCACAGATATCGCGACAGAATCGTTCTGCTGGTCACAGGAAAATGTGCCATGCGCTGCCGTTTCTGTTTCCGGAAACGCACATGGACCACCGGCAATTATCTGGCTGATATCACCGATGAACAACTGGAAAACGCTGTATCTTATTTAAAGAAACATCCGGAAATAAAAGAGATCCTGATCTCCGGCGGTGATCCCCTGATGCTTCCCGTGGAACGATTGAAAACGATCCTCGATACAGTCACCGCTGTTCCTGATATTGAAATCATACGGGTGGCAAGCCGTCTGCCGGCAGTCATGCCGGGGGCAATCTCTCAGGAAAAAATCGCACTGCTCAGTCAATACCCCTGTATCTGGCTCGCAACTCATTTCAATCATCCGAAAGAATTAACAGAAGAAGCCAAAGCCCTCTGCCGCCGTTTTGTCTCTTCGGGAATCCCCGTGATCAATCAGACCGTACTGCTCAAAGGTGTTAATGACAATGCAGAGATTCTGGAGGAACTTTTCCGCGGCTTGGTCAAATTGAAAGTCAAACCGCATTATCTGTTTCATGTGGATCCGGTTCGCGGAGTACGCCATTTTGCCACAGGGATCGAAAAAGGATTGGATATCCTTCATACTTTCCGCTCCCGCCTTTCTTCTCTGGCAGTTCCCACTTTTGCCATTGATCTGCCGGAAGGTGGAGGCAAAGTAGCCTTGCAGCCGGAATACAGAAAAGACGGTCTTTTTCCCGATATTCAGGAAAAAAAATGGATCGAATATACTTTGGTTCAAAAAAATAAATAATTTTTTATTGAATTTTTCATGAATCATGCTATATTGTATATTCGAGTATCTGTTTGCAGAAATACAGACAGATGCATGGATGGTAAAAAAATAGGATTCGTCAATAGTAAATAAAACAAACTTGTAACAAGGAGCAGCCAGTGAGTTATAAGATCATCGTCTTTGTAAAACAGGTGCCTGATACAAAGAATGTAACAGGCGATGCGATGAAGCCGGACGGAACCGTAAACCGTGCGGCTCTGCCTGCAATTTTCAACCCGGAAGACTTGAATGCACTTGAGCTTGCATTGCAGCTCAAAGATCGCTACAATGCCTATGTCGTTGTCGCAACAATGGGACTTCCCAACGCAGCAAAAGTTCTCCGTGAATCCCTCTGCATGGGGGCAGATGAAGCAGTTCTTCTGACTGACCGTGCTCTTGCCGGTGCCGATACTCTCGCCACCAGTTATGCACTCAGCTGCTGCGCCAACAAGATCGGTAATTTCGATCTGATCCTCTGCGGACGTCAGGCTATTGACGGAGATACCGCTCAGGTCGGACCGCAGATCGCTCAGAAATTGAACATTCCCCAGTTCTCTTATGTGGAAGATGTTCTTGATCTCAACGAAAAAACAGTCCGCGCAAAACGTGCTATCGAAGGAGGCTATGAAATCCTCGAAGCTCCCCTGCCCGTCCTCATGACTGTCATC
The DNA here is from genome assembly GCA_017646015.1 of Lentisphaeria bacterium. GTDB lineage: Bacteria > Verrucomicrobiota > Lentisphaeria > Victivallales > UBA1829 > SIG94. The sequence goes on from JAGCNI010000073.1 coordinate 8,786, forward strand.
GATTCCAATGAACCGCGCCCGCAGAATGCCGCTCGGATCATGAAATACAAAAAAGCCAGAACACGTTCTGAATTCATTGCAGAACAGGCAGATAAAGAAACTGCCGCAGCCGCTTACGCTGCTTTCGCAGAAGCAAATGCTCCCAAAGGTCTGGTCATTCAGGAATGGTCTGCCGCTGATGTCAACGCAGATCCCGCTCGTTGCGGAAAAGCAGGTTCTCCGACAAACGTCAAACAGATTATGAGTGTCGTTCTGACAGCCGGAGATTTCAAAAAGATCGAACCGACAGATGCAGCCGTGTCCGATCTCGTCCGTGAACTTATTGAAGATCATACATTGGGGTGAGCCGCATGTCCAATATTGGTAACGTTTGGGTTTTCGTCGAGCAGGAAGGCGGTAAAATCGCCGATGTCAGTCTCGAACTCGTCAGCAAGGGCGCAGAACTCGCTGCCCGGCTTAATGTCAAACTCGAAGCTGTTCTCCTCGGGAACAATGTCGCTCATTGTGCCGATACTCTCTTCAGCTATGGATGCCAGACTGTATTCCTCGCTGAAGATCCCCGTCTGGAACCGTTCACCGTTCTCCCCTATGCAAAGGTCATCATGGATCTGATCAAAGAACACAGACCCAATATCCTTCTCTTCGGGGCAACCATGAAAGGCAGAGAACTCGCTCCCCGCGTGGCTTCCGAAAAACTCGCCGGTCTCACCGCAGACTGCACCGATCTCCAGATCGATGATTTTGAAGATAAACTCAATAAAAAAGTTTATACCGACAAACTCATGCAGATCCGTCCGGCTTTCGGCGGCAATATCATCGCTACGATCGTCAATACATGGGACGATCCTCAGATGGTCACTGTCCGCGAAGGTGTCATGAAAATGGATACTCCCGATCCCTCCCGCAAAGGTGAGATCGTTAAAGTCGATGTCGCTCTCTCCGCTCAGGAAACGATCGTCAAAGTCATCGAACGTGTCCGTCAGGAAAAAACGGTCAACCTCAAAGGCGCACAGATCATCGTCGCCGGCGGTTACGGTGTCGGTTCCAAAGCCAACTTCAAACTCATCCATGACCTCGCAGCTACTCTCGGCGGTGAAGTCGGTGCCTCCCGTGCAGCAGTCGATGCCGGATGGATCGATCATGACCACCAGATCGGTCAGACAGGTGTCACTGTCCGTCCGAAACTCTACATTGCCTGCGGTATCAGCGGTTCCGTTCAGCACCGTGCCGGTATGACCGACAGTAAAAAGATCATTGCGATCAATACCGATCCGGATGCACCTATTTTCTCCGTTGCACACTACGGCATTATCGGCGACCTCAACAGCGTCATCCCGATGATGATCAAAGCATACAAAGCCAAAGCCTGAGAGGAGCTGAAACATGTCTAACTTTTTCTCTGATAACCAGGATCTGGTCTTTACACTCAAAAATATTGACCTTGATGAAGTCGTATCCGTTCGCGAACATGGATACACAGAATGTCAGAAATACGATGAAGCACCGGTCGATTATGCCGATGCTCTCGATAACTTTGAACGCGTCCTGACTGTCCTCGGGGACATCGCCGGTGAACGCATCGCTCCCCGCTCCCGTCAGATCGACGAAGAAGGACCGAAATTTGAAGACGGGGTTGTCACCTATCATCCCCTGACTCAGAAAAACCTGCAGGAAATCCAGCAGGCTGGTCTCACCGGTGTGATGCTGCCGCGTCAATACGGCGGAATCAATTTCCCGACAACCGTTTATACCATGATGACAGAAATGGTTTCCCGTGCCGATGCTTCTTTGCAGAACCTTTTCGGTCTGCAGGACATTGCAGAAACCATCAGTGAATTCGGTGATGAAGATCAGCGTCAGCGTTATCTGCCCCGTTTTGCCTGCGGCGAAGCGGACGGTGCCATGGACCTGACCGAACCGGATTCAGGTTCCGACCTCCAGTCTGTCCGCCTCAAAGCAACTCAGGATCCGGAAACTGGAAAATGGTATCTCAACGGCAATAAACGCTTCATCACAAACGGTTGTGCCAAGATCCATCTGGTTCTTGCCCGTTCCGTTGAAGGCAGTGTGGACGGACGCGGTCTTTCCATGTTCATCTGCGAAAAATGCCCGGAACTGGTTGTCCGCCGTATCGAACACAAACTCGGTATCCACGGGGTTGCAACCTGCGAACTGCAGTACAAT